>JBBREA010000163.1:0-5895 GCA_038203385.1 Acidimicrobiales bacterium | reverse complement strand
TTGAGGTGCGGGAACTCGGCGAGCCCATCAACGATGGCACGGGCGATGAAGGGCAGGTATGTGAGGCTGAAACCCTCGCTCGCCTTGAACTCGTTCTTCACCTTGGACCGTGTGGCGTCGACATTTGCGTAGTCGACCTCGACGACGCTGAAGGCATGCGGCGACGTGGCCTTGCTCATCACCATGTGATCGCCGGTGAGGCGTCGGATCTTTGACAGCTTGACCGTGGTATCGCGCTCACCGGCAGCCGGGCGTGATGCAGGTGCGGGCGCCGAACGAGGTGCTACAGGTGCCGCCGGTGCTGCTGGTGCTGCCGGTGCTGGTGCCGCCGGTGCTGGTGCTGCCGGTGCTGGTGCTGCCGGCTCGGCCACCGGTGCCGGAACGGCGGGCGCTGGTGCTGCTGCGGCAGGGGCAGTTGTCCCGCCCGCGTCGAGGTGATCCAGCACATCTTCTCTGGTGATGCGGCCACCGGGCCCACTGCCGACGATGTCGTCGGGATTGAGACCGTTCTCGTTGACGAGGCGTCGCACGACAGGCGAGAGCAGGCGACTGTCTCCGGAGGTGGCTGGCGCATCGGGCTGGGCCGCAGGCACGGCAGCCGGTGCCGGCGAAGGATCAGGGGCTGGCGGAGCGACCGGGGCCGCAGCAGCTGGCGGCGCCGGAGCTGGCTCTGGCTCGGCAGCCGGTTCGCCTGAGGGTTCGGCAGCCGGTTCGCCCGAGGGTTCGGCAGCGGGGGCGGGTTCGGCAGCGGGCGCCTCTGGTTCTGCTGCGGGCGCCTCTGGTTCGGCCGCAGGTGATTGAACCGCTGCGCCCGCATCGCCGACCACGGCAACGATGGTTCCGACGTCGATGGTTTCGCCTTCCGGTACCCGGATCTCGGTGACTACCCCGGCAATCGGGGAAGGCACCTCGGTGTCGACCTTGTCGGTTGACACCTCGAACAGCGGTTCATCGGCGGCGACGGAATCGCCGACCTTCTTGAACCACTGTGTGATGGTGCCCTCGGTGACGGTTTCGCCGAGTTGAGGAAGGGTGACGTCAGCCATGACTTGTGTTACTCCTGATGAGGTGTGGAAAATCAGCCGTTGAAGCTACGCCCGGTGAGAGACAACATCGTCTCACCGAAGAGTTCCGACAGGCTCGGGTGCGGTTGGATGAACTCGGCAACTTCCGCGACCGTAGCCTCCCAGTTCACGGCGAGGTAGCCGCCACTGAGCTGCTCGGTGACCCACGGACCGACCATATGAACACCGAGGATCTGGCCAGCGGTGCCGTCGGCGTTCTTCTTGGCAATGACCTTCACCATGCCTTCGGTTTCACCGACGATCTGCGCTCGACTATTGAACTTGAAAGGGTGTTTGCCCACGATGACATCGATACCGGCTGCTTTGGCCGCATCTTCGCCCGGACCGGACCACGCCACTTCTGGGTGGCAATAAATGGCCCACGGCACCCGATCGTACGCAACAGGAATGGGATGTTCGCCCAGCATGTGCTTGACCACCAGAATCGCTTCGGCGTAACCGACGTGGGCCAACTGCGGCGTATTGATGACGTCACCGACGGCATACACCCCCGGCTCACCGGTTTGGCAGTACTCGTCGACCACGACAAACCCGCGCTCATCAACTTGAACGCCAGTGCCAGCCAGACCGAGTTGATCGGAGTACGGACGCCGCCCGACCGAGACGATGCACACATCCACGTCGACCGACTCGGCCGCACCGCCATCTGTGGAGAAGAACACCGTGGTGCCACCGGCGTCGGTTGGCTGATGGCCGGTGATCTTCACTCCGGTGCGAATGTCGATCTGCTTCTTCTTGAAGCTCCGGACGACAACATTGGCAACGTCTGCGTCGAGCCCAGGCAAGATCTTCGGAAGACCTTCCAGGATGGTGACCTTGCTGCCGAGGTCGGCAAACGTGGAAGCGAACTCACAGCCGATCGCTCCGCCACCGATCACCACCACGCGCTCGGGAAGCACGTCGAGGTCGAGCACCTCGTCACTCGTCATGATGGGCCCACCGCGGTCGAATCCAGGGATGGTGCGGGGCACCGAGCCACCAGCGAGGATGACGTTCTTGCCGGTGATGGTGACCGACGAGCCGTCGTTGAGCACGACAGTGACGACGTTGTCAGCGGCCAAAGAGCCGACGCCGTTGAACACTTCGACCTTGCGGCCCTTGCACATGGCAGCGATGCCGCCAACCAGGCCCGCGACGATCTTCTGTTTGCGCGCCTGAGTCACGGCAAAGTTCACCGACGGGGCCGACGACTCGATGCCGAAGTCGGCGGAATGGTCGACGTGTCGTTTGACGGCGGCAGTTTCGAGGAATGCCTTGGCCGGGATGCAGCCACGATTGAGGCACGTGCCGCCGAGCGCGTCCTTTTCCACGAGCGCCACCTTCAACCCGGCCGAGGCGCCGTAGAGCGCCGAGGCATAACCGCCGGGCCCACCACCGATCACAACGAGATCAAACGAGTCAGTCACGGCAACCACGGTACCGCTGTTACCAATGGGTAACCGCAGAGGGCCATCGGAGGGGTCGGTCGAGTCGGCCGGTCGAGTGGTTCGTTCGAGCGCCACTAGCCGAGCATCCAGCGCGCCTGTTCTTCGCCGCGTTCGTAGAACAAGACCCGCGAAACGCCGTCGACCGCTGTGACGTCGAACGTAACGGTGCACGTCTCCGCACTGTCCACCGCTGTCGCTGCACACGAAGTCTCGGCTACTTCGGTAGAGCGCCCGGATGCGATCAGGCGAAAGTCATCTGCCGGCAACTCGTCGGCGGCGCCTTTCAAGGTGACCGTGACGGTGAGTTGGCCGGCGATCTCGATCGACTCGTCGACCGAGACGGTCATGTCTCCTACGGTTGCGGTCGCTCCGACCAGGAGAGGGGGTTGCGGGTCGTCTTGCCTGGTGAGCTGCACGAGGAACACCGCTCCGGCGAGCATGATCGCAAGGCCGCAACCCAGTGCCATCAGCAGCAGCGTTCGAGTCTTCATCGCAACTGAGGCTAGGGATGCTTCGGGATGAGTGGATAGGTCGCTGCGCTCCTTTTCATTTCGCTCATTTCGCCCGGTAGCTGTTGGCGTCGCCAACCGGGCAGGCTTCGACGAAGCCTGCCCCGGCGCTCGGCTCGTTCGCGCGGTTCGCGTCCGAAGGATCGCTGTGCTGCGGACGCTCGCCACCCCTCGGCTGTAGGTTCAGTGAACGTCGTCTCGACAATTGTCACATGGCCAATTGTCACATAGCCAATTGTCACATAGCCAATTGTCACATGGCCAATTGGCATGTGGCCAATTGTCACGTGTCCAATCCGTCACACCGCGCCCGACCACCACGCACGACGTGGTCAAGTTGTCGCAACGTTAGCCAGGAGGCTGCAATGAAGATCGGTATCACCGGAGCCAGCGGGATGATCGGAACCGCACTCAGCGCACACCTCGCCGGCAACGGCCACGAGGTAGTTGCGTTTACTCGAGGGGCAGCCCGGCCGGGTGCGATCCAATGGGACCCTGTCGCCAGAACGATCGACCGGGACGGCGTGATTGGGCTCGACGCAGTCGTCAACTTGGCGGGGGCCGGCATCGGCGACCATCGATGGACCGACGAATACCGCCAGACGCTGGTCGACAGCCGTGTCGCAAGTACACGACTGCTCGCCACCACCATGGCCGAACTCGCTGGCGATGGCGGTCCGCAGACACTGATCAGCGGTTCGGCGATCGGGTATTACGGCAATCGCGACAATGAACTGCTGACTGAGGTGAGCCGATCGGGCGACGGATTTCTTGCTGATCTTTGCGTGCAATGGGAGCAAGCAACCGAGCCGGCATCATCCGCTGGCGTACGTGTTGCCCATGCCAGAACGGGAATCGTGCTGACCGCCAAGGGCGGAGCGCTCAAGAAGATGCTCCCGCTGTTCAAGCTCGCGCTCGGCGGACGATTCGGCAACGGCAGGCAGTGGATGAGCTGGATATCTCTCGCTGACGAGATACGCGCGATCGAGTTCCTGTTGCTCAACGACGTTTCCGGCCCAGTGAACCTCACGGCTCCCAATCCCGTCACCAATCGAGACTTCACGGCAGCCCTCTCCGATGCATTACACCGTCCAGCGGTGTTGCCGGTGCCCGGTTTCGGTCCGAAGCTGCTGCTCGGCGCAGAGTTGGCCGAGTCGTTGTTGCTGTTCAGCCAGCGGGTTGCGCCCGACGTGCTCGAACGTTCGGGATTCGAGTTCGAGCACGCCGAACTCGAGGCTGCGTTGCCTGCAGCCTTGTCCGACTGACCGGGTCAAAGGCTTGACCTAGCAACTGTTGCGAACGGTAAGCTACCGCGCATGAACGCCGTCGCCGCCGCATCACCTACACGATTCCTGAACGACTTGGAAATGTCTGCCTGGCGTACCTTCATCGAGACCCACTACGACCTCATTTCGGCGATCGAAGCAGACTTGACCCCGACTGGCCTCGCCATCGGCGACTATCAGGTGCTCGTCACGTTGTCAGAAGCTCCCGAACAGCGGATGCGGATGTGCGACTTGGCGGCCATTCTGCAGCTCACCCCCAGCGGTGCCACTCGCCGCCTCGACGGCCTCGTCCGCTCCGGTTGGGTCGAGCGGCTCAACTCCACCGTGGACCGCCGGGTCATGCTCGCCGTGCTCACACCAGCGGGTTGGGACAAACTGCACGAAGCGTTGCACCCGCACGTCAACAGCGTTCGCCACCACCTCATCGACCTCCTCGACGAAGACGAACTGCGGGCCATGGCATCGATCTTCACCAAGGTCCGCGACGCGCTCGAAGCTAGTTGAACGACATACTCGGCCCATGACTGAGGTTCCGTCGGGTTTCCGAGTCCACGTCGCAAACATCGGAGTGAAAGACGACTCCGACGACTTCGTGATCATCACCTCCAACCGGCCAGTACCAGCAGCTGGCGTGTTCACGCTCAGTCGGTTCGCCGGGCCGAGCGTCGCCATCAGCCGCGACCACCTCGCCGACGCACACGCTCAGGCGGTGGTGATCGTCTCGAAGAACGCCAACGTCGCCAACGGGGCAGACGGCCACGCGGACGCCGTCGAACTGGTTGCCGGCGTGGGAGCTCGTCTCGGATGCGCTGCCGACGACGTGCTGCTCGCGTCCACCGGGGTGATCGGGCGGCGCTATCCGATCGATCGGATTCGGGCTGGTATCGCAGCATTGCCGGCGGTCATCGAGGGCAGATCGGCCGACGCCGCCGCTCGCGGCATCATGACGACCGACACCGTGTCGAAGGTGGCCGAGGCCACGATCGCTGGATCCACTGCTCGCGTGGTCGGCATCGCCAAAGGCGTTGGCATGATCGAGCCCGACATGGCCACGATGATCGCCGTCGTCCTCACCGATGCCGATGTGACGCCAATCGAACTCGAGGGTGCGTTCCGGAGGGTGGTGGACACCACGTTCAACTGCGTCAGTGTCGACACCGACACGTCCACCAGCGACACCGCCGTGATGCTTGCCAGCGGGTCAGCGGGCACCGTGGACCTCGATGCGTTCGAGTTGGCAGTGAGGGATGTTTGTCTCACACTGACCAAGATGATCGCGCGAGACGGCGAAGGCGCCGAGACCCTGATCGAGGTCGTGGTGGACGGCGCCCGAGACCGAGCGCAAGCCAAACGGGTCGCAAAGGCCATCGTCAACTCACCTCTCGTGAAGACCGCCGTGCATGGCGCCGACCCCAACTGGGGCCGAGTGGCCATGGCGATCGGTAAGTGCAGCGACGACACCGATATCGACCAAGACGCGGTGACCATTCGGTTCGGAGCCGCCGAGGTGTACCCGCGACGGGTGGACGAGGCTGGGTTGGCCGAATTGTCTCGCTACATGGGTGGGAACGATGTGACCATCCATGTC
>JBBREA010000162.1:0-5927 GCA_038203385.1 Acidimicrobiales bacterium | reverse complement strand
CTCGACGAACAACGCGCCCTCGACGCTGTGGTCGCCGACCTGGTTGATGAGTACTGGGCGTTGCCGACGCCCAGCCCGCGTTGGTCGATCACCGATCAGATCGGGCACCTTGCATTCTTCGACAGCACAGCATCGCTCGCCATCACCGACCCAGCAGGTTTTGCGACGCACCGGTCCGAGTTGTTCGCGAATGCCGATTCGGTCAGCGTCGACGAGGCAACGCTCGGGACGTTTCGCCGGCTCGCTCCCCCGAATCAGCTGGCCGCATGGCGCCAATGCCGTGCGAACCTCGAAGTCGCCGCTCGAACGCTCGCCGAGGACCGCCGGGTCGACTGGTACGGGCCGTCGATGGGTGCGAAGTCGTTTCTGACCGCACGACTCATGGAGGTGTGGGCACACGGGCAGGACGTGGTCGACGCACTCCACCGTGCCGGTCTCCCGGCAGACCGTCCGGACACCGACCGGTTGCGCCACATCGCACAACTCGGCGTGATCACCCGCGGGTGGAGCTACCTCGTCCGGGGCGAGAGCGCGCCGGAAGTGGAGGTGCTGGTGGAACTGACAGCACCAAGCGGCGGCGTGTGGACGTGGGGCTCACCCGACGCCCTCGAATCGATCACCGGCCCAGCCGGCGACTTCTGCCGAATCGTCACGCAGCGCCGCCATGTCATCGACACCGCCCTCGCAGTCAACGGATCAGCGGCGCTCGACTGGATGCGCAAGGCCCAGGCGTTCGCCGGAGCGCCCACTGCCGGACCAGCGCCAGGATCCATTCGGTTTGCGAGCCCGTCATGAACTTCGACATGCCGGCCGACGACGATCCACGTCGTCTCGAGATTCGGGCCTGGCTGGCCGACCACCCGAACCCGTCCAACGCGGACTTGCATGCCGCTGGGTACATCGTGCCCCACTGGCCGCCCCCATACGGTCTCGGTGCCGACCCGATGCACCAGTTGATCATCGACGACGAGATGAAACGTGCGGGAGTTGGCAGAACCTCCAACGTCACGAACGCAATCGGTGTCGGTTGGGCGGCTCCCACGATCTTGCTCGCTGGCAGCGAGTGGCAAAAGGAACGGTTCCTCCCCCCGATCTTCGACGGCACCGAAATCTGGTGCCAGCTGTTCAGCGAACCCGACGCCGGCTCGGACCTGGCCAGTCTCGGCACCCGCGCCGTGAAAGATGGAGACGAGTACGTGATCAACGGTTCCAAGATCTGGACGAGCGGTGCGCACCGCAGCCAGTTCGGGATTCTGATCGCCCGCACCGACCCCGAGGTCGCCAAGCATAAGGGCATCAGCTATTTCATCGTTCCCATGGACACGCCAGGCGTGACGTTGTCACCGATCGTCGACATGACGACGGCGCACTCGTTCAACGAGACCCACTTCGACGACGTGCGTCTCCACGAGAAGTACCGTGTAGGCGCCGAGGGCGATGGCTGGCGCCTCGCCAAGGTCACGCCGCAAACGAACGTGTCTCACTCTCTTCGTCGGGTTCGTTGTGGGGAACCGGGCCGTCGATGTCGCACTTGCTCGCAATCGTCCGGTCCAGCGGTGGCCTGTCCGATGCCAACCATCGCCAGCGTGCAGCGCAGCTGTTCATCGAGTCCGAAGTGCTGCGCTTGGGCCGAATGCGCACCCTCAGTGCACGGCTGCACGGCAAGACTCCTGGCCCCGAGGCGTCGTTCCAAAAGATCCAGGGAGACGAGCACGGCCAAGAGGTGATGGCGTTCGCAAAAGAGCTCGCTGGGCCACATGGCATGATCGCGGGCTCGGGACCCGAGGGGCT
Source organism: Acidimicrobiales bacterium (assembly GCA_038203385.1). Taxonomy (GTDB): domain Bacteria; phylum Actinomycetota; class Acidimicrobiia; order Acidimicrobiales; family Ilumatobacteraceae; genus Ilumatobacter. The sequence goes on along the minus strand of JBBREA010000162.1, from coordinate 4,136 downwards.
CGTGCCGCTGAACGCCCAGTCGGGACCCACGGAGATTCGGTTCCCTCGCGACGCTGCCAGCCAGTATCCGAACGTCGACCCCATCTGGCACTACGGCTATCTGTTCGCGCCGGCGCTGACGGTTGGCGGTGGCACGTTTGCCGTGCAGCGCAACATCATCGCCGAGCAGGTGCTCGGTCTGCCACGGGAGATGAACGTCGAGCAAGGATTGTCCTGGTCCGAGACGCGTACTTCTCGCAGGTAGCGTCGGGGGATGGCCCAAGACAACGCCAACCGATCCCCTCAAGTTCTCGTCGGCATTTCGTTCGCCGATCAGTTCCGCGCCCAAGAGTTCATGACAGCGGTCGCACGACTGCGTTCTCATGATGCATTCAAGGTCCACGACGCAGTGATCGTGCGCAAAGACGCAGGCGGCGACACCAAGGTCGTCGAAACCACGGACCCATCACCCGTGCGAGCCGCGGCGAGCGGTGCGTTGTGGTCAGCGCTACTCGGCTCCATCATTGCTGGGCCCATTGGTCTGGTAGCAGGCGGCGTGCTCGGGGCCGGCACCGGTGCGGTCACTGCGAAAATCGTCGACATCGGCGTTCCCGATGAATGGGTCCGCTGGTTCAAGGAGGCGGTCGCTACGGACACCACCACCGTCGTACTGCTGCTCAGCGATGTCGTGGTCGACGATCTGGTAGAGGAAGCGAAGCGGTTCGCAGGGGCGCACCTCATCTATTCGAATCTCGATCAGTACGCCTTTCAGCGCATCGCCGACGCTCTCGGCGACACCGAAGCAAGTCAGGACTTCAACGACCAGGCGCTCGGCGCCGACGATGTGCCCGCCAACGCAATCGCCAACGAACCTCCCGAGGGCACGCAGGGTTAGCCCGCGATTCGGGCGGCTTCTCGCTCGGCGTGAGCGTTCAGTTCCAGGGCGCGAGATCCGCCCAGCTTCTGAGCGAGATGTTCGGCCACGGTCACGTCGGTGTAGCTCGACGTACCGTCTGCATCCAGGCATGGCGACAACGTCGTGATCACGGCATCAGCGTTGCCGTCGTGAAAGAACGCCGCCGACCGACGCCGCAGGAGTTCACCGTCACTGTTGCGGGGTGGCACCACTCGGTGCATCGTCGACAGCCAGCGGTCGTTGGTCCAGCGGGCCAAGAGGTCGCCGAGGTTGATCAGTAAAGCGCCATCGCTGGGAACGACCGGCAGCCATGAGCCGTCTGGTCGCAAGATTTCCAGCCCCGGAACCGCATCTGCCCACAACACGGTGACGATGCCGTAGTCGGTGTGTGCACCCATGCCGAGTTGCCCGTCGGCGAGTTCCATTCCGGGCGGCACGTCGTAATGGTTCATGCGCAACACATCGATCGAGTGATCGGTGAACTGCCGGAAGTAGCCGTCGCCGAGGCCGAGAGCGACAGCGAACACGTCCGTCATCGTGCGCGCCACAGACGCGGCAGCACGAAACCAGGCGTCGACGCCATCTCGAAAGTCACCGGCCTGGAATGCGCCTTTCTCGACTCCGTCGGGCTGGGCCGGCCAGATGTTGCGGGCGTAGACCTCGACGTCGAGTTGACCGGCGAGATGCGGGAAGTCGTCGACGTTGGCACCCACGTTGTAGGCCTCGAACAGATCGTCGGGGGTGACGACGCCCAAGCTGTAGCTCAACCGCTCCGAACGAGGCGGCGAGTAGCCGCGATTGATCGCGGGGTGGGGGGCGATGGACGCCGACTTCGACTCGATGGGAAGCGCAAAGAACTGATCGATCGCAGATGTCAACCCTGATGCAGTCGCTTCGGGAATGCCGTGCCCGACGATCTGCATGAACCCCACCCGGCGACACGCCAGATCCACACTCGCTGCGATCGCCTGCCGGTTGGCGAAGTCGCCCTGCTCCCACCGGGAGAGGTCGATGACAGGAACAATGGGATCTGATTCGTGAGTGCCGAGCACTCAGCCAGATTAGCGACACAGCCGCGGCTCGGGCCCTGCTCCGTGCGTCTAACGTCGCTGCGCATGAACCACAGCCACGTCATCCAGCAGGTCAGTGCACTGGCGGGGTGAGGAAACGATGGATATCGAGGCCCAGCCGGTCCGCTGGCGCAATGGTTGCCGTCGTTGCGCTCATCACCTGCGCACCGGCCTGTTCGAGTGAGAAGAGCAATCCGAACGTGACGAGCAGCCCAGCAACGAACGGAGCGACAGCGATCACCCCCGTCACCATCACGTACGGCGACGACCCGTCACAGTTCGGTCAACTCTGGCCCGCCCGACCGAGCCGAGACGCCAATCATCCGGTGGTCATCCTCGTTCACGGGGGTTTCTGGCGGTCGACGTACGGCCTCGAGCTGATGAACCCGATGGCCGCGGACCTCGTCACCCGGGGGTTCACGGTGTGGAACATCGAGTATCGACGGGTCGGACAGACTGGTGGCGGTTACCCGGGCACACTCGATGACGTCTCCGCAGCGATCGACCACCTGTCGAACATTGCCGAGGCGTACCACCTCGACGTGAGCAGGCTGAGCGTCATCGGCCACTCAGCGGGCGGCCACCTGGCCCTGTGGAGCGCTGGACGCTCGCAGGCTGTGGTAACCCCCGGGGTGGCGATCGGTCTCGGTGCCGTGGTGAATCTCGATTTGGCGGCCACCCAACTGTTGGGTGACGGAGCTGCCATCGAACTGCTCGGTGGCACGCCGAGCGAGGTGCCAGACCGCTATTTTGCGGCGACGCCGCCGAGCGCAGTCCGCGGAGTTCGGATGGTTTCGGTGCGAGCCAGCGGCGACGACGTGGTCCCGGCGGAGTTCACGGTGCCCGGCGTACCACACGACTTCGAAACGGTCGACGTGGCGGGCGACCACTTCACTCTGATCGACCCAACACACGAGTCGTGGTCAGTCGTCGTCGAACGGCTAGCCCGGTAGTCACCCCTGAATCCCGGTAGTCACCCCTAGATCTTGGTGAGCCACGCCACCTGAACACCGACGCCGGGCGAGTAGCGGGCGTGGGGCTCGCCGAACGGGGCGGGAATCCCTGCAGCCTCGATGACACTCTGGACGATCCGAACGTCGTCGACCGCGTACAACGTCCAGCGCTCGTGATGCACCTGACCATGCAGCGACCGGCCCCGACGGGCGGTGATGAGACCCCAACGTGCGGTGAGGAAGTGATCCAGATCGCTCGCTTGATCGTCTGCAATCCGCTCGCCGACCCGGAACGCCATGTCGGCGCTGGGAGATTCGTCATCGTGACCGAGCGGCCAGCGTCTGGTCATCGAATAGCGATGCTCAGCGCCGACGACCGTGTGATCGGCACGCGCCCAGCAGTACGGCAACGAGAACACAGATCTGGCCACGGCGACGATGGCCGTTCGAGGCACGTCGAAGGAGAAGAACCACACTGAGCGACGACCCACCGAGTCCACCACGTACGTCCGCACGTTGATCTCGATGAAGCTACCCAACCACGGAACCGGCGGCGTCGGGCCGACTCGAACGTCGCGCATCTCGAATGGGATCAGCCCCACCCAAGCCGATCCGTCGAACGTGTCGACGCGAAGCCCAGTGGGCAACAACTGCTGGATCACCTGTGGCTCGTACCGCCAATGAAAATAGGCGAGCTCCGCCCAACGCTGGCGCAGCACGGACCGACGCACCCATTCGGGCGGCTCAGGTGTGATCGATTCGAAGTCCGAAGTGGGCATCGGCACGGTCATTTGGGCATGGTCATGTGAGCGACGAGACCACGGCTTCACCGCAGCGTCGCCCGGAAAAGAGTGCACCCTGGATGGATGCCGTGTCACGGTGGTCGCCGCAGACGAACATTCCGTCGCCGAGGGACACGCGTCGTTTCGGGGAGAATGGAGGATGTTGCCGGGGCTGGCCGTGCGCGATGGCGTCGGTTCGCAGGTGGCGCCACCCGTCGACCTGAGGCCCCCACATGGCGTGGAGCTGCCGGCGTACGGCCGGTTCGATGTCTGGGTCGTTCACGCCGGGGCAAGCGGCGGCGACCAAGACCGATCCAGCTGGCGCGTACTCAGCGGCGACGTTGGTCATCACCGTCGTGTTGAGTGCGGGGCCGTTGCCCGTGCCGTCGAGCACGATGTAGCCGCCTGCAATCGGCGGCGATTCGGCGGCGAACCA
>JBBREA010000161.1:0-5949 GCA_038203385.1 Acidimicrobiales bacterium | reverse complement strand
AAGCATCGGACGCGCTGGAAGATCTGCTGAGTCTTCCACTCGTCGTGTATCCCACGGCACCTTTCCTACGTCGCGGGTGGGACTTGCGCGACAACGTCAGTGCCTATGACTCTTGCTACGTCGCCCTCGCCGAGGCCTTGGCCTGCCCGCTGGTGACAGCAGACAAACGTCTGGCCAACGCACCGGGTTCAAACTGTCAGTTCGAAGTCCTGTAGTGGCTAGCCGACTGCCCTTCGCAACAGCGAGCGACATCGGGCGCTCGCGCCGCACGTAGCGCCGGATCTGTGGCGCGGCGTCGCCAGTTGGGCCCGCGATTATGCGCCGGTTCTTTCAACGCCGATCGCACCGTCCCTCTAGTGCTGTCAGCGCGCAGGGTGCAAGTCTTTCGCGCTCGCACGTTCTCGAGCGGATCAGCCAACGGCGTCGAAGAACCGGTGCCACCACGCCAAGCGAACGACCCTCATGCGACAATCGGTGATGACCCTCACGACGATGCCCCGAACCGCGACGCTGAATCTTGCGACCCTGTCACTACCTGACTGGCATCCCGAGGCTGCCAACGACCCGGTCTGTCGGGTCTACGCTACGCGATAGGTCATCCCGATGGAACGATTCTCTTCGACACCGGTGTCGACGTCGACAACGAGTTCATTGACGAGGTCTACGACCCACAGATTCACTCTCTCGACGACGAGTTGGGCAACCATGGCTTCGCCACCGACTCGGTGATCGCCATCGTCAACAGTCACCTTCACTTCGACCACTGCGGCCAGAACCCGCTCTTCTACGGGGCGGACATTCCGGTGTTCGTCCAGCAGGCCGAAGTCGACAACGTCGACGCCGACGTCTCCTACACCGATGCGACGTGGGCGCTCGCACCCGAAGGGCAGCGTCAATCCCTCGACGGCGATCTCGAAATCGCGGAAGGCATCACCATCCTGGCAACGCCGGGCCACACCGCCGGCCACCAGTCACTCCTCGTCGAAGCCGGAGACGAACGAGTCGTGATCGCCGGCCAAGCCGTCTGGAACACGAAATGGGCGCAGTGGACGTCGTTGCGGGTCAGTGGGGTTCGTCGGGGCGGAAGTGTTCGTGGGTGCAGAGGTTGCCGGCGATCTTGGAGAGCGCCCGGGCGAGGCACTCGGTTTCCGTTGGGTCGAGGTGATCGAAGACCACACGCTGAACGTTTTCGGCGTGCAACGGTGCAACCGATTCGAGCCGTCGGCGACCGGCGTTGGTGAGCGTGGCGTTTTTCCCCCGCCCATCTTGTGGATCTTGATGGAGCGATACGTCCCCGCGATCGGTGAGTACACGCAGTCGGTGGGTCAGACGACTTTGGGAGAGGTTCGCAGTGTCGGCGAGGTCCGAGAGGCGCATCGTGTGAGCGGGTGACTCCGAGAGGGCCACCAGAATCGCGTAGTGCACGACGAGAAGGTCGTGTTCTTTGAGCGTGCGCTCGAGGATCGGCATGCCGCGATTGACCATGACTAGGAATGCTCGCCACGCCTGCTGCTGTGTTTCGTCTAGCCATCGCGGCTCTTCCATGTGCATGAGTCTAGTGGTTGTATCGTCAACGACCTTCTGCTAACTTGACGGTTCAAGTAGGATAGTTGACATATCAAGTAACTACATCGCCGATGAAGGCAGCACATGAACGCTGGCAACCAACCAACAGAAAGTGGTCACATGACCGAGCAGCAAACGACCCAAGCCGTTTTTCCCACTGGCACTTGGGTCGTGGACACATCAGCAACAACGGTCACCGTGACCGTCCGCAAGATGGGCTTCCTCACGGTTCCGGCCAACCTCACGGTCACGTCCGGCACCATCGAAGTTGGCGAGAACGGCCAGATCGTGAAGGTCGACGTCGCCGTCGATGCCTCCTCTTACAAGAGCAAGAACGCCAAACGCAACGAGCATGTGACGGGCAGCGATTTCCTCGACGCCGACCAGCACCCGGTCATCACCTTTCGCGCCGGAGCAGTGACAGCGACCGCGGACGGTCACCGGGCAAGCGGAACGGTCACGATCAAGGGCCAGACGTCGCCGGTCGACGTGGCAGTCAGTGATGTTGAATTCACCGATGCGAACGGCTCATTCACTGCGGCGGCAACGGTCGACCGAAAGACGGCCGGTGTCGACAAGTTGCCGGCCTTCATCATCGGCCGGACGCTCGATCTCATGGTCACCGCGACTGTGGAGCGCTCCGCATGACCGACGATCAGAAGATCACGGTCGTTCAAGGCGGCCCATACCTGGTGAGCGGGTACGTGCCAGTGACGTCCAAGACCCCCGTCACCTCTGAACACGGGGAACCACTCGCATGGAAGACCGAGCCAGCGGCCGAGCCCAAGGCGAAGGTCGCTCTGTGCCGCTGCGGCGCATCATCGAACAAGCCGTACTGCGATGGCACCCATGCCTCGCTCCAATGGGACGAGACGGACAACGCCCCTGAGGGCACCTACGCCGAACGCGCCAAGAGCTACGGCGGCCAGGGAATCGAAGTCTTCGATGACCGTCCGATCTGTGTGCACGCCGGATTCTGCGGCAACAAGGCCACCACCGTGTGGAAGATGGCCGCGGAGACTGGCGACAGCCGCATTCGGGCCGAGGCAATCGCCATGATCGAACGCTGCCCCTCCGGAGCCCTCACCTACGCCGTGGAAGGCGAGACAATCGAACCCGACCTTCCCGCCGCGGTCGCGGTGATCCCGGGCGGCCCGTTGTGGGTCAGCGGCGGCCTCGAGGTCACGCGAACCGACGGCACAACGCTCGAGCCACGAAATCGGGTGACGTTGTGCCGCTGCGGACAATCAGCGACCAAACCACTCTGCGACGGGTCCCACAAAGAAGCCGGCTTCACCGGATAGCCGCAGCCAGCGGCTCGGCTGCTCCCTCCACGACCGCAATCCTCGCTCGATGTCGCGAACCATGGCCATTGACGTACCCGGTCACACCCACACTCGAAGGACACCAACCATGACCGATCCGATCATCGCTGACAACAAGCCGACTCAAGCCAACCTCAACGCTGGCGAGCAGTATCACTGGCGCGCTTGCGGCCAGTCCAGCAACTAGCCCTTCTGCGACGGCTCACACGACGGCACCGAGTTCGCCCGATTGCGTTCACCGCAGACACCGACGGCGAGGCGTTCCTCTGCCCATGCAAACGCACCGGCAACGCACCGTTCTGCGACGCAACACATGCCCAGTTCACTTCGGTCCACCTCGGCACCACGGGCTCCGCAAGCACGTCCGAACAGCCCACACCCTCCACCACGCCGTCCGGTGCTCCGACCGCTCGACCCACCCCCGAAGAGCCAACGGTCGCGTTCATCCATGAACTGGCGCGAGATGGTCTCTCCGAGGTCGGTCACTAGGGCCCCATGACCTCGATGGGTGTTCCTCGCAACGATCTGCCGCACTGGGATGACATCCAGATCATGGCGGCGCAGATGGCAACCAAACCTCTGCTCGACGACGCTGCGGGCGGCACTGAATTGGTCATCGGCCCGAACTCCGACAAAGCGTTGCATCTCGACATCCCGCTGTTCGTGTCCGACATGAGCTTCGGCGCGCTGTCCGAAGAAGCCAAGATCTCCCTGGCGAAGGGCGCCGAAATGGCCGGCACCGGCATCTGTTCCGGTGAGGGCGGGATGCTTCCCGACGAGTAGGCAGCCAATTCCCGCTACCTCTACGAACTCGCCAGCGCCCAGTGCGGATACCGCCAGGAACTGATGGCGCAGGTCCAGGTATTCCACTTCAAAGGTGGCCAAGGAGCCAAGACCGGAACCGGCGGCCACCTGCCCGGATCGAAGAACGTCGGCAAGATCTCCGAAGTACGGGTCATCCCCGAAGGTGAGGCTGCGATATCGCCATCGACGTTCACCAACCTGCGCAGCGTCGAGGACTTCCGCCGGTTCGGTGACCGCGTCCGCGAACTGTCAGGTGGCATCCCGATCGGTATGAAGCTCAGCGCCAATCACATCGAGGCCGACATGGAGTTCGCCCTGGATGCCGGCGTTGGCTACATCATTCTCGACGGACGCAGCGGAGGCACCGGCGCTGCGCCCGAGATGTTCCGCGATCACATCAGCGTGCCGACCATCCCGGCCCTCGCTCGGGCGCGCCGCTTTCTCGACGACGCCGGCGCCAGCGGTCGAGTCACCCTCATCATCACCGGCGGCCTTCGGGTGCCAATCGACTTCGTGAAAGCAATGGCGCTCGGGGCTGACGGGGTGGCACTGTCGAATTCGGCGATGCAAGCCATTGGCTGCGGCGGGGCCCGCATGTGCAACTCGAACAACTGCCCCGCCGGCATCGCCACCCAGCGGGATCCGCTTCTCCGGACTCTCCACCTGAACACCAGCGATGAAGGACACTGGCTCCACGCCACCGAACCTGTCAGCCAGCTGAGACTCTTGCGGCACGTCATGTCAGTTCCGCCTGACCAAAACGAGATGTCGTCGGCCAGATGGGCTCGCCCGCACTGGCGGTCACCGCCCGATAACGCGCGCTGAGAATCCCGCCTACCGACCAGCATGAGGTGCACCACTTCGGCCCTATTGCTCTGCCGCAATTTCACCGGCCAATGACCAAGCTGCTCGTTGGTGATCGACTCACCACGCAAAGTGGCGAGATGCGTCCGCGGGCGCATCTGACTGACGGAGCGTGGCCACACAGCGACGACACATCACGCAACGTGACGAAACCCGGACGCACATGACCCGCCGTGGAATCACGATGTCAGCCCATCAGGAGCTGCGCGACTTCGACCCCAGTGCAGAGCTCGATAATCACGCCGTTCCAACCCAGTTCTCACCCGCCGTTGTGGGCGCTCAAGCCGCAAGCACGAGCCGATTTCGGAGCGCCCGATCTCGGTTGGGAGCCACTTCACGCCCCTCAGCTCGAAGCCAAGGATCGCGTTCGGCTTGCGCTCTGTTGCGTGTTGCGTCATAAAGCAACACGCAACACAGGAGAAGACGTTTGATCGACGAGTTACAAGACCAACTCCAGGAACTCGGCGCCGGCTGAGTGCGGACGATGACGATGGCGATCTCGTGTTCAGTCTTGGCAGTCAAAGGGCCGGACGCGCTTCATATCACCGCGTCTCGGCTACCCCATCGACTGCGACTCATCACAAGACACAAAACGCGGCAGCGACGGTCTCGACATCATCCAACTCCTCCGCCAGCGGTCGACCCCTCCCGTGACGCAGCCCGCATGTGTGGCCTGCACTGCGCTCCACCGTGGTCTCCACGACCGACGCCTGCTGTTCGTCGGGGCACTTGCGTCGAACGGATTGCGGCCGCAGCCACCATCCGGCGATAGCAGCGGTATTGGCCGGGATGCTCGATATGCGCCGCAGCCGACGTCCTCGCCATCGGATTGTTCGCACCATGAATTATCTGAAAGACGACGAAGACGGCCTTGTTTGCCGTCGTCTCGAATCGTATGGTCTCAACATGTCTCGCTGACTCGAGTGAGTTGTTGTCGCCGCTAGCACGAACGAGGTCCCCAATGACAAGAATCGTCAAAGCCGCACTACTCCAAACCGATTGGACCGGCGACAAGGAGTCGATGATCGCCAAGCACGAAATCGCGGCGCGAGACGCTGCCGCACAAGGCGCGCAGATCATGTGTTTTCAGGAACTCTTCTACGGCCCGTATTTCTGTCAGGTGCAAGACGCCGAGTACTACGAATACACCGAGTACATCCCGGACGGTCCAACCACCAAACGGTTCCAAGCGTTGGCCAAGGAACTGAACCTCGTCATGGTGCTGCCCATGTACGAGATCGAACAGCCTGGCATCTACTACAACACCGCAGCGGTGATCGACGCCGACGGGAGCTACCTCGGCAAGTACCGCAAACACCACATCCCGCAGGTAAAGGGCTTCTGGGAGAAGTTCTATTTCAAGCCGGGAACCGGCGGCTACCCGGTGTTC
>JBBREA010000160.1:0-5981 GCA_038203385.1 Acidimicrobiales bacterium | reverse complement strand
GGACGAGGATCGACATGGCGAGGCCAGCCTAACGCTGCACCTGTTTGAAGTTCATACGTGGGGCGAAGTTCACTTGTGCACGAGCATACGGCTGACCGAATGCGGCGATCATGCGGTGGCACCTCTGCGACGGACGGCGGGCACCGCTTGCAACTGCGCGGCCGACACGGCGTTCACTCGGCGCTGTTCGTGGTAGCTCAGAATTTGCAGTTCCACCGCGAGGTCGACCTTGCGAACGGTGACGCCGAGGGGCACCGCCAGCATCACCGGAGCGAAGTTCAACACGCTGGTCACGCCGGCCGCGACCAGTTGGTCGGCGGCGTCTTGGGCTGCTGCGGGCGGGGTTGCCACCACGCCGATCGCCACACCCCTGGATGCCACGATGGCGCCGAGTTCCGACATGGGGGAAACGATGATGCCACCGAGTTCGCTGCCCACCTTCGACTCGTCGATGTCGACGACGCCAGCGACCCGGAATCCGCGTTCGCCGAATCCGCCGTAGCCCGCAAGGGCTTGACCCAGGTTGCCGGCCCCGACGATGACGACTGGCCAGTCGTGATCAAGCCCCAACTCTCGGCGAATCTGATACACGAGGTATCCGACTTCGTACCCCACGCCACGCGTTCCATAGCTGCCAAGATACGAGAGGTCTTTGCGAACCTTGGCGGCGTTGACTCCACCGAGCTCTGCGAGCCCCTCAGAGGAGATGTTGTCGACCCCGAGGTCAGCCTGCTCGTCGAGGATCTGCAGATACACGGGGAGCCGGGCGACGGTGGCTTCCGGAATGCGGCGTCGAGTGCGGGCCATCGCTCCGGAGCCTACGTGCCATGTGCACAATTTCACAAAGTCGGCACAATTTCACAAAGTCCGCATGGGTTCGCGTTGATCGAGGCCAAGTCCCCAACCTCAGTGATCACCTGGCCAGCAATCAGGTGGGCCCGATGACGGTGCCTTCGAGTTCACGTCGAATCAGCTTTCCTGAGGCGTTGCGCGGCAGTGAGTCGGTGAAGATGACCTTGGTGGGGCACTTGTACCGGGCGAGGTAGTCGGCCGAATAGCGAATGAGCGACTCTTCGTCGACGTCAGCACCCTCACAAAGCACGACGTACGCCTTGACCGCCTCGCCGTCATGTGGATGTGGGACGCCGAGCACGCCCACTTCGGCAACCGCTGGGTGCTGCAACAACACCTCTTCGACTTCGCCGGGGAACACGTTGAAGCCCGACACGATGATGAGATCTTTGACCCGATCGACGAGGTACAGATATCCATCATCGTCGACCACGCCAAGGTCACCGGTACGCAACCATCCGTCCACCAGCACTCGATCGGTGGCTTCTTGATCTTCGAAATAGCCGAGGAACACATTGTCGCCACGGACCCAGATCTCTCCACTGTCGCCCACCGGCACGTCTGCGCCAGCATGGTCGACGACGCGGATCTCTACACCCGCCAGTGCCCTGCCGACCGAACCGACACGCGACTCGAACCCGACCGAACTCGTGACTACCGGCGCAGCTTCGGTGAGCCCGTATCCCTCGCTCAGCACCAGGCCGAACATCGACAACATCCGCTCTGACACCTTGGGCGACAAGCGAGAAGCGCCCGACGCTGCGATCCGCACGGTCTGAAAGGTGTCGCTGGGCAGCTCATCGAAGTGGCTGAAGGCCGTCCACATCGGCGGTGCACCAGGCACCATAGTGACCCGACGTTGCACGATCGACTGCGCTGCGGTGGCTGGGTCGAATCGCTGCACCAGCAATGCGGTCGCCCCCACCGACAAGGTGCCGCCGACCACCACATTGAGTCCGTAGATGTGGAAGAGCGGCAAGACGCCGTAGACGATGTCGCCAGCACGACAGTGGTCAAGCGCAGACAAACTCTGCGAGAGGTTGGCGAGCAGATTCCCGTGGCTCAACATGGCGGCGCGGGGCTCGCCCGCAGTGCCGCTGGTGAACATCATCACGGCCACATGGTCTGGGTCGACGTCGACCGCAGCGAGGGGTTGGGCGGCGAGGAGGTCGTCGAACGACAACACGCCGTCACCAGTACCTGCTTCGGCAACTACGACGGTGGCGATGGAATCTTGCACCGGACCAAGCGATTCCCAAGCGTCCATCGCGGCCGGCCCGACGATCACCGCGTGGGGCCGAACCACTGCCAGTTCACGAGCGATTTCGGGACCGGGGCTGTTGGGATTGAGCGGAATGGCGACGGCACCACATCCGACGATGGCGAGATACGACACGACAAAGTATCGATTGTTGCCACACAAAATGATGACGCGGTCGCCCTTGCATACGCCCTGGGCTACCAGGCCACCGCGCACGCGATCCACTTGCGATCGCAGGTCGCCATAGGAGGTCTCACGGTTGCGGGAGATCAGCGCAATGCTGTCGGCGTCATGCCCGTCGAGGATGCCGGCGAGATTCATACGTGCTCGTCCAGCATGTTGGGGCGACCAATGGTGTTACTCATGTCGTTCTCCGCTCGCCCCCACGCGGTCATCGTACAAGGCTGCGCCACCGGGCTAGAGCCGGACGAGCGAAATGATGCCAGCGAGCAGGATCGCTGCGAGCAACAGCCCGAGCGTCAGTGTGGTAGCGGGTCGCACGACGATGACCCTACCCAACGATCGGGCCGAGCGGTGGGGCCCAGCGATCAGGCTCGACGGCCAAGCGTGACGTTCGTGGTCGACCCCGTCGTCGCTTCGCCCGCACGACTCGCCGGGTCCAGATGAGAGAGCGTGACCTGGTCGCCTGCGGCGAGTCCGATCTCTTCAGCCGCGGATCGTTGGTCGAGGCAGACAGCCAACATGCCGTATGAGTCGAGGACCAAGCCAGCCGAGCCTGGTGGTAGGCCAGCGAACGAGGTGGACCGGAAGGCTCGGCGAGTCGATTGCCCCGTGGGATCGGTTGGTGCGCCGGTTCGGATCTGCACGATGTCACCCCAACTGCCGGGCAGGTCGTCGGGCCCGACGTTGAGCTGGCAGTTGCCGAACCGGTCGACCCACAGCACCTCGCCGATCAAGGTGTCGCCGTCTTCCCGAGGCAGCGGCACCGTGGCTGGCAGGAGCAGGATCGGGTCCACCTCCGCGCCGAACATCTCGAGGGGCACACCGTTGCACAAATGTGCTGCCGCAGGAGCGAAGACGTCGCGACCTGCGAACGTCGCCCCCGCAGACTCGAGTTGGAACTCGGGGTTGGTGAGTTCGAACGCGCGCTCGGCGCCACCGGCCATGGCCACCGCCGGGGCCAACAACCCGTTGTCCGGGCCGATGACGACTCCTGCCCCGCCTGCGACTTCGATCGCAACTGCTCGGCGCGTGGTACCGACGCCGGGATCTACGACTGCGAGCACCACCCCGCTCGGCACGTACCCGATGCACCTGGCCAACGCCAGGGATCCGGCGCGCACATCGAACGGTGTGATCTCGTGTGTGAGGTCGATCACGCTCACGTGTGGGGCAATGTCGCGAATGACCGACTTGACGACACCCACGAACTCGTCGGCCGTGCCGTAGTCGGTGAGGAACGACACCGTGTCGAATCGCGGGTCGAATCGCGGGTCGAATCGTGGTTCGAATCGTTGTTCGAATCGTGGTTCGTCCATACCGGTCACGGAGCGACGCTACCCCCAGACGCGACAAGAGCCGATGCCAACCCCCCGATGGCACCGGCTCTGTCGGCGCTGACCAGCCGAAGCTGGAGCGCTCACCGCCGCTTACTGTACGCCAGGAATGTTGATGTGAAAAGCGTCACAGCAGAATTTTTTGAGCAGGGCACACACGGCGCGCTTGCATCTGCAAGCGCGCCGTGTGTCACCGACCGAGTTCGCGGCTGCGATCAGTGGCTGCGTGAACGGCCTCCACGACGATCGAACGGAGTTCTCGATCCTCCAAGACGCGTAGGCCGGCAGCGGTCGTTCCACCGGGAGACGTGACCATCTCCCGCAGGCTCGCAGGGTCGCCACGGTCAGCGAGCAACGCAGCCGAACCCACGAGCAGTTGGGTCACCATCTGCTCGACGATCGGTCGCTCCAGACCGGCCGATAGCCCCGCCTCGATGAGCGCCTCGGCCACGAGGAAGACGTACGCCGGGCCCGAACCGGTGAGCCCGGTCACCGCGTCCAGTTGATCCTCGTCCACCCTCACCACGATCCCGACGGAACTGAGGACCCAATCGGCCCAATCGAGATCATCGTCGCTCGCGCCGACGGCCGCCGCGATCGCGCTGACGCCCGCACCGACCAGCGCTGGAGTGTTCGGCATCGCTCGCACCACCGACACCCCGGTACCGGCCGCCTCGACGATCGCAGCGGTGGTGACTCCGGCGGCGATGGAGAGCAACCGGGTCGCACCGGCGGCCACCGCGGCCGCAGCCGCCCCTGGCACTTGTGCCGGCTTCACCGCAAGCACGGCTGACCGGCAGGCCGGAATCTGGGCGGTGACCGCAACGCCGGGAAAGTTGACGATCAACTCGTCTCGGCGCTGTTCGTACGATTCGACGACGACCACCTCTGTGGCGTTCACCACACCGCCGACGATAAGACCTTCGAGCAGCGCAGCGCCCATGTTGCCGCCACCAACGATGGCCAGTTCGTACGTCATCTCCGTGACGCTACTGCCCCTCAATCTGACCGTTCATCTGCTGGTTGTTTGCTCGGGCGGGCCGGAAAACCGACTTCCCCGATTCGCCGCCCGAGCAGCAAGGTGTGGACATCGTCACCGCCGATCGGCAACCGGAACCTACGATGTTTCGTCAGCCGATGAAACGAGACGCGAAGCCCAGCCGCAACAGCGGCTTGAACATCGCCTCGACCGTGGTGAACAATGTGCCGAGCACTCGATCGATCTCGTCAGCGGTGAGCGCAACATCGGGCAAGTCACCACGAAGGTAGATGGCATCTTCGGCACCAACCGAGAAGTGTGCCCCAACCATCTGATCGTTGCGGCGCAGCAACATCTCCATCACCGCCGCCGCGTTTTCTTCGGGGGCCGGCATGACATATGTCTCGTAACGCAGTGTGCGTTGCCCGAGCGTGAGCCACACGGTGGTGAAGTCTTTCTCGTCGCCCAGCATGCGGACGTACCAACGCGGCTCGCCGAAGGGGGTGTCGTCGGACGTACCCCGATCGATCGCGCCGATCATCGGGTTGCCATCCGCGAGTTCCTCGAGCCAAGCATCGATTCTGGCGTGCAACCCGTCGAACCGCTCGCCGAGATGGATGTCGGTCATCCGCAGACCACCATCACCCGCAGACCACCATCACCCGCAGACCACCATCATCCGCAGACCACCATCACCCGCTGACCACCATCATCCGCAGACGACCAGTGACCGGACGGTGAGGTCGGCATAGAGCCGGCGCAGCCGGGCCGCAGCGAAGCTCCAAGTGTACTGGCGCGCGTTGATCGCTGCGGCCTGTGACATCGAGTGGGCGAGCATCGGTTCGTCGAGGATGCGGGCGATGGCCTTGGCGAAGAGCACCGGGTCACGTTCGGTAATCAGGAAACCGGTGTGGCCGTCGTCGACGAGCGACAACAGACCGCCGACCGCACTGGCGACCACGGGAACACCGCACGCCGCCGCTTCGAGAGCAACCAAACCGAAGCTCTCGCTGCGGCTGGGAACCACCACGACATCAGCGGACCGGTAGTACGTGGACAAGATGTGATGTGCCTGCGGTTCGATGAATCGCACCTGTTCGCCAAGCCCCAACTCCGCGACGAGACGATGCGCTCGGTCCACTTCGGCGTCGCCCTCGGCCCCGCTGGAACCGCCGACGACGAGGAGGATTGCGTCTGATCGGCCCAACGCGTGCAGGGCTCGAATGGCGACGTCTGGACCCTTCAGCGGTTGTAGGCGACCCACGAACAGCAACACAGGAACGTCGAGCGGAAGCCCTAGTGCGAACCGTGCGCCACCCTGGTCGCCTGGGGCAAAGAACGCGTGCTCCACGCCGGGGGCCACGATCTCCAG
>JBBREA010000159.1:0-5998 GCA_038203385.1 Acidimicrobiales bacterium | reverse complement strand
CTGTATCGCCGACCATGCCCACCGATGTGGGTCGAGAGGACCAATAATGTCTGTAGTTGTCATCCTGATCATCGTTGTTGCGGTGATCGGAATCGCCATGCTGGCTGCCACGGTGAAGATCGTGCGGCCATACCAGCGTGGCCTCGTAGAACGTTTGGGCAAGTACCGGGCCACGCGAGAGCCAGGTTTGCAACTCATCGTGCCGTTCATCGAGACGATGCAACTCATCGACATGCGTGAACAGGTTGTCGACGTGCCCCCACAGGAGGTCATCACCTCTGACAACGTGGTGGTGTCGGTCGACGCAGTGGTCTACTACGAAGCCACCGACCCGCAACGTCTCGTGTACAACGTGGCCGACTTCTTCACGGCAATCACCAAGCTCGCTCAAACGAACCTGCGCAACGTCATCGGTGATCTCGAACTCGACCGAGCACTCACGTCGCGCGATCAGATCAACACACAGTTGCGTGAAGTGCTCGACGACGCCACCGACAAGTGGGGCGTCCGTGTGGTCCGTGTCGAAATCCAACGCATCGACCCGCCGCCGGAAGTCGTGTCGGCCATGCACGCGCAGATGCGGGCTGAACGCGACCGTCGCGCCACCGTCACCGAAGCCCAGGGCTACCGAGAAGCAGCGATCGCCCGAGCCGACGGCGAACAGCAGTCTGCCGTGCTCACCGCTGAAGGTCGCAAACAGTCCGCGATCCTCGACGCGGAAGGAGACGCGCAGGCAATCGAATTGCGGGCCCGTGCCGAGAAGCTCCGACTCACCATGCTTGGCGAAGGCCAAGGAGACGCAGCTCGCGCCCGTCTCACGGGTATCAAGTCTGCTGATGCCAACCAAGCCGTGCTCACCGTGGAGTATCTGCAGGCGTTGACCCGCATCGGCGATGGGCGTGCCACCAAACTGGTGATTCCAGCCGACTTCTCCGGCTTGCTCGGAACAGTCGCCGCACTGAGCGAAGCGATCAGGCCCGATAGTTCAGAGGACGAGGTCCGCCCGAAGGATGGCTTGTCGATCCCAGTGCCGAGCCAGCGTGTGGACCTGCCGCCGGTGGAGGAGACCGACCGGTGAGACTCGCCGACGCTCCGCAGGCGGGCTGGTATCCCGACCCCGAGCGCGGCTCTCGGCTCCGTTGGTGGGACGGATCCGATTGGTCGGATTACTGGCGAGCTCCGCCCGCAATAGGGGCAACCGACCGAGCCGCAGGTGCAGCGATGCGTGGCGGCCAGCACGAGCAGCAAGGAATGGCAGGACACCGCACCGTGCCGCCACCTCCTGGCTTTCCCAACGTTCCCAACATTGCAAACTCGGCCCAGATCGTGGAGCAGGTCCGACTGGCGGCGCGCTCCGAGGCCGAGCGTGCCGCTCAAATGTTCGGCGCTCAGGCGCGGTCGGCAACCCAGAACCTCTCGCCGCTGATCTCTGAATACACCAATAAGTTCATGCGGCTGTTCAGGCAGGTCGTCGTCATCGCCATTCTGGTCGGCGTTGCGTGGTTTGTGTTCCAGGCGTGGGCCAACATGAGCCTGTTCGACTGGATCGGCGACCGCATCGACAACATCTCAGAGAACATCGACCAGGACGCCGTCGGACCGTCGGGTTTCAAAGCACTCTTGCCGCAGTGATTCAAGCTCGACGAAATCGTCGATGCGATCGTCGCCGCTGCGGGCACCGACAAAATCGGTGACGGCAAAGTGTGGGTGTCCGACGTGGATCGGCTGGTCTGTATCCGCACCGGCGAGGAAGGGGTCGACACCGCGTGACGTTGCACGTCACCGGTGGTACGCCGACACTTCCGGTCGGCCCCGGCTCTCTGGAGGTGTCGTGCGTCGTTGGGAGCTGTGTTTCTGCCGGGGCGTACCCTTGCCAGGCAGCAGCTCGCCTGACGCTACGATCGGCGGTATGACCAACCCTCGCAACGACTTCGCTCCGGGAGTCATCACCGGCCCAGAAGTCAAGGAGGTCTTCGCCTTGGCGAAGGCCAACGGTTTTGCCCTCCCTGCGGCCAACTGCATCGGCACGAACTCGATGAACGCCACGATGGAGACGGCCGCCAAGCTGAACTCGCCCGTCATCATCCAGTTCTCGAACTCGGGCGGAGCGTTCGTGGCAGGCAAAGGCGTGGCCGTCGATTCGCATCGAGCCTCAGTGCTGGGATCGCTTGCGGGCGCTGACCATGTGAACCGCCTTGCGGCCGCTTACGGCGCACGTGTCATCCTGCACACCGATCACTGCGCCAAGAAGTTGCTTCCGTGGGTCGATGGGCTCCTCGATGCCGGAGAGGCGCACCACGCAGCCACTGGTCGGCCATTGTTCTCGTCACACATGCTCGATCTCTCAGAGGAGCCGCTCGAGGAAAACGTGGCGATCTGCAAGCAGTACCTGCAGCGCATGTCGAAGATTGACATGACCCTGGAAATCGAACTCGGCATCACCGGTGGTGAAGAAGACGGGGTCGACAATTCCGGCAAGGACGAAAGTGACCTCTACACCAAGCCAGATGAAGTGGCGTTCGTATACGACGAACTGATGCAGGTCAGCGACCGATTCACCATCGCTGCGGCGTTCGGCAACGTGCACGGTGTCTACAAGCCAGGCAACGTGAAACTGAAGCCGTCAATTCTGCGCGACAGCCAAGAGTTCATCCAGTCGAAGTACCACACCGCCCCCCAGCCGGTCGACTTCGTCTTCCACGGTGGATCTGGGTCATCGGCGGCCGAGATTTCTGAAGCGATCAGTTACGGGGTAGTGAAGATGAACATCGACACCGACCTGCAGTGGGCGTTCTGGGATGGGATTCGCGGGTTCGAGGCGGCCCAGCACGACTATTTGCAAAGCCAGATCGGCAACCCTGACGGCGCCGACAAACCGAACAAGAAGTTCTACGACCCGCGAGTGTGGCTGCGGGCTGGCGAGACGGCATTTGTCGCTCGACTGACGCAGGCCTTCGAGGAACTCAACAACGTCGGCACGCTGGCCTGACCGAGGTCAGCTCCCTCAGACTGCGGGCCGATCTGGCGTCGGTCACCACGCTGTCACACCCCCCGGATAGGTTGGCGGTTACCGACTTCCCCTTCTCGCGACAACCGAAGGGCTGCCATGACTGTTGATGTCCAACCCAAGCTTCCGAACAATCTCGCCGTGTTGCGTGGGTTCGTCGCCAGACCGCCTGTCGAACGTCGTCTGCCCGCCGGCACGCGGGTACTGCAGTTCGACATCGCCATCGAGGGCAATCCGGCGCTCACGTCGCCAGTGGCGCTACACCACGAGGCAGCCACCCTCGACGAAGGTGATCACGTCATTGTCGTCGGCCAGGTCGTTCGGAGATTCTTTCGTACAGGGGGCAGCACGGCGAGTCGTACCGAGGTGGTCGCCACCGAGGTGATCAAGGCCACCAAGCGTCCGTCCACTGATCGTGCCATGTGGCGGGCAATCAAAGGGCTGTTACCGGCCGAGGCCTAGGCCGTCAGCGGCTCTCGGTCGCCGCCGGTGCGGCGGTTGGCCCATCGATCGGACGCACGAACAGGCCAGTCCGAAGCTTTGGAGTGAAGAAGGTCGACTTCGGTGGCATCAGTAGTCCCTCGCGTGCGGTGCGCTCGATCTCAGCGATGCTCACAGGACGAATCAACACCGCTGCAGCGATCGACGAATCGTTTGCCACGAGTTCGGTCACTTCCTCGACGCCGTGTTGGTAGGCCACGCTGGCCGATGTACCTGCCAACAAGTGCTCGAGCCACGCACCGTCGAGAGAACGCACCTCTTCGAAGAAGCCAGCCCGAGGCGTCAGCCAGGTCCCATTGCCGGCAGCGTCAACGAGGCACAACGCACCGCGCTCGATCATGCCATCGAGGGTTGCGGTAGTCACCGGGCCGCCGGCAGATTCCATCTCGAAGCCAACTGCAAGCGCTGCGACCAGCTCGCCACGATCGATGTCGCGGTACACGCGATGAATGGCCTCGACGCTGAGCTGGTCGGCCACGAGTTCGTTGACGAACGCAAGTGTCAGTTCCGCTCGTGTGTCATCGGTGCCGGTCGACACGCGCTCCTCATCACGAAAGACACGGGCGATGCCGTAGCGGTGGTGACCGTCTGCGATCAACACGTCGTCAGACTGCACCATGGTCCTGATGGCGTTGACCCGCGCAACGTCGGTCACTCGCTCGACAGAGTGGGTCACTCGGTCTACGACCACGACCCCGACAGTCTCACCTTGCTCACGCAACAGTTCGGTGAGCCCTTCAGCGAGGGAAAGGCCCCAGATCGGTGACATGTTCGCTCGGGTCGCTCGGGTGAGGTCGAGACGGTCGGTCGATGCCTTGTGGGTCACCCGCTCGTGTGGCAAGACCCCGCCGGCACCTTCGTCGACGACCTCGAGAGCTCCGACGACGCCAACGATGTCACGCAAGCGTCCCGCTGCATCCACGAATTGCTGGCGGTACAAGGTGAACGAAGGCTCTGGATCGAGGACCATCACGCCATCGGCGATCCACTTCCGCAGCAGATTGCCAGCGGTCTCGTACCGGGAGTCGCCGTCGCGTTCGCGCGGCACGTCGACGTGGACGATGTTGTGCGGGTCTCGGTCCTCGAGGCGATCAACATCAGCTTCGGACAGCACGTCATATGGCGGCGCCGTCACCTCGTCGAGACTTGACACCTTGCCGGTGTCGTAGCGGAGGGCACGAAATGGTTCGAAGCGCGGCACCCGACCAGCCTCGCAGCCGAGTCGCTCGACGCGCAACACGCCCGGAATGGAGCCGGGCGCAAGCCGACGACAGCGACATCGACGGACGTCGTCGAGTTCGGACAGAGCGCCTAGGGTCGCACGGTGGAATCAGTTCGATTTGTGCTGTGCGATCTCGACGGTGTGGTGTGGCTGGCCCATCGAGCCCTTCCCGGAGCCCCAGAAGCGATCAGTGCGCTCCGGGCGTCGGGCCGCCGGGTACTGTTCGTCACCAACAACTCGGCATCGCGAATCGGCGAGCAGGAGGCGGCCCTAGGTGCCATCGGCGTTCCGGCGGTCGGGGACGTGGTGAGTTCTGGACAGGCAGCTGCCACGTTGGTTGCACCCGGAGCGGTGGTGATGGTGGGGGGAGGTGCCGGAATCTTCGAAGCCGTGGAGGCACGCGGAGCGAGGGCCGTGGAGACGAGCTACACAGCACACGTCGACGCAGTGGTGGTGGGTTTGTTCCTCGACTTCGACTACCCGAAGCTCACAGCCCTGAGTCACGCTGTGCGCAATGGCGCAACTTTCATCGCCACCAACGACGACGCCACCTACCCCACACCCGCTGGTCCGGTGCCGGGCGGCGGGGCGATCGTGGCTGCCGTTGCAACCGCCGCAGGCGTGGCGCCGATCATCACCGGCAAACCGTTCGAGCCGATGGCGGCAGTGGTCAGGGAACGTTGTGGTCCAGACTTTTCTCCGGCCGCTACGGTGATGGTGGGGGATCGATGGAGCACCGACGGTGCCTTCGCAGTCAGGCTGGGATGCTCCTTCGCACAAGTCCGTAGCGGTGTCACTGCGCCGGGGGCACAGCGAGACGGTCACGCCGACATCGACGTTGCGGATCTCGCAGCTGTGAGCGACCTCATTCTTGGCGGGTTGGACTAACCTTCCGGTATGGCGCAGAACACTTTGAAGAAACTCCTCGACGCTGGCGTGCAGTTCACCGACCTGTCGAAAGGGAAGGCCGAGTCGCTCGTCAAGAGCCTGGTGAAAGCTGGGGTCGTGCAGCGTGGTGACGCTGAGGCGGTCGTGCAGTCGCTTCTCGAGCGAGGTCGCGAAGCCAGCGACAAGATCACTGCCAGCGTCCAGGCCGAAGTGAGCAGGCAGTTGACAGCGTTCTCCGAGCGTTTCGATGCCGTGGAAGACCGAGTGGAAGCGGTTGCGGAGAGCGTCGCCGAGCGGTTCGGCAAGGCCGCCGAGAAGGCCCCGGCCAAGAAAGCTCCCGCCAAGAAGGCACCTGCGAAGAAGGCTCCGGCCAAGAAGGC
>JBBREA010000158.1:0-6003 GCA_038203385.1 Acidimicrobiales bacterium | reverse complement strand
TCAGTTCGTGACGAACCCGGTTCCGCCAGATTTCTGGAGAGTGGTTCGACGGGTCGTGAACGGGATCGAGATCGAGCGCCGTGCAGACGTATTCGGTTTCGTGTCGCCGTAGACCCAGGAGCGGATGCGCGCTGTTCGGTTCCATCGCCGACAAACCATCGACGCCGCTCCCGCGCAACAGTCGCATGAGGACGGTCTCGGCTTGGTCATCGGCTGTGTGGCCCGTCATGACATCGGCTGGCAACACGGTTCGGCGGGCGTGGCGCGCTCGTGCTTCGAGGTTTCCGCCGCCGGCGAGCGGCGGGCGATGCAGCACGAACGCCACGCCGATCTGCTCGGCGAGTTGGGCTGCCCGATCGGCTTCGGCTGAGGACGTCGGACGCAGACCGTGATCCACATGGTGGGCGGTGACGATCAAATCACATCGATGGGCCAGGGCGACCAACGCCGTGGAATCGGGACCGCCCGAGAAAGCGCAGTCGACCTCGGTTCCCGGAGCGGGAAAAGTGCAACGTCCGGCGATCGATTCGATCGACGCCGCGCTGATGGACGGTTCGGTGAACGGGAGGTCGGTGTGGGAGGAGGGCGAGCTCAGAGCTCTTGCTCTTTGCCGCGCCGACCACCCGGGTAGCGCTGCGCCGTCACCTGCTTGAGGTAGCTGCCCAGCAGACCAACTGTCGCGCCAACTCCGGCGAGCAACATGATCAAACCGATCCACCAGTGCCAGATTGGGGCCGCGAGCATGCCGTTGATGATAGCTGCCTGCTTCCCCAACGGCCAAAGGACCCGACCAGATTGCTCCGTTCGGGTCCTTTGGTTCCAGCGGTCGGGCGTGGTTGGGGGCCCGCCCATTCAGTTGCCTGGTGTTGGCAGCGGTTGCCGAGCGTCCTCGTCAAACCGGCGACGACGGCTCCGCGCTGTGAACCCGATGCCAGGCCCCGCCCGCCATGAAGGTCGCGACAAAGCGACGAATGGTGAATGACCACCCTATTTCCAGACGTGATTGGTAATCGGGGGCGGTGGCGAAAGAGCAAGCACGCTGGCTCGGATCAACTCGTGGTCTCAACCGATCGCTCTTTTTGCAGGACGTCAGTTCTTCGTCAGGTAACTGCAGGACCTGCTCAGCCGCATTTTTCAGACCGCATCGTAGCCCGTGTAAGGCTGACGATGGAATCACGTCTGGCTTTCGTGGTCGCGCCGACGATGGTCAGAAGTCGATCAAGGAGTGTCGATGGTGTCGTCGCCGTCGAGATCGGCGTTGAAGCATTGCTCGATTCGTGCCAAGAGCCCTGGTGGCAATTCCTCGGTCGAGCATTTCCTGCGAATGGCGGCTTTCAGCTCGGCTTGGAAGTCGAACGCCTGCAAACAGTCGATGCAACCGTTCAGATGCAGGTGAATGTGCGTGCGAACATCTCCCGGAAGCTCGTCGTCGAGAAAGGCGTCGAGTTCTCGTATCGTCTCTCTGCAATCGGTCATTGCCGTCAATCTCCGGTGTTGTCGAGTGGTGTCGTGATGCCACGCGCCGTGGCGTAGTCGTACAACGCCTTTTGCATTGCTTTTCTTCCACGATGGAGTCGGGACATGACGGTACCGATCGGGATGTCGACCATCTCGGCGATTTCCTTGTAGGAAAACCCCTCGACATCGGCAAGCAAGACTGGCAGCCGAAAGTTTTCCGGAAGATTCTCGAGCGCATCTTTCACCTCGTCATCGGTGAACAAGTCGAGAAACTGCTCCTCGGCCGACATCGAAGCGGCTGCAGTCTCCATCGAACCGAGTCGCCGGTACAGGTACAGATCTTCGAGGTCGCCCAACTCGGCCTCCTGGGGACGGCGTTGCTTCGCCCGGTACTTGTTGATGAAGGCGTTCGTCATGATGCGGAACAACCACGCCCGAAGGTTCGTGCCCTCTTGAAAGGTGTGAAAGCTTCGGAACCCACGCAAGTACGTCTCTTGTACGAGATCTTCAGCGTCGGCGGAGTTCCGCGTCATCCGCATGGCGCCCGAATACAACTGCGGCGCGTACTGCATGGCCTGATCTGCAAATGTGCTGTCCTGCGCCACGACGGGCGACCCTAGCTTGCCCCGGGTGTGCACGCCCATCGAGAGATGAGCGATGGCTGCGCTCACGACAGGACGCTGGCACGGCGTGGGCAGAAGCGTCGCGGACGTGCCGCTCGGGTCAGTCGTCGTCGATACCGCGAACGACCGACGTCGATGCAGTTTGGGTCAAGAACCACTGGTACGTGTCGGCAAGCCCATCCTGCAAATCGATGGATGAGGTCCAACCCAGCGACGCGAGGCGGGAAACGTCAAGGAGTTTACGCGGCGTTCCGTCTGGCTTCGACGAGTCCCAAACCAATGTGGATTCGGGGTTGACGATGGCTTGGATCGACTCGGCGAGTTCGCGAATGGTCATGTCGGCGCCGGTGCCGACGTTGATGTGCTGTGATTCGGAATAGTTCTCCATCAGGAACACACAGGCTGAGGCGAGGTCGTCGACGTGCAGGAACTCGCGATAGGCCGAACCTGTTCCCCACACGCTCACCTCGTTCGTCCCGCTGTCGAGCGCTCGCACTTTCGCTTCGTGGAACTTGCGCATGAGCGCAGGGATGACATGGCTGGAATCGAGGTCGAAGTTGTCTCCCGGCCCGTACAGGTTGGTGGGCATGGCCGAAACGAAGTCGCACCCGTATTGCTGCCGGTACGCCTCGCACAGCTTCACCCCGGCGATCTTGGCAATCGCGTACCACTGGTTGGTGGGTTCGAGAGGTCCCGTGAGCAACTCGTCCTCGGTGATGGGCTGGTTGGCTTCGCGGGGGTAGATGCACGATGACCCGAGATACAACAGCTTCGTGACGTTCGACTCGTATGCCGCATGCACCACGGTGCCGTGGATCATCAAGTTGTCGTAGATGAACTCGGCCGGCCGAGTGTTGTTTGCGTGTACTCCTCCCACCGTGCCAGCCACGAGATAGACGTATTCCGGGCGGTGCTCCGCGAACCACTGTGTGACCGACGCCTGATTCCGTAGATCGAGTTCGTCTCGTGTGGCGGTGAGCACGTTGGTGAAACCCTGTGCGTTCAGCCGACGCACCAGCGCCGATCCGACCAAGCCCCGGTGCCCGGCGACGTACACGCGAGCGCTCCGGGAGATCTCCATGGCAAGCGACTCTACCGATCGACCGAGTGGCCCGCCGACGTGGTCGGCCGACGTGCCCCGGAGCGCGCTCGGTCTCGACGAGGGGAAGAGCGAGCCAGGCGGCAAACCCGACCATCGGATAGTCGAGCGCATACAATTTGGGTGACCATGGCCCAGATTCGTTTGCTTGTGCGCGTGGGCCGCCCAGTCGCTCTGGGTTCGATCGTCGGAGTGTTGGCCGGGTTGTCGTCAGCAGCCTTTCTGCAGTCGTTGATGTGGGCCACCAATACCAGATGGGGACACACCTGGCTGCTGTGGTTGCTGCCGTTGTCAGGGTTGACGATCGGATGGGCGTACCACCTGTTCGGCGGGATCGCCGCGCAGGGAAACAACCTGATTCTCGACGAGATCCATCAGCCGACGATGAGGATTCCGCTGCGGATGGCGCCGATGGTGTTCGTCGCGACGGTGGCGACGCACCTGTTCGGCGGTTCTGCCGGCCGGGAGGGTACGGCGATCCAGATGTCGGGCAGCCTCACCGATGCGCTGCTCGCAAGGGTGCCTCGTGTGACCGCTGCCGATCGCCACGTCGTGCTCGTCGCTGCGATCTCAGGTGGTTTTGGTGCGGTGTTCGGCGTGCCGATTGCCGGCTTCGCCTTCGGGCTCGAAGTGCAAACCGCTGGTCGCATCCGGGCCGGCGCGATCATTCCGGCGTTGACGGCGTCTGTGGTGGGTGACCAGATCGTGCGATTGTTGGGGGTACCCCACACACCGTTCCCCACCATTGCGTCGATCCATCTCACGGCTGGTTCGGTGGCCAAACTCGCGCTAGCAGGGGCGGTGTTCGGGCTGGTCGCCGCATCGTTCATTGCGCTGACGCATGGGCTCAAAAGGCTGTTCGCTCGATCGGTGGCGTGGCCGCCGCTGCGTCCGTTCATCGGTGGTGTTGTCGTCATCGGCCTCACGTACCTCGTGGGCTCGCGTGATTACCTCGGGCTGTCGGTCCCGTTGATCACCGACGCCGTTGGCGGCGTGGCCACGGTCGCGGCATTTGCGTTCGCTTGGAAGTTACTGTTCACCGCAGTGACCTTGGGCTCGGCGTTCCAAGGCGGCGAGGTGACGCCGCTCCTCGTCATCGGAGCCACACTCGGCGCGACTTTGGGCGATGCCCTGCACCTGCCAGTGCCGCTGCTCGCGGCCGTTGGGTTGGCGGCGGTGTTTGCCGGAGCGACGAACACACCGATTGCGTGCACGATCATGGGCGTCGAACTGTTCGGTGCGGCGATCGTGGTTCCACTCGCCATCGGTACTGTGCTGGCCACGGTGTGCAGCGGTGGTCGCAGCATCTATTCATCGCAACGGCGCGCCGACGAAAGACCTCGGCCTGCAGCCCTTTGACACGGGGATCGTGTCACGCGATCGACGGGCTAGTCGCTGGTTTCGGTGCCGGTGGTTTCGGTCGCGATTGATTCGTCGGCGATTGATTCGTCGGCGCCGTGACTGCTCGCCCATTTGGGTGGAGCTCCCGTTTCGAGCTCGATGACCCGCGCCTTGGCCGCCTGCCACAGCTGGTCGGCCTCGGTGATGCCGCTGCGGCTACCGCGTGCTGACTTCACTTTTGCGATCGACTCGCCGAGTTCAACCCTGGCCAAGCGGAGGTGTTCGGCGTGGATGGCGGCGCGCCTCGCGGCCTCATGCTCTTCGGCCTGACGCTCGCGTTCTTTCTGCTCGCGCAACTCGGTGCGTTTGAGTGCCTCGGCAAACCGAACGATCGGGTCCCGGTGTTCTTCGGCTTTTCTGTGACGTTTGCGAGCCGGCATGTCGGCGATCTTAGGTGCGATGGTGCTCGACGTGGGAGTTGGCAGCGTCGCGACGGCGGTCGTCGTCGACCAGGTCGAATTGGTGTGAACCGACCGCCCCGATCGGCGCGACAGTAGCGGTATGCGCCGCGACCTCACGGAGTGCAGCGACGTCGATCTGATGTCGCTCATTACCGATGAGCATCGCGACGCGCTTGCCGAGTTGTACCGGCGTCATGCTGGGTGGATGGTCACCCGGCTGCGATACCGATGTGCCGATGACGGCATGGTGGCCGAGGCAATGCAGGACACGTTCGTGGCGGTGTGGCGAGGGGCCGGTAGCTACGACGGCCGCGGGGCGGTCGGTGGTTGGCTGTGGGGTATTGCCATCCGCCGTCTGATCGGCCTGCTGAGAAAGCGTCGACCGTTGCCAGTCGTGTGGCACGACAATGGCGAACGGATGGTCAGCGCCGAAGAGTTGGTGTTGGCTGGAACCGAGCACGGTGATCTGGCCGGGGCACTGCGCGCGTTGTCGCCGGAGTTGCGAGCCGTGGTCCAGGCAACCGTTCTCGACGGGCTCACCAGCCGGGAGGCCGGTCACTTGCTGAACATTCCCGCTGGAACGGTGAAGACCCGCATGATGCGGGCGCGGGCAGAACTGAGAGGGGCACTCAATTGAACACGTCTTCGAATTGGCATGTCGATGCAACATCGGTTCAGCGATATGCGGAGGGTGTCTCCGACGCGGCCGCCGCCGCGTCGGTGGAATCGCACGTTGCGGTGTGCCTCGGCTGCGCTACCGAGGTGTCCGTCGCTGCCGAGCATCTGCACGCCGACCTGTTGGTAGGCGTGTGGAACGAGATCGACCGTGCGCTGGACGCGCCTCACGTGGGAGTCGTCGAGCGCGTCGTTCGTTCGTTCGGTTGCCCTGAGGCGACGTCCCGAGTGGTCGCAGCCACGTCACGTGCACAGTGGTCGTGTCTGTCTGCAGTCGGTCTCAGCGTGGCGTTGGCCATGATTGCGTCGGCGTCGGGCAATGACGGCGCCTTCGCATTGTTCTTGT
>JBBREA010000157.1:0-6045 GCA_038203385.1 Acidimicrobiales bacterium | reverse complement strand
TGCGTGGACCGTTTTCAGGTGGTCACTGATGGCACCAGCGGGATCATCCCGACCGGTGAGCGACGTCGGTGAGTTCGCTCAGGCTGCCGTACCCGTGTTCGCTGGCCCACGCCACGAGTTCGCGAGCAACCACAGCGGTGGCCCTGGGATTCGCGAACGACGCCGTGCCGACCTGAACTGCGGTGGCGCCAGCCAGCATCATCTCGGCCGCTTCCCACCCGGATGAGACACCGCCGACACCAACGATCGGTAGCTGGCCGAGAGCCGAGCGAACGTCGTAGATGGCTCGTACAGCGATCGGGTGGATGCCGCGCCCAGAGACGCCCCCACCACCGTTTCCGAGTGCCGGTCGCTGCGAGCCAGGGTCGATCACCATGCCGAGCAAGGTGTTGATCAACGTGACGGCCTCGGCACCTGCCTCGTGAACGGCAGCCGCCACATCAACGATGCGATCAGTGTTGGGGCTGAGTTTTGCCCAGCGCGGCCGGGCGCACCCCTCGGTTGCTGCGACCACCTCGGCCGACAACGCAGCATCATGGGCGAAGATCGAACCTCGCCCTTCCAGATTGGGGCACGACAAGTTCACCTCCACCGCCACGACACACGGTGGCGCAGCGGCCAGCAGATCCGCTGCCGCCCGGTACTCGTCGACCGATCGACCCCAAATGCTGCACACGACATTCGCTCCGCTCGACACCAGGTCGGGCACCTGCTGCTCGAGCCAACTGGCCACTCCCGGACCCTGGAGGCCCACTGCATTGATCATGCCGAGTGGCGTGGGGTGCACTCGTGGCGCAGGATTGCCATCCCACGCAAAGGCGGCGATCGACTTGGTCACCAGCGCTCCCAACGATGCAAGGTCGAGGTAGGGGGCAAATTCGATGCCATAACCGGCGGTGCCAGACGCAGTCATCACCGGATGTCGCAGCTCAACGCTGCCCACCAGCACGCGAGTATCCACGCCGCGGCCAGATTCCGTGCCGCCAGAAGCCGTGTCGACGGTTCTGGGCCTCTGCATCACGGGCGGTGCCACTCTTGGAGCGACTTCACGGGCAGCCGCTCTGGCGACTCTGCCATGCCCTGCGCGGCCGCCAACGCAGCGCTCACGGTGGTGACGCAGCTCACGCCGTGCAGGCTTGCGGCCTTTCGGATGTGCGCGCCATCACTTCTTCCCACCGAACCGCGCGGGGTGTTGACCACGAACTTGATGGTGCCGTTGGCGATGAGGTCGACAGCGGTGAGCGTGTCGCCCGCGTCGGCGTCTTGGACTTTGCCCAAGACCTGGTCGACGTGCACTCCGAACCCCGCGAGGAAGTCGGCGGTGCCCTGCGTGGCGACGAGGCCGAGCCCGCGTTCTTGCAGACGTTTGGCGACCACGAGGCCAGCCGGCTTGTCTTGATCATTCACCGAGAGGAAGACCATGCCGTCGGTCGGAAGGCCGTTGCCTGCGGCGAGTTCGGCCTTGAAGAACGCCTGGCCGAACGTGGCATCGATTCCCATGACTTCCCCGGTGGAACGCATCTCTGGGCCTAGGGCGGGATCCACTTGGGGGAATCGATTGAACGGCAACACGGCCTCTTTGACGGCTACGTGGCCGGTGATCGGTTCGGTCAGCAGGCCTTCATCTCGCAGCTCGGCGAGCGTTGCACCGAGCATGACCCTGGTTGCGACTTTGGCGAGCGGGATGCCGTTCGCCTTGGCGACGAATGGCACCGTACGACTGGCCCGGGGGTTGGCCTCGATGACGTACACCGTCGTACCCGCGACGGCGAACTGCACGTTGATGAGACCGCGTACATCGAGCCGCTCGGCAATGGCCTCGGTGTAGGCGGTGATGACGGCCACCACCCATTCGGGCAGGGTCTGTGGCGGTATGGCGCACGCAGAGTCGCCGGAGTGGACACCGGCCTCCTCCACGTGTTCCATGACACCCCCGATGACTACATCGCCCGTGTGATCCCGGATGGCGTCGACATCGACTTCGGTTGCGCTGGCCAGGAAGCGATCGATCAGCACTGGTCGTTCCGCTGACAGACCGCCCTCGAGCCCGAGACTCCCGAACTCGGCGAGTTCTGTCATCGCTGAAGCCAGTTGCTCGGCGTCGTGGACGATCTGCATCGCTCGGCCGCCCAGCACGTAGCTGGGGCGCACCAGCACAGGGAAGCCGATCGTTTCTGCGATGGCCTGCGCCTGTTCGAGCGTGACGGCAGTACCACCGGGAGGCTGGGGAATGTTCAGTTCTGTGCAGAGCTGGTTCCAGCGTTCGCGATCTTCGGCCTCGTCGATGGAAGCTGCAGAGGTACCTGCGACCAGTTCGGTCGGGATCATCCCCGACAACTTGAGAGGGGTCTGGCCGCCGAGCGACACGATCACCTTGTGCGGCCGTTCAGCAGCGATGATGTTGAGAACGTCTTCGCGGGTGAGAGGCTCGAAATACAAGCGATCACTCGTGTCGTAGTCGGTCGACACCGTTTCCGGATTGCAGTTGACCATGATCGTTTCGAATCCCGCGTCGCGCAACGCAAAGCTGGCATGCACGCAGCAATAGTCGAACTCGATGCCTTGCCCAATGCGATTCGGGCCTGACCCGAGGATGATCACTTTCAGGCGGTCCGACGGCTTCACTTCGGTCTCGTCCTCGTACGTGGAGTAGTGGTACGGGGTCTTCGCATCGAACTCGGCAGCGCACGTGTCGACGGTCTTGTAGGTGGGAACGACCCCGAACGCCTCTCGTGCGTTCCGTACGGCGTCTTCTGGCACGTTCCAGAGATGTGCCATCTGCGCATCGGCGAATCCAAGGCGCTTGGCGCGCTTGAAGTCCCGGGCCGACATCGCGGTAAATCCGGTGGCCATCAGCGCATGATGCTCTTCGGTGATGATCGACATCTGGTCGAGGAACCAGGGGTCGATCCGGCACGCGTCGTGGATGCGTTCGATCGAGACACCCCGTGACAGCAGTTCGCCCACTTGGAAGATCCGCTCCGGGGTGGGGATGCTCGTCTGAACCAGCATCTCGTCATCGGTGAACGCGGCGTATTTCGCCGACGCCGGATCGGCGTTCAGGCCGAGACGACCCTGTTCGAGTGAGCGCAGACCTTTCTGCAGCGACTCCGGG
Organism: Acidimicrobiales bacterium; assembly: GCA_038203385.1. Lineage (GTDB taxonomy): Bacteria > Actinomycetota > Acidimicrobiia > Acidimicrobiales > Ilumatobacteraceae > Ilumatobacter. Next base: position 2,930 of record JBBREA010000157.1, on the reverse strand, counting down.
AAGGTCCGGCCGATCGACATGGCTTCGCCGACCGATTGCATTTGCGTTCCCAGCACACCGGTGGTTCCGGGTAGCTTCTCGAACGCCCATCGGGGGATCTTCGTGACGACGTAATCGATCACTGGCTCGAAACTCGCCGGCGTCCCCCCTCCCGATGTGGCGGTGATGTCGTTGGTGATCTCGTCGAGTGTGTAGCCGACCGCGAGACGAGCCGCGATCTTGGCGATCGGGAACCCGGTGGCCTTGGACGCAAGCGCCGAAGATCGAGAGACGCGTGGGTTCATCTCGATGACGACCTGTCGCCCAGTTTGTGGATCGACCGCGAACTGCACGTTCGAACCCCCGGTTTCGACGCCAACCCGACGAATGCAGGCGATTGCGGCGTTGCGCATCTGTTGGTACTCGACGTCGCTGAGGGTTTGTTGTGGCGCAACGGTGATCGAGTCGCCGGTATGCACGCCCATGGGGTCGACGTTCTCGATCGAACAGACGATCACGCAGTTGTCGGCGCGGTCGCGCATGACTTCGAGCTCGTACTCCTTCCAGCCGGCGATCGATTCCTCGATGAGGATCGCGTTGATGGGGCTGGCGGTGATGCCATTCCCGGCCATCGCTTCGAATTCTTCCACCGAGCTGGCGATACCGGTACCACGTCCACCAAGGATGTACGCAGGACGGATGATGACCGGCAGGCCGATTTCGTCGCGGACCCGCCTTGCGTCATCCATGTTGCGGGCCACGCCCGACCGTGGCACCTCGAGGCCGATCTCGATCATGGCGAGCTTGAATCGCTCACGATCTTCGGCGGTTGCGATGGCTTCGGCGTTGGCGCCGATCATCTCTGGTGTGCCCGGCACGCCGATGAGGCCGCGCTCGTACAACTCCATGGCGATGTTGAGGCCGGTTTGCCCGCCGAGCGTCGGTAGCACGGCGTCAGGCTGTTCCCGCTCGATGATCGAGGCCAGCACCTCCCAGGTGAGCGGCTCGAGGTAGGTCGCATCCGCGAAGTCGGGGTCGGTCATGATGGTGGCCGGGTTCGAGTTGGCAAGGATCACTCGGTACCCCTCTTCACGGAGCACCCGACACGCTTGGGTTCCGGAGTAGTCGAACTCGCAGGCTTGCCCGATCACGATGGGCCCGGACCCGATGATCAGGATGGAGTGCAAGTCGTCGCGACGAGGCATCACGCACCAGCCTTCGTGTTTTTGGCTGTCGTGTTTTTGGCTGTCGTGTTTTTGGCTGTCGTGAGGTTGGCGTTCATGAGATCGTCGAACTGGCTGAACAGGTACCTGCTGTCGTGTGGCCCCGGGCCGGCCTCGGGGTGGTGCTGCACGCTGAAGCACCGCTCTCCAGCCACTTCGAGACCCTCGCAGACTCCGTCGTTCAAGTTGATGTGGGTCATGCGCACCGCCGTGCCGAGCGACCCGAACGAGTCGGCGTCGACGGCGAAGTTGTGGTTCTGACTGGTGATTTCGATCGAGTCGGTCACCAAGTTCTTGACCGGATGGTTGGCACCGTGATGGCCGAACGGCAGCTTCACGGTTCCTGCGCCGAGCGCACGCCCGAGAAGTTGGTGGCCCAGACAAATACCGAATACCGGCACGTTGCCAACGAGCGCACTGATCTCATCAGCCGCATACTGCACCTCGAGGGGGTCGCCCGGCCCGTTCGAGAGGAACACCCCGGCTGGCTGGCGGGCGAGCACATCGGCAGCTGAGGTGTCGGCGGGCACCACTTCGACGCGACCGAGTTGTGCCAACTGTCGAAGGATGGTGGTCTTGATGCCGAAGTCGTAGGCGACGATGAGCCGGTTCGGCACTCCCTCCGCCGCATCGACCGTGTAAGGGTGGGTCGTGGTCACTTCGGCGACGAGATCGACGCCGACGGTGCCAGGCTCAGCGATGGCGGCGGCCCTCAGTTCAGAGGCGGAGCGACTACCGAACGCACCAGGCATCGCGCCGGTGTCACGCAGGATCCGCGTGAGCCGACGGGTATCGATGCCGCCGATGCCAGCCACGCCATTCCTTGCGAGCAACCCGCTCAAATGGCCTTCGGAGCGGTAGTTGCTTGCACGACGCGCCAGATCTCGCACGATGATGCCCCGGCAGAACACCCCGCGCGATTCGTCGTCGGCAGCGTTGACTCCGTAGTTCCCGATGTGCGGGTACGTGAAGCTGATGATCTGACCGGCGTAGCTGGGGTCGGTGATGATCTCCTGGTAACCCGACATCGCGGTGTTGAACACCACTTCGCCCGTGCTGATGCCGCCAGGTGCGTCGGCGCCGAACAGCTCACCTTCGAAGACCGAGCCGTCGGCGAGCACCAGTTGACCTTCTGTGATGGTCATACCGATGTCCGTATCGTCTGCATAGTCATGCATTCAATCACATAAACAATCACTCGCAACTCGCTCACTCTCTCGATCACTGGGGCTCGACATTCAACGACCTTCACTTTGTGGCGACTCCATCGAGGACGGTCGGCTGGCCGAACAAGAACGTGTGCCGTACTCGACCTCGCAGCGTCACGCCGACAAACGGGGTGTTGTGGCTCTTGCTCGCCAACTTGGCTGGGACGACTTCCCACTCGCACGACGGGTCGAACACCGTGAGATTCGCCGGCTCGCCGGGGGATACCGGTCTGCCGTGCAACTCGCTGACACCAGCGATCGCGGCGGGCTTCCAAGACAGCGCCCCGATGATGTTCGCAAGCGGCATGTCAAGGTGCGCGAGCGCCACACCGAGCGCCGTTTCCAGGCCGATCATTCCTGGCGGAGCCTGATCCAGCGGCTGCTCTTTGGTGTCGGCAGCATGCGGAGCGTGGTCGGTGGCGATTGCGTCGATGGTGCCATCGGCCAACCCAGCACGCACGGCCAACACGTCGCGCATCGTGCGCAAGGGTGGGTTCACCTTGTACAGCGACGAGTACCC
>JBBREA010000156.1:0-6120 GCA_038203385.1 Acidimicrobiales bacterium | reverse complement strand
CCGGCCCCGTGGGATCGGTGGGCATGTCGCCCGCAAACAGTCGGAACGTTTCGGACATTGCGTCGAACAACCCACTGAGCGGTTTGGCGTAGGCGGGGGTGGGCGACGAGAACGACAGCACCGCGGCACGCTCGCCGTTGTCGTACGGAACCAGCACGTGTTGCGCGAACACCGCCAGGCGCTGACGGGTGTGCGTATCGGGTGGAAACGTGTGGAGCCGAACAAGCTTCACCGCTCTGCCGACAGCCAGTGTGACGATGACAGGCGGGTCGAGGTCGACAATCTCGACCCCATCGTTGCTGTGGGGTGGCTGCCGGCTCATTGCGGCGGCGATGGTGTTCTCGGTGAGCGGCAGCTCGCTGCCCAGCGCCCGCCGAGACATGGCACTGATCGTGCAGGTGGCTGAGAGCAAGCCAGCGTTCTGGCTGTCGAGATCGTCGGTGTTCTCGACGCCGTCGGGCTCCTCGATGGTGGCGAGCATGACCGCAACCATCTTCACGCTCGCCCGGCCACAATCGTTGCGTAGCTGACGCATGATCAGCTCGAACTGGCGCTGCGCCGTACGAGACAGCTGTGCTTCGGTCGCCAACCGCTGGCGCTGCTGCCTGACGAAGGCTTCGAAGTCGCCCTCTTCGAGGGGGAATCGCGTCCACTCGGGCGGCAGTGCGATACCGAACGTGTCGACCGGGTCGATCTGAATCTTCATATCGCTACAGACACCTGGAACGCCGGGGCACTCGGCTGCGACGACGGGCCTGAGGCAGAGAACAATCGAACCAAGCGGGCAGCCGCGTCGATACGGGCCAAGCCGCTGCGAGTCATGGGAGAGTCGCGCATGAAGCGCACGAGTGCCGGGTTCACCCACGCACCCGGTTCGGTGGTGAGCCGATCGGCTTGCGCCAGATCAGTCAGCGTGGACTCGACTTGGCGCTGCGTCTGGGGGACGATCACCTCGTCGATCGCGAACTCGACGACGTGTCTCCCCGAGCCCTCGACGGCGGGCGCCACCACTGAACCATGTAAGCGCTGGCCGTTGCGTGTGGAGGTCGACGACAAGACGCTTCGAAGATTGGTGAAAAGTGTTCGCCCGGCGGCAGGCGATGATGCGTTCGACTGAAGGACTTTCGCACCAACACCGCTCGCTCCAGCTGTGGTGACGGCAAAGAGGTACCCGCCCGATTCGACGGCGACCTCCTGCCAGGTCATGGGTCGCCCGGTGTCTGGGTGCGGCCGTTGGCAACCAGTGAGCACCACGTCGACGGCCAACTTCACCGTCATCAGAGCAAGCCCGACACTCACCAGGGCGGCCAGCAGACCACCCGACGCCACGATGGCAACGACGAGCGCAACTACTGCCACTACTTCGAGCACACTCTCCAAGAGATCCGACAACCGCCACAGAACGCCCACCCAATCGCTGGTGACGAGTGCTTCGACGAGCTGCGCGACACCGACGACGATGTTCTTCGCGAAATCGGTGATGAACCCACCGACGTCGTTGACGAACTGGCCCAGCAGGCTCGGGTCGCTCAAGTCGTGGAGGTCGATGCCCTCGAGGCAACTGACGGTGTGTTCCACCAACGCACACTCGGCGGCGACCAGGGAAGCGTGCGCGTCGCGAGACCAACCCAGCTCGACGTCAGCGTCCGCCACTGCGGTCGAGCAGCTCGACACGTCGGTTTGGTGCCACGCCCGATTGCCGTACAAGTCATCGAGCTGTGTCTGCAGGACGGGATCCTCGGTGGCGGTGCGTTCGAGCGTGCGAATCTGGTGGTTGATACGGCGGAGCGCATCCTCTGCAGTGGCACGTGCGGTCTCCGCGTGTCGTAACGCATTCCACCTCGTGTTTGCCAGTGCCAGGGCGGCCACCGCTTCTTGCCGCAGCGCACTCAACTCTTGCGCGTGGTTGTCGAAGATGGCGACGAGCGTGGTGAAGACCGGCGGAACCTCGTGGAACGCACCGTCGACAGCACTGACGAGGGTGATCAACTGATCGGCAGCCTGGCCGCCGAGTTCGCCGATCGAATCAGACGAACGCACGCGATCGAACTCGTCGGCGCAGGCCTCGGCCGCCACGTTGAGCTCGTCGCACTCACTCTCCGCTGCCTGATAGGAGGCGACCGTTCCCTGCACTGGCTCGATGAGCCCGGGGAAGACCTCACCCCAAGTCTTGGTCATGGTCCGCCTCCGCCGCCCGCAGTTGTGGCCGGTGTGTGCCGGCTCGTCGTGATGTGGGCAACCGGTAGGCCGCTGCGAGCACGAGGTACACGGGGAGCACTCCCCACTGCGCTCGCCAGTTCGAACGTTGCTGCCATGGGTTCGCCAGCCGTTCCCTGGGTCACGAACCGGCGCACCGCGCAAACGGCACCCCCGATCACCGTGTGGGCCATCGGAGGGCGAGCGGCCGGAGGGTGAGCGGAAGTTGTGGTCACGGTCTCGGCACCGACACGTCCAGCGCAGCGACCGAGCCGGGCTCGCCATAACCAGCAGCGCCCACCGATGAAGCGAACATTCTGACGGCTGGTTCGGACGTGCTGCTGAGGTACTGGAGGTAGGTCGACTGATGATGCCCGGCGTCACCGAGCCCTCCTGCGAACACGATCTGGGTGTGGCCGGGTTGCAGAACCTCCACTCGCGGAGTCAGCTGATCGGTGAGCAGAGGGGCCAGAGCGATGGTGGCGCCAGCGGTGACCATGTCCTCGAGGCCGCCGACCGGGTCACGGTCGATGACTCTGTCGAGGCCGTCCATGAACTCTCGGATCCCGGTCGTCAATGGTGTGCCGGCGTGTTCCACGAGTACCGCTGCGTCACGATGGTTCTGCAGTACCAGCACCTCGGTGCTGGCAGGCACGAATGGCATTTGTGAGCGAGAGTCGTACGCCGCAGCCAGCGCGTGGGTGACGTTGAAACCGCCGGGGCCGTTGAAGCGGAGGTCGGCCGCAAGATCGAGCGCAGTGTCGGACCCAAAACTGTGCCCCACCAACATGATCTCGGCGCCCAGCGGCACGCCCGAGGCGAGCATGGAATCCATCACCATCTGTGCGTAGCGGTTGCCGTCGATACCGACACTTGCGTTCGACGCCAGCGCATGTTGGTCGAGGTCCCGCACGGTGCGCGTGTGCGGATCCAGGCCGACGTGTGGCCGAGTCAAGTCGATCACCCCTGGCAGCACCACGATGAACCGGTGGTCGGTGATCGTGATGATCTCGAACTCGTCTTCGAAGATCTGTGCCTCGTCGGCCGTGTGACCCAGCGTCGTCAACATGGTGTTGAGCCCGACCTCGGCATCATCACTTCCCGCCGCAGCAAAGTTTGCGCGAGTGGGGTCGGTGGAAGTTCTTGGCGCGCCGCCGCTCGCTAGGTCACCGGACGTGTACGGCGGCGGGAATCGTTTCGACAGGAGTTGCAAGACGCCGACTGCGATCGCGACGTGCAACAGCAGCATCTCTTTGATCGCGATCGCCAACCCGCGTAGCGATTCGGTGATGGCAATATCGGCGATGACCGTGAACGACGCCACGAGGTCGAGCAACCGGTCGATGAGCGCCTCCACCGCCTCTCGTCCGCAGTCGACGATCACAGTGACGACGTCGCTCGCGAACTGAGCCAACCGGTTCGGGTCGCGGAGATCGTCCAGCGGAATTCGGCCGATCGACTCGATGGTGACGGCGACCAGCTCGAGTTCGTCTGTAACGAACTGTTGATACTCGGCGCGGCTGAGTTCTAGCTCGGCTGCTGCGTCTGATGCCAACGATCGCCGGTTGGAAACAACACCTTCTTGCCGCCAGAGCTCGCGCTCCAACGCGTCGACCTGGTGAGCCTTGTCGAAGTGCTCCGAGTCGCCGCAGCTACGGAGATACCGCAACTGTGACTGGATGGAGTACAGCGACTCGACAGCCGACAAGTGCTCGGCGCGAGCGCTCTGTTCGACGCGCCACCTGGTGTGGGCTCGTGCGAGACCGTCGGCAACTTGCTGCCGCAGGGCGAGCAGATCTTCGGCGTGTTGGCAGAAGATCAGGTTCAGGTCACCGAACACGTCGGGCAGGTCGGCGACCGACCCGTCCATCTCCGTGATGAGCTGAACGAGCCGATCCGCCGAGGCGCCTCGAAGCTCTGCCAGATCGCCAACCGACGCTCGGGCAAACTCCTGCTCGATGGCGCTGGACAACGAGTGCAACCTGCGGGCCTCACTCGCCGCAGCTTCGTATGAGGCTGGCTGACCTCGCACCGGTTCTGGTTGGAGGTCGCCGAAGATGGAGTTCCAGCTCGCCATGGCGAGGCTCCTTGACGACAGGGTGGTTCAGCTGCCGTTCAGGGCAGCGATCAGCTCATCTTCGGCCGCCTTGAATGCTTCGCTCACCGCCAGCAGCGCCTGAGCCACTCCTTCAACGCCGGCCTGCAACTTCTTTCGATGTCGATCCCAATCGTCGAGGAAGTCGTCGTACGCACGGGTGACGGTGCTGTTTCCGGGAAAGGTGAGATTCATCGCCGCGGACGCACCATCGAGCAGGTCGGCGGTTTGCTGCGCGCTGCTGGCCAACGAGTCGAGGTATGCAAACACGATGACGATGTCGGCGGACACGACGATCAGGCGCTGAGTTGGCCAGCGAGCTGTACATCGACGTCTTCGATGGTGTCGGCAGCGGCCCGTAGGAAGTCGCCCAACCCGCCCAATGCCGTCAGCAGCTCGTCGGAAGCGAGCTTCCATTCGTCGAGCTTGGCGATGAACGCTTCGTGGGTACGGCCGGTGAACGAATCCGACAGGTTGTCCATGCGACTACGGAGCGCCGACAACACGTCGAACACATCCTCCTTCGACGTCTTCACGTCGTCGGCGTTCACGCGACACTCATCGGCCCGAAGCTTGATCTCAGTCATTGCGTCTCCTTGTTGGTGCGACCGGCCGGAGCCAGTGCTGAAGTGATGGAGGTGACGGTACGGCAGCTCGGCGCAGGTAGGAAGAGGGAGAACTCCCCTACCAAGCACCGCCCAGCTGCGTCGCGAGTTCGGGCGCCATTCACTGCAAACGCGACGCGACACCGCGACTGGGGGTTATCGCTCGAGGCGGGCGGTGAAGTCGCCGGTGGCGGTTGTCGCGGCAACGTTTACCACCACGACCAATGCGGCGTCGGCCACCTCGTCGTCGACGATCAACCGTTGAGTGACCGTCCACGTCTCGCCCGTCTCGCCCTCTTCGACGCCCTCGACGCCCTCGACGGCGGGATCGAAGGTGTGATCGACGACCATCGTGAACAGGTCGGCTCGTCGGCTGTTCGGGCCGATGTCGATCACTCCTGGTTCGGCGCCGGCCAACAACCCCGCCACGTGCTCTGCGAGCGAGTCCGGTTTCCAATGAAAGTCGCCCGCCTCGCGTAGTTCGTCGGCCCAGGCCTGCCACGCTCCGGTTGCCGCAAACTGCACCCACCGGGCCACACGCATACGCACAACAGGGCGCAGCGCAGCATGCTCGTCGTCCACCACCACTCGTTGCGCCGCCACTGCGGCGCCACCTTCCACGCTGGTGGAACCGTCGAGCAGCGCCTGCCATTCGTCGAGCAGCGACGAGTCGGTGGTGCGAATCACCGCACCCAACCACGTGATGATGTCGTCGAGTTGCTCGTCGAGCGCATCCGCCGGAACAGACCTGGTGAGGGTCTTGAACACGTCTGACAGATAGCGCAACAGCACACCTTCAGACCGCTTCAGCCCGTAGAGCCGAACGAACCCAGGGAAGTCGAGCGCCCGGTCCCACATGTCTCGCACCACGCCCTTGGGCGCGATGTTGTGGTTGCCGATCCACGGCTGGTCGGTACGCCACGCGTCGAAGACCGAGTAGATGTCGTCGCGCAGCGGCTGCGGATACGTGATCTTCTCCAGCCGCTCCATGCGCTCCTCGTACTGCACGTGGGCTGCCTTCATCTCGGCCATCGCTTCGTCGCGGGCTTTGTCGCGTTGGGCGAGCAACACCGGCATGGGGTTGTCCACCACCGACTCCACCAAGGCCAACACCGCAAACGGGTAGCCCTCTTGGTCTCGGGGTACCTGCGGTACGGCGTGCAGCAGGAACGGCGCCAGCAGCTGGTCGAGCGCAAAGTTGTCTTGCAGGTCGCGGTCGACTTC
>JBBREA010000155.1:0-6179 GCA_038203385.1 Acidimicrobiales bacterium | reverse complement strand
CATCGAGCCGTGGTATGAGACGTTCCCTTGGTGGGCGGTGCTGCTGGGAATGATCTTTGTCGTGTTGATCGGTCTGGTCATCCTCGACGGTGGCTACAACCTGGCGTTTCACCGAATCATCCCAGGTCTCGGCAAGACGATTTACGCCACGCTGTGGTCCTTTCTGATCGCCTGTTCGGGCGGCCTCTTGCTCGCACTCATGCGCACCTCGGGAAGCGTGATCCTGCGCAACCTGTCGCGCACGTACGTCGAGTTCATTCGTGGAATTCCCATGCTGGTGCTGATCTTCACGATCGCATTCGTCGTCGTGCCAGAAATCAGCAAGGCGCTCGGCCAACCCAATCGGGTGTCGTTCGACTGGCGTGCGATCATCGCGTTGTCGCTGATCTACGCCGGATACATCGCAGAGATATTCCGTGCAGGCATCGAGTCGGTCGACCGGGGTCAGGTGGAAGCTGGACGTTCGCTCGGGCTCACTCGCCGGCAGACCACCCAGTCGGTCGTGCTGCCGCAAGCGCTGCGGGCGGTGGTTCCGCCCCTGGGAAACGACTTCATTGCGGTCCTGAAAGACACCTCGCTGCTCTCAGCCGTCGGCGTCATCGAGGTGACGGCCAACGCTCGGCAGTTCTCGGCGGGAACGTTCAAGTTTCGCGACGCGTATCTGGTCACGACACTGATCTATCTCTCGCTCACGGTGGTGTTGTCGATTCTGTTGGCCTTCCTCGAACGACGATTGTCTGCTGGAAGAAGGGCGGCGCGCTGATGGACGAACCGATCATTCGGGTTCGTGGCCTGTACAAGACGTTCGGCAGAATCATCCACGCCGTACGCGGCGTGGACTTCGAGGTGAAGGCCGCCGAGGTCGTGGTGATCGTGGGCCCATCGGGCAGCGGCAAGTCGACGGTGTTGCGCTGCCTCAACATGCTCGAAGTGCCCACACACGGGTCGATCGAGATCGACGGTGTGGAACTCACGGCGAAGGGGTGCGACCTCGACAAGGTACGCGCCGAGGTCGGCATGGTGTTCCAGCAGTTCAACCTCTTCCCGCACCTCACCGTGCTCGACAACGTGGTCCTGGCGCAACGCAAGGTCCGGGGTCGCACGAAGGAGGAGGCCGCGGCGGAAGCGATGCGGCAACTCACCCGGGTGGGCATTCCGGAAAAGGCCGAGGCATACCCGAAACAACTCTCGGGTGGTCAACAACAACGCGTCGCCATTGCACGCGCACTCGCCATGGGCCCGAAGGTGATGTTGTTCGACGAGCCCACCAGTGCGCTCGACCCAGAGATGGTGAGCGAAGTTCTCGACGTCATGCTCGAACTGGCCAAAGGCGGAATGACCATGGTGGTGGTCACCCATGAGATGGGGTTCGCTCGGCGAGCGGCAGACCGGGTGGTCTTCATCGACGAGGGCAAGTTTGTCGAAGCGGGCACGCCCGAGCAGATGTTCGACGCACCGCAGCACGAGCGCACCAGAGCGTTCTTCGACAAGATCCTCAGTCACTGATCGCGGCCTCCGTCGGTGCGCGTGGGCGGACGCGAAACGAGGGCCGCCGCCCGTAGGCGACGACCCCCGATCGGGTGATCACGAGCGGTCAGGCGTGTTCAGCCTGCCGCGGTGGTCTCTGTCACTGCCACAGTTGCCGGCGTGTCGCCGATGTCGTCGTAGGTGATCGTGAACGAGTCACCGAAGAACTTGGCGGAGATGGTGTCGAGCGAACCGTCGGCCTTCATTTGGGACAGCGCGTGGTTGAACGGTTCAACCAGGTCGCTGCCCTTCGGGAAGATGAATCCGAGTTCGTCGCTCGACAAGCTCTCGCCCACGAGCTTCACGGCGTCGGCGTTGGCGCCGACGTATCCCTGGCCCGACGTCTCGTCGATGATGGCGATGCAGTTGTCGCCAGAGATGACCGACTGGACGACGAAACCGAACTCTTCGAGCGCCACGACACGGTCGTCGCCGAACGTCTCGCGGGCGACGTCGATGTTGGTCGTTCCGGTTTGGCTGGTCACGGGGCAGTCGGCGGCGATGGCATCTTCCACCGTCTCGATCTCGCTGTCGATACCCACGAGCATGCGCTGCTCGATGGCGACGTAACCGTCTGAGAAGTCGACGATTTCCTTGCGTTCGTCGGTGATGGTGATGCCGTCGGCAGCCATGTCGAACTGGCCGTCGGCGACCGCCTGGATCATGGGCTCCCACGCGAACGTCTGGTACACAGGAACGCAGTTCAAGATCTCGCACATCGCGCCGATTGCTTCATAGTCCCAGCCAGCGGGCTCGCCCGTCTCGGCGTCGATGTAGTTGAACGGCAAGTAGGCGTTCTCGACGGCAATGGTGATCTCGCGGCCGTCGAGGTCGAACTCCGACGCTTCGTTGGCAGCGTCGGTGCCTTCTGTGGCGGCTGCGGTCGTGACCGTGGTCTCTTCGTCGTCGCCGCAGGCTGCAGCGACGAAGCCGAGAGCCGCTACGACGGCCACTGCTTTCGTGATTCGGGATGTACGTGCATTCATTCTGATCGGGTCCTCCCCATTCTCGTCAATGTCGCGATGGAGTCGTTCACACTGCATCGGCGCCGGTTGAGCTACCGGCGCCACGTGGAGGGTATCCCCGCATTGATGAACACAGGGCGAACGGCTTGCGCGGCAGGTCATCGAAGTCCGCTGGATGTCCTAGGCGTTTTACCCGAAGACTTGAGAAACGTGCCTAGCAGCCGCGAGTGTTCCTGCTCGAACTCGTCGTAGGCGAGCCGGAGCGCACCCATGGGCCAACCCGGCGGCCTGAGTTCGATGGGGAGCTGAGGCTCGCTGCGGAGGAACCGCACCACGCTGGCTGCAGCGGTGAATGCGCTGGGAATGGAGGCAGTGTCGGTCCAGTCGACTTGCCTGCGCAGCGTCTCGAGCCTCGTGACCAGCGCTGATGCTTGGGCGGCGAGCGTTGGCAAGTCCCATAGTTGGGCTGCAATCTGGTGCTCGTTTCGCCCGCTCATCTGGCCGCTGATAACGATCCACGTGTGGTGTGTCGGGGGCGGCGCGTTGGCAGGGCGCATCCAGATGTCGGGGCGCAGTTCTCCGAAGCGATGGTTTGCCATCGCAGCTCGGAACTGGCGCCGGTCGGAGAGATCCCGTTGATCCTCAGCGGCAACCACCGTGTGCCACGTGCCGTCCCATAAGGTTGGCGGCTCGTGTCGTGCGGCATCTTGTGATCGTTGACGATGAAGCAGTTCGCCAGAGAGTTGGTACCAGCTGGAGCCTGGCCGATCGCTGAGTACGAGGTCACCACTCGCCACGAGTCGCGAGAGGGCAGTGCGCATGGTGCCAGGAGCAATGCCGAACAGTTCGGCAAGGCTGACCAGAGCCCTCGCAGGAAGTGCCGGAGGGTGGCTACCGAGAAGGACCGACAACGCGAGCGAGCGGGCATTGAGTGGTCGCTCCGTCACCGATGACGCATCCGGTGTCTTACCGAATTTGTCCGTTGTGATCATTGAATGTAACATACAGGAGTGGCGTCGACGAGAGAAACCCTGGCACCGAAGCCGGACCGAAGTCGTGAGCACTGACACGGTGGGTGTCACCGCGACCCGAGCGAACATGGTGCCGCGTGACCTGCCCGACGTGTTGCCGACCGACCGGCTCAACCATCGCGGAGTGCCCGTCAGGTCGATTCGTGACGAGCTTCGGCAGATTCCCAACGCGCGCAACGCCGCCACCGTGGTGATGTGCCTTGTTCAATCGTTCGGTGTCGTCATTGCGGCGGCCGTGGTCGACGCGTGGTGGTCGTACGGTGCCGCGTTCGTGCTCATGACTCGCGGCCACGCGTGCTTGAACATCCTGGCGCACGAGGCTGCTCATCGGCTGTTGTTCACCAAACGGTGGGCCAACGACACCGTGGGGCGCTTTCTGTTGGCATACCCCACCTACCAGGCCTTTCTCGCTTATCGGCGGGTTCACTTCGCTCACCATCGCGACGAAATGGGTCCCGACGAGCCCGACACGGCGTTGTACGCCGGCTATCCCGTGTCGTCCGATTCGTGGCGCCGCAAACTGGTGCGTGACGCAACGGGGCAAAGCGGTTGGAAGAACTTCCGGTCGCTGGGCCATGCCATACGAAGTGGTAGACGCGAGGCGTTGACGATTGTGGCGGTGCAGGTGGCAATGCTGGGCGCATCGATTGCGTTCATGCGTCCGCTTGCGTATGTGGTGTGGGTCGCATCCTGGATGACGGTGTGGAAGGTGTCCAACCGGCTGCGAGCCATCGCTGAACACGGCGGCATGATTCGCTCTCGTGACCGTCGCGAAACCACTCACGTCGTCAAGCAATCGCTGGTCGCCAGGTATTGGATGGTGCCGTACAACACCGGGTGGCACCTCGCGCACCACGTGGACATGGGAGTGCCGTTCCGCAATCTTCCCCGGTTGCATGGCGAGTTGGTGGCGAGCGGTTGGGTCACCCCCGACATCGAGTACCCGAGCTATCGGGCGTTCTGGAAAGCAGTCTCTGCGGGCACGCATGCAGACACGTCGGTGCAGCCAGCGTCGTCAGACTGACATGGCAAACACCAGCCGGCCCGCCGCAAAGGCAACCCACACACCCACCGTCGCAAGAAACCACCGACGGCGAACGACCACATCCAACTCAGGCGGATCGTCACCGCGAGCGCGGGCGCGAACGACGGCGACGATCAACGCGACGACCAGAGCCGCGGCGACCAGCCCGAACGGGTTTGCGACTATCGAGTCTGTCCATCGGCCGTGAGCGAGGTAGACCCATGAACGAGTCAATCCGCAACCGGGACATGGCAGACCAGTCGTCAGCCTGAACGGGCAAATGGTGGGTCCGTCCTCGATGCGGTCGGCCGAGAGGGCGAACGCGCCCACGATCCCAGCGGTCCCGGCGATCGCGGCCACCTCGGCGTTGGCGATCGACCTGCTGCGCAGGTGATCAGCGAAGTGGACGGCCATCGGCGGCAGGAAGCTTTCGCATCACGATCAGAATGAGGTCGATGATGGCCCAGATTCCCAGGCCGCCGCAGGTGAGCAGTTTCGCGATACCAAGCCCCGTGTACCCGAGGTAGAACCGATCGACGCCAAAGGTGCCGAGAAAGAACGACAGCAGCGTTGTGGTTAGCCATTCCTTGTCCGAGAACAGACCGGGCACCTCCTTGGCCGGAAACCAATTCGGGCTGGCATCCTGACGAATCATCGTGTCGGGTTTGATGGTGCCGGAGACGGCCATCTGGGCGAGTTGGGGGAACGGGATCGGTCCTTGCTCACCGCCCATGTACGACATGAAGAACGCCAGGTTGCCGGCACTCGGAACTCCGTAGCCGCCAGCGCTGGGTTGGCCGTAGGCATCGGGTGACGACGGAGGACCAAATGGCGAACTCATACCGCAATCTAAGCAGGGTCGGCAGTTCAGTTCGTCGTCTGTGTGCACCGTGCGCTCTGCGGGCGGTGTTCAGCTCATCAGATCGACTGCGTCGCGTACGACGAGGTACACGAGAAAACAGCTCACGGTGGTCCCCAGCACCGTGTAGTGCCATCGCTTCGAGTGATCAGCTCGCCAGAACCGGCGGATCGACATGATGATCGCGGTGATCGCGGCCACGCTGATGGCGATGCCGATGACCGGGCCGACCCCGCTGGCCACGCCGATAGCTGGCAGTACGAACGGGAACACGATGTACATGAGCAAACACCGCACCGTTGCCACGAGCAGCGAGGTTTGGAATGCCTTCTGAGCGTCGGCTGCGGTGCCCTTCGGAGCCGCTGCCGGGAGCCGCAGCAGACGGAGCATTAACCGATCGAGATCTGACCGCACCGGAGTAGCCGGTACGCGCGGCCCAGCCTGGACCACGTGGACTGTGTGGGGATTTGGGTTGGCGGTCATCAGTTCCTGAAACCGTATTCGTGCTGCACGAGCTCTACAACTTCAGCCGGTGAATCGGCCAGGGCAACCGCTCCCGCAGAGATCAGTTCGCCGGGTGAGCCGTAACCCCAGGTGACGCCGATGCAAGTGATCCGATGATGCATTGCGCCGAAGACGTCGTGGTCGCGATCGCCGATCATGATGACATGATCAGTCATGTCGGGGTCGCCGTGAATGTCGAGTTCGAGGAGGGCGAAGTCGATCACTTGCGCTTTGGTACGCCGTTCCGAGGTGAGTGTCGCGCCTGCCCG
>JBBREA010000154.1:0-6193 GCA_038203385.1 Acidimicrobiales bacterium | reverse complement strand
TCGGCCCAGTTGTTGACGCCGGTGGCGTCTGGCCCGAGCAGGGCGTACAGGTCGACGAACGACAAGCAGTCGACAGCGGTGTTCTCGACCGAAGTGATCGGCGACAGGCCGTCGATTGCGACGACGAGCTCGATGAACTCGATGCCGTTGGCTTCACAGTCGGCGATCTCTTCATCCGAGATGGCGCGTGAGGCATCGGAGATGTCGGATTCGCCGGCACAGAACTTGGCGAACCCGTCACCCGTGCCAGGACCCTCGACGGTCACGGCGACGCCGGGCGCCATGTCGGCGAAAGCATTACCAGCCGCAATGGAGATGGGCTCCACGGTTGACGAACCGGACACGAAGATGCTGCCCGACAGACCGGAGAGATCCGTCTCGGAACCCTCTTCTTCCATGGCCTCGGTGGTGGCCGTCTCTTCCATGGCCTCGGTCGTGGCTGTCTCTTCCATGGCTTCGGTGGTGGCCGTTTCTTCCATGGCCTCGGTGGTGGCGGGGGCGGCTTCGCCCACGGTGGTGTCCGACGCTTCGTCGTCATCGCCGCAGGCGGCGAGGGCGACAGCTGCGACGACGGCGAGTGCCGCGAAACGCTTGCTAGAAATCTTCACGTTGAGTGCTCCAATCACACTGTTGGTTGCCCGAAGGCGTTTGTTCACGGTTGGAGTTCGTCCGGGGGGCGACGAACTCCAACCAAAACGGTACGGAGTCAAGGTGAACGTGGCAGGATGCATCGGGTTAACGACCGGCAAACTGTTGTGGTCCACCCCAGGCCCGCACGCTGGAGTTGTTCAGCCGTTGTTCATGTATGCGACACGAGTCGCAGGAAAAGTGGCCGCACGGTCACGCAACATGAACGCAGACCGAACAGGCCCGAACCGGCCTGAGCTCCTGCATCCTGATCAAATCGTGCTAGCGGCGAACCTGTTGCTGTCGCTCAAAAGTCCAGCGATTCATTCGTTCTTGCGCATCGGGTTCGAATGTGTCGACCGGGCCGCAACGAAGCCACGAATCATCGGCTTGCATCTCCCAACGCACGATGTCGTCGGCCAGCAAGAACTCGAAGACTTGATCGATCCATTCTCGATGCCTCTGATGCTCGATCGGCACCAGCACTTCCACTCGCCGATCGAGGTTGCGAGGCATCAGATCCGCCGAACCAATGAGGTACACCGGCCCGCCGTCGGCAGCCCCGTGGGCAAAGTGGTAGATCCGACTGTGTTCGAGGTACCGGCCAAGGATGCTACGAACTCGCACGTTCTCGGACAGGCCGGGAACTCCGGCCCGCATGGTGCAGATGCCTCGGACGATCCCCTGGATCTGCACGCCAGCTGCCGCCGCCGTATACAACGTGTCGACCATTTTGGCGTCGGCGATGGAGTTGCACTTGAGAGTGATGCGGCCCTCGGCACCGTACGACGCCTCGTTCTCGACGAGGTCGGCCAGTTGTGGTCGCATGTCCTTCGGCGCGACCAGAAGGGTCTGGTACTCCACTGCACGGCTGTAGCCGGTGAGGTGATTGAACAACTGCGTGGCATCGGCCCCGATGGCGTTGTCACAGGTGAGGATGCCGAGGTCTTCGTACAGGCGCGCCGTCTTGGAGTTGTAGTTGCCGGTGCCTATGTGGACGTAGCGACGAAGTTGGTCGCCGTCGTCACGAACCACGAGCACGATCTTCGAGTGTGTCTTCAACCCGACCATGCCGTACACGACGTGGACCCCGGCGCGCTCGAGCTGACGCGCCCATTGCACGTTGTTGGCCTCGTCGAATCGCGCTTGCAGTTCGACGAGCACTGCCACCTGCTTGCCGCGCTCGCCGGCGCGAACCAATGCCCGCATGATCGGGCTGTCGCCACCGGCCCGATACAACGTCATCTTGATCGACTGCACACGCGGGTCGCTTGCTGCTTGCTCGATGAACGCCACGATGCTGCTGGCGAAACTCTCGTACGGATGATGCACCAAAACCGCCCGGTCACGGATGACCGAGAAGATCGATCGCCCGGTCTCCTCGGCGACGAACAGTCGGCCAGCCGTGATGGGTGGCCAGGCCCGGTCTTTCAGTTCCGGGCGGTCGAGAGCATGCAGTTGCCAGAGGCGACTGAGGTCGATCATGGTGCGATGCCGAGAGACATTGCGCACGTCGAGTTCGAGTTCGCGTATGAGCAACTCCACCATCTCGTCGCTCATGGTGTCGGCTACTTCGAGTCGGATCGTCTTGTTGAACCGTCGGCGACGCAACTCGAGTTCGACCGCTTCGAGCAAGTCGTCGGCCTCTTCTTCTTCGAATGTGAGGTCGGCGTTGCGAGTGACCCGGAAGGTTGACCACTCTTCCACGATCATGCCCACGAACAGGGTGTGCAGGTGGGCAGCGATGAGTTCTTCAGCAGCGACGTACCGACCATCTCCCACTTCGACGAGCTGGGGGAACAAATCGGGAACCTTGAGGCGCACGAACCGGCGATCGCCAGTATTCGGGTCTGCGACGTGCGCCGCGATGCTGAGCGCAAGGTTGGAGATGTACGGAAATGGATGGCCAGGATCGAGTGCTAGCGGCGTGAGCACCGGAAACACGCGTTCTTCGTAGTAGGCGGTCATCCGACGCTGGTCAACTGAAGACAAGTCGGCCCACGTCACCAGAGCGATGCCCTGCTCGGTCAGCAGCGGCACCAGTTCATCGGAGAAGATTGTTTCCTGGCGTTCGATCAGCGTCGGGAGGGCAGCAGAGATCTCGGCGATCTGTTGCAGTGGCGTACGGCCGTCAGCAGTAGGTGTGTCGATACCGGCTGCCACCTGGTCGCGCAGCGCTGCCACACGCACCTGGAAGAACTCGTCGAGATTGGTCGACGCAATGGCACAGAACTTGACCCGCTCGAGCAATGGAATGCCTGGCTCGCTGGCGAGCGTGAGGACACGATCGTTGAAGTCGAGCCAGCTCAACTCACGGTTGAGGTGACGGTGGCCTGCGGCCGGAGGATCCGCCGCCCTTCCACTGTCCGGCCGACCGTCCGCCAGATCATCGGTGAGATCTTCCGTATCGGTCATGGACGTGGGCCAGTGGTCAAGCTCGGTGTCAGGCTTCGAACGAGCCCTCGGGCAATCCGAGTTCCCACTCGAGCGAGATCAGCTCTCGCTCTGCGTCACGGTTGATGCGTTCTTTGTTTCGACGAAACTGCGGGTCGTCACGCGGCAGCAACACCAACCGTGCGAGCGCACGGGCTCGGAACTCGTCGAGTGTCTGGCGCTCGCCCCAGTCGCCGTAAACCTCCCAGTGCGGCGACACCGGCCCGAGGTAGACCACTCGGGCGTGGGCGACGGGCGCAGCTTGTTGTTCCACGACATCAGACATGGGCGGGAGTGTACCGCTGCCATGCGGCGGCCCTACGAATGCCCCTGCGAATGCACGGACACGCCGTGTGCACGTCCGGTGTCCGGATAGTGTCCAAATCGACAACATTTCGACACATAGAGCCCCAGAAGTCGACTTTTCATTACAGTTACGTTACGCTTCCGCGACAAGTAGGAACCAATCCGGTTGATCGAGCGTCCAACGGGTACTCGGTTACCGAAGTGTTCGGTAACCGATCCGTTCGGGACGACCAACCGCACGTTCGAGAGTCATCAACGTTGATGACCGCCAACGACTCAGGAGTGACAAATGACTGCGATTCCGGATCCGGATTCGATCACCGCTTGGATGGCTGATGGCCTCTGCCGCATGTACCCGCCTGCCACGTTCTTCCCCAGCGACGGAGTCGGCGTGGATCGCGCCCGCAAGATCTGCAACGGTTGCCCCGTGATCGACACCTGTCGCGAACATGCCCTGGAACATCGCATCGAGCACGGTGTGTGGGGCGGTTGCAGCGAACGGGAACGCCGTCGCATCCTGAAGAGCCGCCGCGTCGACACGTCCAGTAACTGACTGGCCCGGTAGTTGACCGGGGCAGCAACTGACCGGAGCTTGACCGTTACTTCTTGATCTGGTCGCCCTCGGTTGTTCCTTCAGCGGTGCCTTCCGCAAGCCCGTCTTTGAACTCTTTCTGGGCCTTGCCCAAGTTCTTGGCGAGCTTGGGCAACTGGGAGCCGCCAAATACGAGCAACACGATGACGAGGACGATGATCCACTCTGGGCCACTTGGCATGCCGTCAGCCTAGCCCTCTCGGACTGGGCGAAGGGTTCGCGCTGTCACCGAAATTTGCTCGGCGTTCGCGACGCGGGGTCAGAGCCCGACGTCAGAGCCCAACGATGCTGCGAGCAGCTTGTGCCCGCTGGCGACGAATGCGCCGGCGTTCGCGTTCTGACAGACCGCCCCAAATGCCGAATTTCTCGCCATTCTGCAATGCGAACTCGAGACATTGTTCGCGAACGACACAGCCGCGACACACCTCTTTGGCTTCCCGGGTGGACGCTCCTCGTTCAGGAAAGAACAGATCAGGATCCACTCCGAGACAGTTGGCACCGTCTTGCCAGTTCTCGTCGAGTTCTCGCTTTTGCAGCATTTCTTCGTACATGTGTGTGGGACCCCTGCCGTTGGTCGCCATCAGGCCCGAGGGCCGAAATGATCGTGTCGATGGTTCGAATGATTCTCAATAGTCACGGCACTGCCGTAACTACACGGATGTGATTCTCGCATACCATACCAACACTCCGCAAGGGTGCATTTCGCGAGTCCCCTGCTCAGGACCAACGCGCGAATGTCGTCAGCCGGCGCGGCGGCGGGTCATGCGGCGGCGTTGTTCGAGGAAGTCCACCAACACATAGTCGCCGAGCGCGTCATTCGTCGTGTAGAACGCCCGGCCACGATTGAGTTGTGTCATCCGATCGATGAACGCCGTCAGCGCCGTCGTGGCGTCGAGGACGAAGGTGTTGATACGAATCTTCTCGCGTGTACAGCGCACCACCTCGGCCAGCGTGGTTTCGATCGTCTCCCTGGTGGGCGGATAGTTGAAGATCACGTCGCCTCGAGACGCGATGTGAGCGGTCGGCTCACCGTCGGTGATCATGATGATCTGTTTGGCGCCTGTCTGCTTCGCCAGTAGCTTGCGCGCCAACGTGAACCCGTGGTGCATGTTCGTGCCGTACACGAAGTCCCACGACACCGATGGCAGATCGGCGGCGGTGATGATGCGAGCCGTCTCGCTGAACCCGACGAGACCGAGATAGTCACGTGGAAACTGCGTGGAGATCAGGTGATGCAATGCCATCGCCACCTTCTTGGCCGGTAAGAAGTTGTCGCGCATCGGCATCGACATGGAGAGGTCGAGCATGAGCACGGTGCTGGACCTCGTGAGGTGTTCGGTTTCCTCGATTTCGAAGTCGTCGAGACTCAGCCGCACCGGCGTGCCGCCAGTCATCGGATCGAAGGCGTTCCTGCCAATCGCGTTGCGTATCGTTCGTTGCAGATCGATGTTGAACGGGTCGCCGTACTCGTACGGTTTTGTTTGGTACGTGCGTTCATGGCCGTACCCCCGTTGGTGCAGCTGATGTTGACCGACGTGGTCCTTGGTCAACTTCGTGAACAAATCTCGTAATGCATTGGAGCCGATGGCGCGAAGCCCCTGAGGGGTGAGTTCCAACCGACCCTCCCGATTCTCGATGAGACCAGCCTCTTCGAGCATCTTGGTCAGCTCGCTCAGCCGCTCCAGCGACTTCGCTGCGTCGTCGCCGAGCAGCTCACGCACTCGGTTGAGATCGGCCTCTGCGAGCGCACCTGGGTTCGTGGCGTTTCGCAGCAAGTTTTCGAGCTGGTCCAGCTCGCCGAGGTCCGACATGGACTGCATGGCCTGCCCAATACCCATTGGGTCATCACCTTGGAACTCGTACGACTCGCCCCAGTTCATGCCGGGGAACATCTGCTGCAGGTTCGATCCCAACTGGTCCAGCTGCCAACGGAGGTCGACGTCGTCCAGGAGCTGCTCGGACAGCTGCTGGAGTTGGGCCCGCTGCTCGGGCGTCATGGAGTTCATCATCGCCTGCATGGCAGCCATGCGCTGCGCCATCTGCTCCAGCAGTTCCTCGATGGTTTCGGGGTTCTGTGGAAAGAAATCACCGAACTCGTTCATGAACTGCTGGAAGCCTGGATCCTCGCCGCGCTGTTGCTTGTCGAGCATGTCGTTCAGCGCCGCCAGCATGTCCTTCATGCGACCGATGTCGCCCGGGGCCATGTTCTGCATCGCTTCTGACATTCCGTCCACG
>JBBREA010000153.1:0-6231 GCA_038203385.1 Acidimicrobiales bacterium | reverse complement strand
AGCCGTTCGGCGAGGGTGGCGAGGTCTTCGCGGAAGGCGATCTGATAACGGGCTTGCTCGTTGGCGAGCCTGGTCTGGGCGTCACGGACACCGTCGACGAGTTCCTCGACTGCCTCTTCGGTGAGCGGATCGCGCTGATGCAGCGTGTCGATGTCGCCGCTCAGTTCGCTGATCTGGTTGGCGAGCTCGTTCGCGATCCCGGTGATGCGCGCGTCGACCGATTCGAGCCGCACCGCCATCGTCGCGAGCTGAGCGTGAATGGCTGCGAGGTCGGCTGCCGATACCTCCGGCGGAACCGGCGCCGGAATCGAGTCGACTCGGGCGTTCATCGCTGCCAACTGATCACGCACTGTCGCCAAGTCGGCTTCGGTCGCACCGTCGGCGAGCGAAGCAACCTGAGTGCGCAGCGTTTCCACTTCGGTCGGGTCGACTGACGGGGTGTTCGCGATCTGGTCGCTGAGTGTGGCGATCTGCTGCCACATCGACTCCACGTCGCTGTCGGTGAGGACCGGTGGTGCCGACGCCAACGCTTCGACCTGTTGGCGCAAGTGGGTCAGTTCGGTCGGGTCCACCGTGGGCGTGCTCGACAGTTGCTGGCCAAGCGTGTCGACCTGTTCGCGGAGCTGCTGCAGTTCAGAGGGATCCACGCCCGGAGTGCCCGCCAACTGCACACCGAGGAGAGCAACGTCTTCGCGCAGTTCGTTCAGTTGCGCAGGATCGACGAAGGGGGTGTTGGCAAGACTGTTGCCGAGGTGAGTCACCTGCAGCTTCAGCTGTTCGACCTCGGCTGGGTCAACGGTTGGCGCAGCCGCAACGGTTGCAGCCAGAACGGTGAGCTGGCGGCGGACGCCATCGAGTTCGGCCTGGTCGATGGCAGGGCTGGCGGCGAGTTGGTTGTCGAGCTGGTCAACATGGGCCCGGAGCTGCTCGAGCTCGGCCGGGTCGATCGTGGGTGTGGTCGCAATCTGATCGTTGAGCATGTCGATCTGTCCGCGAAGCAGTTCCAGCTGACCGGGGTCTGTGGTCGGCGTAGCCGCAATCTGGTTGGCGAGCACAGCGACTTCGTTGCGGAGTGTTTCCACCTCGGTCGGGTCGATGTTCGGCACCGCGGCGAGTTGATCGTCGAGCTGGGCGAGGTGGG
This sequence comes from Acidimicrobiales bacterium, assembly GCA_038203385.1. Classification (GTDB taxonomy): domain Bacteria; phylum Actinomycetota; class Acidimicrobiia; order Acidimicrobiales; family Ilumatobacteraceae; genus Ilumatobacter. The sequence continues at coordinate 5,090 of JBBREA010000153.1, read as the reverse complement.
CTCGGAGCTGTTGGAGTTCGGCGGGGTCGATGGCCGGCGCAGCAGCGATCTGGCCGGTGAGGCCAACGACTTGGTTGCGGAGTTCTTGAACTTCGGAGGGGTCGACACTCGGAGTCGCTGCGATGGCGTTGCCGAGTTCGGCCATTTGTTGTCGGAGATCATCGAGATCAGCAGGTTGCACCGACGGTGCGCTGGTGAGCTGTTCGTGCAGCGCAGTCATCTGTTCCCGTAGCGCTGCGAGTTCTTCCAGCCGAACCGATTGGTTGGTCGACGTGGGGGTGTCCATTCGGCTGCTGAGCCGTTCAATTCGAGCCCGCAGCATGTCGATGTCTGCTTCGGTGGCGCCAGGTTTGTCTGGATTGCGGGTAGCAAGAGGTTCTTGCAGCTTGGTGATTTCGGTGGCGACATGTTCGACCCGCACTCCGAGGTCGGTCTTGGCGGCGTCGTTCTCATCGAGCCGGGCGGCCATTCGGGCGATTTCTTCGCGCAGCCGTTGAAGGTCGCTGGGGTCGGAGGTGCGCTTTCGAAACAGTCCCATAGTGCAGCCTCACCGTACCGCGGTAGCTCCGCCGAGTCCCGACTCGTCAACCAAACGCCGCGTGGCGTGCTGTGCGACAATCCCTATGGATCGCGACACAACTTGGCGTTGTGTCGGCAGTGTTGCGTTTTGGGGCGGCGGCCTGCGCTACGAATCGCGACGCGGGGCGATGGTTAACCGGCGAGGGCCGTTAGAGCTTCTACGTAGGGGTAGCCCTGGGCATCGGCGACAGCAGCCTCGGTGATCATTCCGGCGTGGACATTGAGGCCGTCGCGGAGATGCTGGTCGTCGACCAGGGCTTGCTTGGTGCCTTTGTCGGCCAGGGCCACGATGTGGGGGAGCGTCACATTGTTGAGCGCGTAGGTCGAAGTGCGGGCGACTGCGCCGGGCATGTTGGCGACGCAGTAGTGCGTGATGCCGTCGACGACAAACGTGGGATCGTCGTGTGTGGTGGCCCGTGAGGTCTCGAAGCAGCCACCCTGGTCGATGGAGATGTCGACGAGCACCGATCCCGGTTGCATCACGGCGAGGTCGGCGCGGCTGATGAGGCGCGGCGCTAGCGCCCCGCGCAACAACACTGCGCCGATCACCATGTCGGCGGTGGCAAGGTGCCGCTCCAGCGCCGAACGCGTGGCGTACTCGGTGATGATGTGGCTGCCGAAGCGATCGTCGAGGCGTTCGAGCACGGCAGCGGACCGGTCGAGCACCGTGACCTTGGCGCCCATGCCGAACGCAATGGTGGCAGCGTTGCTGCCGGCGACGCCCCCGCCGATGATGACCACACTCGCAGGCGGCACGCCCGGAACACCGCCCAGAAGAATGCCGCGGCCGCCGGCGGGACTCTCGAGGGCGTGTGCTCCTGCTTGTACCGCAAGACGGCCAGCGACCTGGGACATCGGTGCAAGGAGTGGGAGCCCGCCGTGAGGCCCGGTGACGGTTTCGTACGCCACCGCCGTGACCCCGGAGGCGACGAGCTCGCGTGTCTGGTCGGCGTCGGGCGCGAGGTGGAGGTAGGTGAACAGCGTTTGACCGTCGCGGAGCATGGCCCGCTCGACCGCCTGAGGTTCTTTCACTTTCACCACCATGTCGGCCCCGAAGGCGTCGGCTGCAGTGGCGACGGTGGTGGCGCCCGCAGATTGATAGTTGGCATCGGTCGCGCCGATTCCTGCTCCGGCACCAGCTTGTACCAACACGCGGTGGCCGTGGGCGATCACCTCGGCGACCGACTCGGGCGTCATGCCGACGCGGCGTTCGTTGTTCTTGATCTCGCTGGGTACCCCGATGATCATGTTCGCTCCATTGGTTGAAGAAGGGGCCTGACCCCGCTTGGTGTTGCGGAAGGTGGGGTCTGACCGCTGCTTGTCTAGTCGGTCTTGGCCTTGAATGTCAGACGGAGTTTGGTGCGGAAGTCGATGATGCTGCCATCGTCGATGTGCTCATCCATCACCACCACATTGGCAAGCACCGGTCGTCGTAAGCGGTAATCGCCTCTTTCGCGGCGGCGCCGGTACCCACCATGCAGACCCGGGCCGTGTAATCGCGAATGCAGCCTTGGCACGATTGCCGCAGTGTCCCACAGCCGTGGTGGTGCGGGTTGCGTCGGCCGAATCGGAGGATGGGCTCATCTCAGGTAGAGCGTGAGAAGGTCGTGATCGACGAGACCGTCGTATTCGGGGTGGCGTTCGATCCAGCCCCGCACGAATGAGCACAACGGCACGATCTTGACGCCGGTGGCCCTCACGTCGTCAAGGGCGCCCTGCACGAGATTCGTTCCGAGACCCTGCCCTTCGTAGCCGTCTGCGATCTCGGTATGGTTGAAGACAATTCGGTTCTGTCGGACGGTGTAGTTGGTGCTCGCGACCATGGTCGAGGCATCGTCTTCCAGCACGTACCGGTGGCGACTCGTGTCGTGACGAAACTTCATTGATGACCCCCTTGACCTGCCGGGCAACTTGCCGGGTGAACCGTCGGATGAACCGTGCGGCGACGTTAGCGCAGTCGCACGCAGGCGTCAGGAGGGTACGAGTTCTGGTCGTGTCGTCAGCTCTTCAGTGATTGCGTGTTCCTGTTTGAGGGCGGTTGCCAGACCGAACGCAGCGGCAACGAACGCAGCGATTCCACCGGTTGCGAGTGCGGCACGTGGGCTGACGTGTTCACCGATGACGCCGATGATCGGGCCCCCGATCGGCGACGAACCGATGAGCGCCATGGCGAACAGCGCCATGACCCGACCGCGCAGCACGGGGTCCGAGTTCAGCTGCAACGTTGCGTTGGACAGGGCGATCATGGAGATGCTCGCCGCGCCGACGAACGGCATGGTGACATAGGCCGCAGTCATCGTGGGAGCGGCTGCGAGCACCATCATCGCAGCACCGAACAAGGCGGCTGTTGCGACCAGGCGGCGGAGGGTTGGCGCTCCGGTGGCGGCGACGACGAGCCCACCAACGACCGCTCCGAAGCCCATGAGCGCGGACAACGCTGCCAACCCACCGGCTCCGGCACCGAACGTGGTGTCGGTGAGCAAGGGCAACGTGACGGTGAACTCGAACGTGAACGTACCGACGAGCAGGAGCATCACGAGCGTGGTTCGCAACGTGGGTTGGTTCCAGGCGTAGCGGAAACCCTCACGCAACTGGCGTGGTGCTCGCGGCGCGCGGACGGTGGGATGGAGTTCGTTTCGTCGAACAAGTTGCAGGGCGACGATCACTGCCAGGTAGCTCACCGCGTTGACGATGAAGCATTGGCCCACCCCGAGCGTTGCGATGAGCACCCCGCCGATCGCCGGGCCGATTATGCGAGCTGCATTCACTGCGACGCTGTTCAGCGTTACCGCGTTGGAGAGGTGGTTTGGACCGACCATTTCCATGACGAAGGTTTGTCGGGCCGGGTTGTCGATTGCAGTGACGGTGCCGAAGCCTGCAGCGATGACGTACACCATCCACAACTCGACAGCGCCTGAGATGGTAACGACACCGAGGACGAGCGCGAGGAACCCGGCCGTGGCTTGGGTTGCCATGATGAGCTTGCGCTTGTCGACACGGTCGGCAACCATGCCGCCGTAGGGAGATAGCAACAGGGTGGGGATGAACTGGCAGGCCACGACAGTGCCCAGCGCTGTGCCGCTGCCGGTGAGTTGGAGCACGAGCCACGACTGAGCGAGCGCCTGCATCCACGAGCCACTGAACGAGACGATCTGGCTGCCGAGATACAGCCGGTAGTTGCGGAATCGCATCGCTGCGAACGTGCGGGTGGCCAACGCCGTAACGGACGCGTTCATCGGACGCAGTATGACGCAACGTGCCGGGCACGCCTCGTTGCACAGGTCTCGTGGGAGGGCGGCGTGCTCATGTTCGGGCTCCGTCGTCGTACGGGCCGAGGAGTCGTTCCAACACCGGCACCGCTTCGCCGAGCAAGCGCACTTCCTCGTCGTCGAGGTCGGTCAGCCGCGATGCGAGCCAGCTTCGGCCCGTATCCCGGACGTGCGCGACCATATCGAGGCCCGCATCGGTGATGAGGATCTTCGAGCAGCGACGGTCGTCGGGGTCGGTTTGCCGGGCGACGAGACCTTGCTGTTCCAGCGAAGCGACGATCTTGCTGGCTGACGGAGGCTGCACATGCTCGACCTCGGCAATGAAGCTGATGCTGCACGGGCCGTGTCGCATGACGGTTCCCAACATCGAGAGTTGGGAGGCAGTGGTGGTCTCAGGCGCGTTGGTGCGAATGCGCCGAGCTAGTCGGAGCGTGACCACCCGCAACCGATCGAGGTCGGCAGCAGATGCGGCCAGATCAAGCTCGGTTGCGGCGGAGGGAGTGGTCGCAAGGTCGCTCACAGAACGCATAGTAGCGGAAACAGTTTCCAAAGCTATGCAGTTTGGTGAGCTTGCTCGGATGTGATGGGATCGGTTGGTCAGGTTGTTCTCGAGAGCCATGACCGCTACCTTTGACGACGGACATTTTCGCCGCGGGGTGGAGCAGTCCGGTAGCTCGTCGGGCTCATAACCCGAAGGTCACAGGTTCAAATCCTGTCCCCGCCACCACGTAAGCCCTGGTAGATAGCAACATCTACCAGGGCTTCTTTCGTTCCGGAGCCCGATGTCTAACGGCTTATCTAACGGGTTCAGCGAACGGCAATATCGTCGTCGTCCGTTTTGTCCCTTTTTCTCGATCCTTCTGCGGCAGGATCGTCCAGATGAGGATGCGGAAGTGTGGATCATGACTTACGTCACGGAGGACCTGAACGAGCTGCTGGCCGACGGGGAATCGATTGATCTCAGCAGGTTCGATGGAGCTGAGGTCGTCGTGCTGACCGGAGCGCTTCGCCGCTGATGTCAATCACGTACGAGGAGGATGGAGCGTTTTTCCGAGCGGGAACGACCATTGCATGGCCTGCCGAGATCGTGTTGCGTCAGAAGCCGGAGTCGATCCGGAGAATCGAGCTGTCGTCGCCTCGACAGCGAACGATGATCGGGTTTATGGCCAGCACGGGCCCGACAACGCAATGATGAGCGGCGTGGTTCCCGAGCTCGATGTCAGTCGTGTGCGGAAGTGGGCG
>JBBREA010000152.1:0-6242 GCA_038203385.1 Acidimicrobiales bacterium | reverse complement strand
TACACGGTCGGGCTGGTGGTGGAGAACTATCTCGTGTTGTCCCTGCCCTTCTGGGCGGTTGCTGCGGGGGTCGGCTACTCGTGGGCCATCGAGGAACTCACCGTTCGGTTGAGGGTCAGTGCGCGGCCGGTGGTGACGGCGGCGCTGGGCGTGCTCGCCGCCTTGGCGTTGGTTCCGTCAGCGGCCGGCGAGGTGCGCGAGCATCACAACGGGCTCGAGTTCTCGTTCGGAACGCTCCGCGAGGGCAGCGTCGCAGCCGGGCAGCAGCTGGGCGACGACTGCGTCGTGATCAGCTCTTATCTGCCCCAGGTGGGGTACTACTCGCAGTGCCGGATCTCGCCGTGGCTCGGTATCGAACCGGATCGGCCGCTCGCAGACATCCTCGTCGAGTCGCTTGATGGGGTCGAATCCGACACCGAACCGACGTCGACGGCGATCCTGGTGCTGGACCGGGGCAAGCGACAACCAGCGGACTTCTTGTTGAACGACGGGACGGGCCTCGAACCGCCCCTCGTCGAGGTCGGCGACCCCGATCTCGGGCTCGGGAAGGCTCGGGCATTTCGGCTCAACGAGTGCGTGTGGCGGCGAAACTGCTGAGCGTGGGCCTAACCACCGACGGGTGATTCGGGCAGACCTCTGACACGGTAGAGACCGATGATGTGCCCGGAATCACTGGCCACCAGGGGAAACCCTTGCGCGGCGCGGGAATTCTCTACACCGGTTCCTTGCGAATGGTGCTTGTGTCGGCCAGGGGGGTTGGTGTTATGGTGCGGGAGTTAACAAAGCAGCGTGTGGGCCACCTGGCCTGCCATCTGAACACGTTGGGCCGGGATCTCCGGTTCCCGGCATCAACTTCACTCCAGGAGGAACACCTTGAACACTCGCACCTCGCGAGTCCCGAAGCGCATCGCAGCGTCTGCAGCAGCAGCCGCGATGGTGGGTTCGGTACTCGCACTCTCTGGGACGCCGGCTCTCGCCGATCACGTACCCGCAACAACGTACGGCGGCTCCGACCGCTACGAGACCGCAACGCTGGTCGCCGACGCGATCGATTCGGTCGCCACGGTTACCGTGGCCAACGGACTGAACTTCCCGGACGGCCTCGCAGGCGCGTTCCTCGAAGATGCCATCCTCCTGACCGAGGCGGACACGCTCCACCCCACCACCGAGGCATGGCTCGTCGCCAACAACGCCGAGGTCACCAACATCCAGATCGTCGGTGGCGAAGCAGTGGTTTCCGCCGCAGTCGCCGCCGAACTCGCCACGTACGGAACGGTCACCCGCCTGTCGGGTCCGACCCGTTACGACACGGCAGTCGCGATCGCTGAAGCGCAGAGCCCCGGCGCCACGGAGATCATCGTGGCCGACGGCCTCGACTTCCCTGACGCACTCGCTTCCGGCCCGCTGGCCATCGAAGCTGATGCACCGATCATCCTGAACGACGGAGCCACGCTTCGTCCGGAAGTGGCCGCCTACCTCGCTGCGAACCCGCAGATCGACGATGCGTACATCGTCGGTGGTAACGCTGCCGTTCCGACAACCGTCGAAGTGCAGCTGACCGGCCTCGGTATCACGGTGGAGCGTCTCTCGGGACCGACTCGTGACGAGACCGCAGTCGCAATCGCCAACGAGCTCCAAGAGCTCACCGGCGGCTACGACACGGGCGCGATCATCGCGAACCGTCTCCGCTTCGCCGACGCAATGGTCGCAGGCCCGCTCGGAGCGCAAGAGGATTACCCGATCCTTCTCGTCTCCGAGACTGCCCTCCCCATTGCTACCGAGGACTACCTCGTCGACAACTGCGCCACGATCGGTACGATCGTCGCAGTCGGCGGAGAGGCCGTCATCAACGCCTCGACCTCGGAAGCCGCACGTCAAGCAGCCACCTGTGATGCCGTCTCGAACCAGACGTTCACGGTGACTCCTGCTGGCGATCAGACGGGTCAGGCTGGCTCCGTCCAGCAGTTCAGCTTCACTGGCATCACGCCCGGCAGCCTCGTGGACATCCAGCTCGTCGATTGCAGCAACGTTGCAACCGACGCCAGCGGTGTGACCACGTTCTCCGGCACGAACCCCGGTGGTACTGGCAACGTTGCTCAGAATGACGACACCAACACCGCGCAGGTAACGGTGGTGAATGGTGTCGCCACGACTACGACCGACGGAGTTCTTGTTCCGAGCAGCGGAACTGTGACCTTCTCGATCGACACCACCGGCGGCGCCGGCGAGTGCTTCGTTGCCGTCGTCTTCAATGATGCCGACAACGATGGCCGGATTGACCTGAACGCAGATGGGACGCCCAGCGAGGTGTTCGGCACCAGCGGTGACATCACCGTCATTGCTGTCGAGGCGGCCGACAACTCGGCAGTCACCGGCCCGGTTGCCTTCGTCGACACGGCGAACGACGTCTTCTCTAACGCTTCGTTCAGCTTCTTCTACGACAGCAACGACGAGTTCATCCTCGCAGGCTCCCCGAACACCGCGCTTACCCTGGCGGAGTTCGAGGCACGTCTGTCCGTTGGTGATGGCATCTCCGGCACCTATCGCAGCAACCCTGCGAACCAGAGCAGCTTCATCCTCGACGACTCCGCTCCGCTGCCTCCGACCATCACGGCTCTCCGTGATCCGGCGCTCGCAGCCAACGCGGGTCGTGGCGGCATCGAAGTCGTCTTCACTGACTCCGGTACCGACACCGTCGCGTCCTACAACGTCCTTCGGACGCAGGCCGTCGTTTCGACGGTCATCGGTGTTGGCCCTCAGTGCCCCGACGCTCAGACCGCGGCTGGTGCCGCTGCCTACAGCCCCATCGGCACCGTTGCCGACACCGCTGCAGGTAGCACGGCGAACCAGTACGTGTACTACGACGGCACCGCTATGGCACCCGCCGCCGGCCAGACCACCCCGCAGTACTGCTACGTGGTCCAGGCAGTGGACGCCTCCGGCGACGCCGGACGTCTCAGCGATGAGGCCGGTCCTGCTACCGCAGCGGCTGCGTCCACGGCTTCGTCCATGGCATTCACGGCCGCTGGTTCGGGCGTGGTGAGTGACACCACGATTCGGGTCCGTTACAACAACGTTGTGAACCCCGCAACAGTTGCTGCTAACGGCTCGGACTTCCGTGTCACGAGCACCACTGGGACCGTTTCGACGGCCCTGGTGGTGACGGCTGCCTCTGTCGGCACGCCGAACACGGACGTGGTCCTCACGGTTGCTTCTGGTGCCAGCACTGGAACCATCACCGTTACCTCTCAGACCGGAACAGACACCAATACCGTCTGCGCCGGAACGACCACCACCAACTGCCAGCCTGCTGGTCAGACGGTGGTTGTGGGCTCCGATATCGTCGCACCGGTGGCTTCGTCCGCCGCAGTGACCGGTACGGCACTGACGTTGACCTATAACGAGGCGCTTGACGCCGCTTCAGTTCCGGCAACGACCGCCTACACGGTCAGTGGAACCACGGTCACCGGTGTGGCTATCTCTGGTAGCACCGTTGTCCTCACGCTTGGTGCTGCACCGGCTAACGGGGCCACGGTCACCGTTAACTACGTGGTGCCCGGTGCGAACATGGTCCAGGACGTTCCTGGCAACGACGCAGCGGCTCTGACCGGATTCGCCGTCACCAACAACAACTAAGTAAGCGAAACGACTCTCGTCGAGAGTTGCGATAAGGAGCCCCGGTCCTCTTTCGAGAGGGCCGGGGCTTCGGTCGTTTTCTCCGGACGGGTCACCAAGAACTCGCAGGCGGAGTGACGCCCGTGCATTGAGTGAGCGTGGTCGCTCAAGGTGCCGGACGATGGGGCGTGGAAGCCGCGCCCACTGAGCCATCGGCCGACCGAAGGAATGGATAGAGCAGGGACGATGGAGACGCAGATGAGTGACCTGGAGTTGATCTTGGACGCCATCGACGAGGAGCTGTTGATCCATGTCGATGAGCAGGGCCACCTCGCGGTGGGCACGGCCGAGCGGCTGCTCGACTACACGAGTCGCTTGGTGAAGGGCGGTGTTGTCTTCCAGGACGTCGACAGCGAGTGGCCGGACTGGTACCCGCTCGTGGGAGCGTTCGTGGAGGCCTACGAGTCCGACGATATGGCCGAGATGTTCGATCTGGCACCGCTGGGCGAGCCTGACGGACGACCGACTACGCATGCGGACGAGGCGTTCCTCCAGCAGCTCATCGAGGGGCTGTCCCTGTACGTCTCGCACCGTCGGGCGGGTGATACCGACTTCTGAGCCCGCAGCCGGGTCACGAGAAGGATGGTGTCAGCCGAAGACGCCGTCGACCTTGTCACGCAGGTCGTCGTCGACCATGTGCAGGTACCGGATGGTGGTGTTGATACTTGCGTGCCCGAGGAGGCGTTGAACGGTGTGGAGGTCCACGCCGCCACGCAGGAGGCTGGTGGCGTAGGTGTGTCGCCATCGGTGGGGATGGGAGTTCGTTGTTGCGTAGACCGGTGTAGCGCAGTGTGGCGATGAGGGCGATTCGCACCTGGTACTGCTCGGACGTGCGGCCGTCCTGTTGAGTGACACCGCCCCGCACACAACCGACTGATCGCGCGCTCCGAACAACCACTGTGGCGGCATTAGGGTCGGTGCTAATGCGTAACGTTCGGCCAGCGCAGCGGACGGCGGTGTTGCTGGGCGTCACCATCATGGTGGTGATCGCAACAACGGGAGCGCTGCTCTCCGCTGACGGGCGTGAGCCGACAGGTCTGCAGCTGGTCTTGTCGCCGCATCCTGACGACGAGATGCTGGCCCTGCCGGCCATCGAGGACGATCCGAGCACGTACACGGTCGTCGTCGCCCTGACCCGTGGTGAGGCGACCAATCGGTGCGCCGACCCCGAGCGGTTCACCGAGCAACAGGCCGGCGAGGTGTCGCCCGATCCGCTGCCCGCCGCCGGCGACGTCGCTGGATGCGGGTCGTCCAGAATCGCCGCGTGGTCGACCTTCCTGGCCCAAACGTCGGAGCGCTTCATCGAGCTGCGGTTGGGGCGTGCCGATCGCACGGTCGATGTCGACGAACGATGGGGCGGCGACGCCGACTTCGCCGTGGGTGACAATGCCGCTCACGTTGCCCTGTCGCTGCCCGACGGCGGGTTGGACGAGTCGGGCATCGTCGACGCTGTCCAGGCGTTGCTGGAAAGCCGTGGGGAGATCCTGCCGGACCTGCCACTGCGCCGCATCGTGTCGGCTGGCTACTGGAACGATTCCGACGAGCGCGGGCTTCGCACCACCGAGTCGGGCGACTGCGCGACAGTTGAGGACTGTCCTGGGACGCCCACAGCCTTCGAATATGAGCACCCCGATCACCGCAGCCTCACCCTCGCCATGGCGACGCTCGCCCCGCTCGCCGAAGCGGGCGCCTGGGTCAACGTGGCGCCGGGCGACGTGGATGATCTGCGTCGAGCACTCGGCAGCGACACCGGACAGGTGCAGACGATGGAACTGTCGCCCGACGACTACGACGCGCTGATGGGTCTCGGTGCCGACGGCGTCGAAGGGCCGCAGCGGCTCGGTCTGCAACAGCAGCTCTACGGCTGGCTGGCCTTCCCGGGGGAGTGGTGGGCCACCGGCGAGGTCAATGACACCGACGTGCTCTTCGCACGCCAGCAGACCTATCTCGTGATCCCGGGCGGCGACAGATGACCGCCACGCTCACTCCATCGGTGCCAGTGGACGTGGCCGTCGCGAAGCGTCAGCGCATCACCTCGCTCGACTGGGCCCGTGGGTGGATGGTGCTCGCCAACCTCATCGTCATCGCCTACCCCTATCCGTCGTGGGATCAGCTGCGCCATGCCGAGTGGCTGGGCGTGACCGTGTTCGACCTGATCTTCCCGACGTTCGTCAGCCTGTCCGGCTGCGGCCTGGCATTCGCCTACCACCGGCGTGTGGACCCGCTGGTGACGGCGCGCCGGGTGGTCGTGCTCTTCGTCGTCGGGCTGCTCTACACAGCGGTGGTCACGGGCACGTACAACCCGCTCGAGCTCCGGCTCGCCGGCCCCCTCCAGGTGTACGCGGTGCTCGTGCTGGTGATCGCCCTGTTGCATCTGACCTTGCGCAGTGTGCGTGCGTGGGGCGTCGCCACCGTCGCATTGGCGGCGGTGTGGACTGCCGTCTCCTGGGCGTACAACTCGCAGTGCCCGACCGGGATACCGACTCGCTCGTGCAACCTGTCGGCTGCAGTCGACCTGAGGGTCATCCCGACGCAGCACCTCTACCGTCAGGGCACGCTCGGCCACG
>JBBREA010000151.1:0-6267 GCA_038203385.1 Acidimicrobiales bacterium | reverse complement strand
AACGACCAACGGAGTCAGAACGAACAGCATGACGACTGCAACGACGAGACGGATCGCACGAGGATCGACGTCAGCGCGCTGCTCTGATGTTCGACCGAATCCGAGATAGCCAACGCGTTGGTCGAAGTCTGCGGCGGGTGCGCCGACCACGGCAGCAAGTTCGTCTGGAGCGACGAGGGCTTGGGGACCGATCTCGGCGACCACAGTTTGGGGGAACCGATCAAGGAGTATTCGGTCGTCGGCGTCGAGCAGGTCGCGCAGCGCGGGCGACACGACGATCTCGCCAGGTTCGGGGAACGCGGGCAGCCATGCCGGCAGCGCGACTGGTGACGTCCCTGTCGCTCCAACGGTGAGCACGCGCAGCTCGCGCCCATTAGCGCCTTCTTCGGAATAGGTCGCTCTCAGCGGTGCGGTGTCCGCTTGGTTGGTCGTGTCGGCGAACTGAGGGAGGAGTTGGACGTATCGCTCGGCTTGGGCGTCGACCACACTCGGGATGCTCAACAGGGACAACAGTGCAGCGACTGCGAGGGCGACACCTGCAGCGAGCGAACACGCCCGAACCAGACCGGCTCTTCCCGACCGTCTAAGGAACTCGAGGCCGAGGACAAACGATCTCACCGGAGGCCACCAGCCGCAACGGTCTCGATGACCTCATTCGACTGGTCACGTAACCCGACGACTCCATCTCGAACGAGCACATCGCGATCGCAATACGACGCAAGACGGGTCTCGTGGGTGACCAACACAACCGCTGCGCCCTGCTCGCGTGCGCACCCGACAAGCGCCTCCATCACGATCTGGGCGTTTGCGGAGTCAAGCGCTCCGGTCGGTTCGTCCGCGAACACGACCGCAGGACGATGCGCCAAAGCTCGCGCGACGGCGGCGCGTTGAAGCTGACCGCCCGATACCTCGCCAGGACGTTTGTGGGCGACGCTCATGACATCGAAACGGTCGAGCAAGTCCTCGGCTCGCCCCGCAGCACTAGTCCGCGATTCGCCGAGCAGCCACAACGGCAGCGCAACGTTCTCAACGAGAGACAGTTCCGGTACGAGTTCACCGAACTGGAACACCATCCCCATACGACGCAGCCGCAACTCGCTGCGCTCGGAGTCGTCGAGCCCGTGCATGTCGGTGCCTTGGAAGCACACCCGACCCGAGCGAGGAGCCACGAGCCCAGCAAGGCAGTGCAGCAGTGTTGACTTGCCCGAGCCCGATGGGCCCATGACCGCAACCAGCTCGCCCGGAGCAACCTCGATACTGGCCGACACCAATGCGGTCGTCTCGCCGAACTGGACCGCAACATCTTGAGCAGCAACGATCGAACCGTCGTGGTTGGCTGGTGTGTGCGTGGAGGCCACGTTCATCACTTCCTTGCGATCTGATCGAGGCGGGCGCCGACGAGTTCGATCCAGTCGAGATCGGCCTGGAGATGACCAATCAACAAGTCGACCGCAAGCTGCTGTTCGAGCGAGCCGTCCTGAGCCAACGACCGCAGCTCACGCATCCGTGCGACGTGGACTCCTCGCTGCGCCTCGAGAACCTCACCCGAAGATCGACCGGTCGCAAGCGAGACCACGACCTTGGCGAACATCGGAGCCAACGGAACACCGTCGGCTGGTTCCGGTGTCCCGAGCCAACGCTCGAGTTCGGTGACCCCGGACGGTGTGATCTCATACACCTTGCGTTCAGGACCCTCGCCCGTCTCCACCGATACCACCTCCGCGAAGCCATCGCGGTCGAGTCGAGACAACGTCGCGTACACCTGACCGAAACGAAGTTCCTTTGAAGCTCCGAACCACTCGTCATAGGCCGTCTTCAGGCCGTACCCATGCTGTGGGCCGCGATCAAGCAATCCCAGGAATGTCTGACCCACGCTCACCTCGCCGACTATACGCCGCGTGTATACACGGGCACAATAGAAGATTTGGCGAGGCACTCGTCCCGAGAACGCGGCGCATGGGTTGCCGCTCACCACTACCGCCTCGGAAGACTTGTGTTGGTTTCTGTGGCCAGCGGACTGCTCGAGATCGGCTCTGATCGGCTCGCTTCTTGGTCTGAGCATCTGTGTCTCCTCCTGTGGTAGCTGGCGCTGCGTCACGTTGGCGCTCCTGTTGAGAGTGCTCACCGATTCGGGCCATGCACGCATCCCACCTCCGACGGCCAGCAGCGGGACGGTTTTCCCCTTCGTTGCGCTCAAGGGAGGAGTTCGTCGAGGTTCGCTGGCACGGGCCACAACTCGATCCGGCCGAGGTACAGCACCCATGAGAACAGGTCCTCGGCGTACATCGGATCATGACCTCGCAGTTTCTTGCCGAGCGTCCCGGCCACCACACCCATCTCTTCCGCCGCTATGGCTTTCGTGATCCCTCGCTCGCGGATGTCGGCTTCCAGCGCGAGCGCCAACCGATGCTGTTGAAGTGCCAACGCACGGCGGGCACGCGCCACCAGCGCATTGGCATTGGCTTCGAGGCCATCGTCCATCCGCCACTCAGGGGACGTCGCCCGCCCGAACTGTTCAGGGGTCACGAGGAGCAGGCGGGGTGAAAAACGTGGCACCCCGGAAGCACACCGCATCAAGACTGACCCTGCGGCCGATACGCGGCTGACAACCGCGTACGCGGCCATTGTCTCAGCGGAGTCGTGCTCAGATGGGTCGATGCGCACGGTGTCCGGCGTGAAAGCCGAACACCCCGCTGCGCAAATGACACCGCTGAAATCTGTGATACCCCCGGACCATAGTGACCGCATGGACCGAACAAACGTTCCGCAGGACGCCATCGGCGCCGATGGTGTGGGGTCTGCGGCGGCGGTAGCAGCTGCGGCCAAGGTGGCTGCGTGGGTCCCCGACGCGACTGTCGGGCACGACAGCACTGCGGAGGCCGTGTTCGTTCGTGTCGCTGTGGGAGCCGCCGGACCGCGCAACGTGAAAGAGGCCGGGAAGGTTCTGCGGTGGTGCTACCAGTACGCCTGCTGGCGCACTACCGCAGGCCGCCCCCTCGATGCCGCTACCGCTTTCAATCCCGACGACATCGCGAAGTTCGTCACCGCCGAGTACGGCCAAGCGCCCGTCGGCTCACAAGCTGCGGTCCGGTCGCATCTGAACCGGTTGGCCCCTGGGGTCGGTCTGGCGGGAACAACCCGGAAGGGGGCGTCCACTCATCAACCGGTTCGCATCGAACAAGCGACTCCGATCGTGTCCGTACCGGCAAGGATTGAAGAAGCGATCGACAGCTACGCCCCCGAACGAGTCGACCCTGAGCGTTGGGCTGCTGTGCGTGACGTCGTTCGAGAAGCCGTGCGGTCGGCTCAGCCGGGCACCGTGAAACGTGGCGAAGATCTGATGCGCCACGGCGCGTACCTTGCTGCGTGGTCGAGTCAGCAGGACCGGCCTGTGCGCGTCGACACGATCTTCGCTACCGACACGATCGAAGCTTTCATTGCAGTCGTCGACGCCGCGTGGGAGCCCGGTTCGGTGCGTACCGTCGCAGCCAACTTGCACCATCTGCGACAAGCCGCTGGCCAACCCCTCGACGTTGAACGTCGCACGTTCAGCCGTGACTCCCCCAAGTCGCCGTACAGCTCTGGTGAGATCGCACGCCTCTACGCCCAGGCTGGCTGTGTCCCGTCTGCGAAACGGCGTCGCCATGTGACCGCAGGCCTCGATCTGGTTTTGGGTGCAGGCATCTCGGGTGCTGCTGCTGGCAGCGTGCGCCCCAGCGACTTGGCCACCGTCGACGGTCGCCTCTTCGTGACCCTGAACAACGCAGACGCAGGTCCCGGGAAGCTGCGGGTGCTCGACCGGTACGCAGAATCACTCGAAACGCTGCAGCGGGAGGCGGCCGACCAGGGCGAGGAGTACATGCTCGGCGGGACCGTCCTTCGACGCGACCATCGTTTCTTCAATGTGATGAACCCCGCCGGCGAACGATTCGGCGTCCCGATCGACATGACCCGTGCGCGTCTGTCGTGGACCTACGAGGTCGGACATGCGGTGTGCGCCCAACTCGGCAGCACGTTTGCGCTGCGAGCTCTGCTGCGCACCCCGTCGATCGTCGACCTTCTCGACCAGGAACTTCAATGACCGCCCCCACCATCACCCCGACCCTGGCGCAGGCCCGTTCGTCAAAAGCGAACGCCGACGCCGCACGCGTGCGCCGCTCGGAACAGCTCGGACGGGCACTGCCAGCAGTGCGCGACCCTGAACTCGCCGGTGTCGTGGTCACCGAACAACTGATGAGAAAGGTCGCCGCGATCATCGACGCCGACCCTGGTCTGTGCGACTGGGTCGAGGATCTCATCGTCGACAGCTACATCCGGCCCGGGCGCCCCCGAGAGTTCTCCATTCGCACCGCCCTCATCTTGTTCGCGGTGCAAGCCATCACGAACAAGAACCTCCACGCCATCAGTCTCGAAGCGCTCCTCGCTGGCATCCCACTGAAATCACGCATCGATCTGCGCATCGACTACGTCCACGGCGGAGACGCAAAGCAGATCAGCTACACCCAGCTCCTCGACTGCTTCCATTCGATCGCTCGGACAATGGACGCCTGGGATGAGGACCTCATCGGCCACCCCGACGAGGACAAACTGCGCGAGCAGCGAGCCGGCTACTTGCAGATGTTCGTGGAACGTCTCGTCACAGCATCAACAAATGGCGCCGGACCCGGCAGCGGTAACTACTCAGCCGACGCCACCATGAAATGGAGTTGGGAGCGACCGCCATCGGCTGCGGGCAAGGTTGAGCGTCGAGGCAACGACGGCGACGCAGGCAGCTCCGCACCGCTCGAAGAAGTTCTCGGAGATCAGAAAACTGTCGACACGAAACCAGCCAAGGTCGTTCGTCGTACGAAACGAAAGTCCAGATGGCCGTCAACGTGGAGCCTCGGCGCTGAATGGGCGGGCAGGCCGAACGTCACCAAGTCGGTGCACGGCTACGCGTTGCATTCCGTTGTACGTTCCGGCGACTTCGAACCTGCGTTGATCGACACCTTCATCCTCACCCCGGCTGTTGCTCACCCTGCACAGTCGCTGACACCGATCATCGAACGTCTCGCTGCGCGACGATCCGTTGACCCGAAACGTGCTGCGGGCACGCCGGTGCTCGGCTACGTGGCTGCCGACCCTGGATACTCCGCTGCGAAAATCGATGACTGGCAACTCCCACTGAAAGAGCTCGGAGCCAAACCCGTCTACCGGCTGCATCGCACCAACCAGGAACCGCCC
Organism: Acidimicrobiales bacterium; assembly: GCA_038203385.1. Taxonomy (GTDB): domain Bacteria; phylum Actinomycetota; class Acidimicrobiia; order Acidimicrobiales; family Ilumatobacteraceae; genus Ilumatobacter. Next base: position 1,044 of record JBBREA010000151.1, on the reverse strand, counting down.
GCATTGGTTTCGGTCGGCAAGGGCAAACGAAAAGGCGAGGTGTTGTTCGTTGGCGGACGCCCGATGTGTGAATGCGCCTCTCACACCGACGCCATCAACGCCCGGTTCCCGAAGTGGCCGTTCACCGAAGCAGATCTCCAAGCGCATCAGGCGCGCATCAAGCCGCTCGAACGGTTTGAATGGGCACCGAACGGCGCCGTGAAAAAGAACGGTTCGCGACAATTTGTCACACCTCACGAAACCGGTCCTGACGGCAAAGCCGGCGGCTGCGCACACTGCACCACCAAGATCGGCGAGCCCGTCGAGATCGACGGCGCACCTGTCGCTCGCTGTTGTCAGACACGAACCCGCACGTTCAATCGCCGCCATCTCGCCCTGTACCAAGGCGAGGCAGTCGGCTCCCACGAATGGTGTTCGCTGTGGAACAAGCGCAACATCGTCGAAGGTTCCTACGGCATCATGAAGAACCGTGCCATCCTCGACTGGGGACGAGATTTCCACCACTTCGTTGGACTCGCCCGCGAAACCATCGTCGCTGCATTCGCTGCTGTTGCCTACAACGTCCACATGCTGCGCTCGCACCAGGCGCTCCAACGCCTGCGAGACCAACCCGCACCCGACGACGATCCGTTCGCCGCTGAACGCCTCACAGCAACCATCCCACCCAAGGCAGCAACCCGGAACGGCCAGATCGAACCCACCCGCAAGGGTCCCAAAGGCCTCGAGTGTCTCGCAGCGCCACCCGAACCGCCCGGCTGACCACAGCCACCCTTCTCGCCTGATTGTCGGCCCCCACGGGCCGGCTTATTCGCGCCCCGGAACACGCCGACAGTCGACGCTGCGCAGCCGGTGACCCCCAACCGCTGCATTCGGCGGCGGCGATGAGCTCGAAACGGCCAGATTTCGTCGTTTCACCCCAAAAAGCAGAAAGCCCGCCCCGAAGAGCGGACTTTCCTGAACGCTGACCAGGTACTTTCCTGATCGGCTGTTGGTGGCGGGGGCAGGATTTGAACCTGCGACCTTCGGGTTATGAGGCCGAAACCC
>JBBREA010000150.1:0-6396 GCA_038203385.1 Acidimicrobiales bacterium | reverse complement strand
CGGTCGATGAGTCACGAGTATCTCGGTGGGTTCAAGCGCCAGTCGCCCACCGACACTATTTGTGGTTGCGATCAGCTTGAGCGGTGGCCCGTCGGTTCGCCTTGTCGATCGCGTCGACGAGTTCGGCTTTCGTCATCCGGCTCCGACCGTGAACATCAAGCCGCCTCGCAATACCGAGCAGATGAACCTTCGTCGCATTGGCGTTCACCCCACCGGCGGTGGGCGTATCGCTGTCTAGCGCTTCTGCCCCCCGTTTGGCATCTTGGGCGTCGCTGGGCCCGGGTTCCTCTTTGGCCTCCCAGTGATCGCCGACCTTCTCGAAGGAGTGCTTGAGGGACCCAAACGCGATCCGGTGAGCGGCCTCACCGTCTCCGTGTTCCTCTTCGGCTGCTTCGAGCGTGTGGATGTACGTGTCTTGAGCTTTCTTCGGAGATCTCGCCAACGTCGACGGCAAGCGTTCCTTCTGCTGCTTGTTGAGGGCCATGAGCAACCTCTCACTCCAGTGATCAATAGATGACCTCTGGGTACCCGTTCCCGGCGGGTTCGAAACGGTACGGAAGGGGTGGATGCGAACGCCCGACCCGTGAGCTGTTGAAGGCTTGCGGTTCCCGCCGCTGTCACAGTAAAGGGAAAAACGTCACTGTGATGAAGTCGGATGTGGTGGTCGTGCCGTCGGTAACCCGGGCGATCACGTCCCAAGCTCTGCCTCCTGGCGGGACCCCATCGAGGGGGAGATCGACCTGTACCGACGTTCCAGAACCGATGAAGTTCTCTGGCCCGCCGCCGGTCAGCTTCCAATACCAATTGATGACGGGGCTGGTTGGGTCCGGCACGGTGTCTGTTGCGGTCGCTGTCGCTGTGAACCGGTAGAAGTAGGGAGGACCGGGCGGGAAGGACCCAATCGTGTCGGCGGCGGTGTGTGACGTTGGTGATGTGATCGTCACGTTCGGCGGCGGGTTGGGGGGATCGGCGACAACGTCGAACTGCCGGTTCACCACGGTGGTGAGGTTGCCGTCGGTCACGCTCACCTGAGCGGTGTGTGAGCCGACGCCCAGCCCGCTCGCGCTGATCTCGTTGCCGGTGCCCACGACGTTGCCGTCAATCCTCCAGGTGACGAGGTTGTTCGGCATCGGTGAGCCGTATGCCTCGTCAGACGTGGTGGCCCGCAGTGGAATGGTCGCACTCTGGAAGAAGTCTTCGCTCACCAGTGGTCGCTGCATCAACACGGTCGGCGCTTGGTTGGTCATCGTGTAGTCGACCCGGTCGGTCCTCACGGCGCCGCCCGGGAATGTCGCACGCACCTCGAGGGTGCGATTGCCGGTGCCGCCAGCGAGCCGCAACGTGGGTGTCTGACCAGCTGCTCTCAAACTGAGAGTGCCGTTACGCGGCCCCTCGAACCACTGATACGTCGGCGTCGACCCGCAACACGGGTTGGCCTTGAGCGTCACTTCCCCTGCGAAGACGAGCGCAATGTTTGGCGTTGGGTAGGTGATCTCGACGAACGGGCCTTGCGCTGCGAGTGTGTTGTGCACGGCCTGTTGCACATCGAGAATGCGCTTGACGCGTCCCGTGCCGATGCGTGCGGTCGCCACCACTCGGTCTCCTGCGCTCGGCCCGGACAACGATGGGTTGGCTGCGATCACGAGTGCGAGAGCGCTAGTGACCAGCGGCGCCGAGAAGCTGGTGCCGTTGATGGTGCGCGACCGCATGCCGTTGACTTGATCGGGCGCGGGCCCCACCTTGACGGTGTACGACGCCCAGATGTCGACGTCTTCATGCCCGTAGTTCGAGCCGTTGTCGTGGTCCGTCGTGTTCAACTTGAGCCCGCCGACACAGATCACTCCAGGAAGTTCGCACGGGATCCAACCGCCCGATTCCCAGCACGCAAAGAAGCAGTCTTCGTCGTCGACGTCAGCGCCGTCGTTGCCGGCGGACGCCACGATCTGAATGCCGAGTGCGCGAATGGTCAGAGCGATCGGTGCAAGTATCAGATAGAGCGGTGCATACAGCACGGCGGGGATGCGTCCGCCAGCGCTGATGTTGAGGACGTCTGTGCCGAGACTTTGGTACGGCAACATGACGAGCCCTTTGAGGATGGTCACGACATCACGCCCTACACCGATGGCGACAAGCTCGGAGATGACGGGCGTTGCGCCGCCCGCGGTGCCGATGCTGTTGCCGTGTGCTGCGTAAATCGTGTGGGCCACGCTGGTGCCATGCCACGGGCACGGGTTGCCGCCGCAACTTCCGACATTCTCGCTGCCGTAGTTGGTGCCTACCAAGGTCATCGGGCCGAGGTCATTGCTGTCGAAGAAGCCACCGTCGAACACAGCGACCTTGGCGGCAGGGCGTAGTCGCGTGAACGAGTCGAGTTCTTGCCACGCTGACGTGAACCCCTGATCCATCGCTCCCCCCTCTCGGAGGTACGAGAATTCGAAGGCATTGAAGCTCTCGGCACCTGTGATCAGACCGTCCTTGTTCTCGTCGAAGCCTTCTTCGAGGATCAATCCGTCCTGGTAACCGACGGGCTCGGTGAGCACATTGATTGCAGCGACATAGCCCTCGTCGAGCAGTTGTGCCTGGAGACGAAACAGGAGAGCGCCAGACTCGTCGCTCACTTGCAGCGCAGCGCCGGCGCCCTCAGCGTTCTCCGACAGGATCGCCAGGGCTTCGAGTGCGGTCGGCAGGGTGGTCGGATCTATCGCCGCCAGGCTGAACCTGACGACGTGAATCGGATCGAGCCCTGGAAGCGATGGTGTCGTGCTGGTGACCTGTCCTTGCCAGTCGCTGGCCACTTTGGACGCAGCTGCGTCGGTTCCTACGATGAGCAGTTCGTTGGTCACGAAGTCGACGGGCGGCCCGGCGCCGTCGCTCATCGCAGACAGCGGTCGCCCGGGCTCCAGTTCTGCGGCCGACGGTGCGAGACCGTGACCGATCACCAACGACAGGGGCGTCGAGGTCCCTGGGCCATACCAACCGACCAGATCGACGACGAGGTGGCTGTTGCCGGCAAGGTTGTACAGGTCGACGTCCTGTTCGGTGCCCAGTTTCACCACGACGGCCACCGCTCGAGTGTCGCCGGGAAAAGCGTTGAGGTTGGAGGTCGTCGGTCGGTCGACGCCAGCGGGCCAAGCGGTGATGAATGTCGGCGCCGTCGGGTCGGTGATCGTGACGTTGAGTGCGACCGCAACAGCGTCTGCTGGAATGTTGCTGCCAAGGTCGAGTCGCCGCGTACTGTCCGCGCTCAGTGGCTGACTACCAGAACGCGTGTCGAGGAGGCGCTTCGGCGTGATCCCGAAATACCCGGAGCCTTCGGGAATCCAGCCGACAACGTCGGCGATCAGGTGTGTCGTTCCGAACTCATTGGCCAAGGCCAGTCTGCCGTCTGGCCCGATCTTGCTGATGACGAGGTTCGGTCGAGTCTGGCCCGGGAACATGTTGAGAGACGACGTGCCCGGTTTGGCGTCGCCATTCGGCCACACCGTGATGAACGAAGGTGCTGTTGGCTCGGTGACGGTCACGTTCAGCACTACCGACCCAGCTCCTACGTTCGGTACGCCGCCGTGGCCGGCCACATCGAGGAGCACGATGCCCCCAGGGCCTACGGCTCCGGTCGGCGCACCCCGGCCGATTCGAGTGTCGAGGAGCCGCTCCGGTGTGAGGGCGCCGTAGACCACGCCGTCAGGAATCCACGCCATCACGTCGGCAATGAGGTGTGTTTCTCCGAACTGGTTGAAGAGCGAGACGCGGCCACCGGTGCCTAGCTTGGCGATGACGAGATTGGGCACCACGTCACCGGGGAGCATGTTCAGCGATGACGCGGTCGGTCGCATCTCTCCCGTGGGTGACACTGTGATGAACGATGGGGCCGTCGGCTCGGTGACCGTGACGCTCAGCACCACCGCCCCAGCACCTTCAGCGGGTACTCCACCGGCACCCGTTACTTGGAGTTCGATGACTCCTTCAGGTCCGACCTTGCCAACTGGGGCCCCTGTTCCGTCGCGTGTGTCGAGAAGCCGACTCGGAGTGATGGGCGTGATCGCGAGAGCGGTCGGAAGCTGTACTGCGACCACGCGTTCGGGCCCGCTCGCCGTACCTGGTGCAACGATCACTCCGACGAGCAGAGCGGTCACCATCGCCAACTTGGTCAGCCTCGCCCAGATGGTGGATGGGGAATCAGTACGGGTGCTCAACCTCATGGCCCGACCTCTCTGCGGCCGTATCGGCCGCACCTTCCTGGTGAAGCGATGGCACCAGACGCGTTCGAAGGTACGCATCTGGGCAGGAATAGTCCAGTTATTTGATGGAGGAGCCCGGGTAGCGGCAACAAGCGCCGGTCACGTGGCGCCACCGTCGTGTAAGGTCGCATTCCTTGGGAAGAGTCGCCTCGTTTGGGCAGGCCGGCCTGTAGCGCTGTCGCCCCGTACCGGCCCGACGTCTTGACCTGAGCTACCCGAGCGTCTGCTCGGCACTACTCGGAGGCAGTCATGTCATCAAAGTCCCCACAACGACCGTCGGACAAGAAGGTGGGCAAAACGCTGAAAGAAAAGCGTGACGCAAAGCGCGACAAGGCGCAGACGAAAAGCACCATCCCCTCCTGACCCCCCTGGGGTCAGATGGCTACGCCGAGTAGCTGACCGATTCCAAAGGTGACGAGCATCGCTACCGTGCCGCCGGCAACAAGCCGCACCACTGCACTGCGTATCGGTGAGCCGCCCAACCTTGCACTCAGCACGCCGGTGAGTGTCAACGCCACGAGCACCGCAAAAAACGTCACGGGAATCCTTGCCGAATCGGGCGGCACCAGGATCGCAATGAGCGGGATGATGGCCCCGGCGGCGAACGCCAACGCCGACGAACCTGCTGCCGCCCAGGGTTGCGCGAGGGCGTCGGCGTCCAGCCCGAGTTCGTGGCGCAGGTGCGCAGTGAGCGGATCCTGTGCGGCGAGCTCGGTGGCTGCGGCTTCAGCGGTGCGCGCGGTCATGCCTTGGGAGCGCAGAATGCCGACGAGTTCGTCGTGCTCCGCCTCTGGCATTCGCTCGAGCTCGCTCCGTTCCTTCTCGATCAGCGACTTCTCGGAGTCGCGCTGTGTGCTGACCGACACGTACTCTCCGAGTGCCATCGAGACAGCGCCGGCAACCAGCCCTGCCACGCCGGCCGTGGCGATCTCGCTCGTGCTCGAAGTGGCAGCAGCAACACCCACCACCAGACCGGCAGTGGAAATGATGCCGTCGTTGGCCCCCAGTACGGCAGCGCGCAACCAGTTGAGCCGCGCCGAGGTACTGCTGCTGTGCGGCTCTCGGCGGTGGCCGTATCGGTTCATCGAATCGTGCCTCGGCCGGGCCGTGCTCAGCCAGGATCTATTTCGATGGCGTCGAGGAACACGTCGACGTCTTCGTCGTTGCCGCCGACCAACCACACGACACTGGCTGGCTCGCCGTCTTCGTCTTCGTCCCACGGCATCACGCCATCGATGGGGTACCGGTCAACGGTGATGTCGTCATCGCCGTCGTTGACCGGCGCGATGATGGACATCTCGACGAGCGAGTCGGCTGGGTATCCGCTGAGCATGTCGATCAGTTCAGCAACGGTGATGCCGTCACGCGGTTCAAGGTCCATGCCATCCTCCTCAGGATCGTTGGTGGAGATTTAAAAGTCTTCGCCGAGCCAGGCGTCTGCCCGCTCGAGCAGATACAGGCTCACATGCTTACACCGTTCGAGCGCCTGAGCGACGGAGCCGTCGTTGTTCATGTACACGTCTGCCAGATCCAATGAGATGCGAGCGACGATCGAGAGGCTCCGCTCGGGCGCATCAGTGACACTGGGAAACGAGTCGATCGCAGACACTTCCACCGGCAGGTCGAGCCCACCGACGCCCGCGACATCAGTGGCCAGCACCAGCAGGTCAGGTGGATAGGTGAGTGGTGGCAGCGTCCACGTGAAGAGCATGGGAAACATGTAGCCAGACGGCGGGTCGTCGTCGACGTCGTCCATACGCATGACTTCGTCTTCGAAGCCCAGGAGGGCGCGAGGGTCGACATCGAGCGACAAGTGCAGATCGATGGGCCCATTGCAGGCCTCCTCGGGGTGCAGGTCGACTTCCCAGAGCTGCCGCAACGAGTAGGTCTCGACGAAGTGTCGCTCGTCGTGAACATGGAACCCGAAGTCGATGGCCTGACTTTTCAGATCGGCAACGAAACCGGCTACGTCGATGACTGCCACGGCGTCGACACTACCGTTCGAGTACGTGATCGATCCCAAGTTGACCAGCGCAATCGAATTGTTCCATTCGGCCTCTGATGCGGTGGGCGCTGTGTTGTCGGCGAATTCGAACTGGGGGGCGAGCGGAATCCGTGATGGTCAATACGCGGTCGACATCGAGGCAGACGGTGTCTG
>JBBREA010000149.1:0-6435 GCA_038203385.1 Acidimicrobiales bacterium | reverse complement strand
CCCATTCCGGGGTAGTTGAAGATGTTCTCGGTGATGATGAGACCTCCCAGCACCGCTCCGATGTCGATGGCGATGAGAGTGACCACCGGTATCAGCGCGTTGCGCACCGAGTGGCGGAACAACACGTCGCGCTCGGAGATTCCCTTGGCGCGTGCTGTGCGAAGGAAGTCGGAGTTCGACACGTCGAGCACCGACGCGCGGGTGTAGCGGCTGTACTGCGAAACGGTCTGCATAGCCACGACCGTGACCGGCAGGATCAGATGCTTGATCATCAGCACCAGGTCGAAACCTTGATGGCCGGGCGGGTACACGCCAACCGGAGGCAACCAGCCCAACTGCACCGCGAACACCAACTGCAACACGACCGCCGAAACGAACGGCGGGATAGCTCCGATGTAGAACGCCGTCGTGTTGATTCCCGTGTCCAGCCAGCCGCCAGGCTTGCGTGAGGCAATGATTCCCAGGCTGATACCGAGAGAGATGCCAAGCACTGCTGCGATGCCGTAGAGGCGCAACGTGTTGGCCAGCGAATACTTCAGCAATGGCCACACTTCGATGTTGCCCTTGAGGCTGCGCGGCCAGTTGTCCGGACCCTGCACGAACCCGAACAACCACTCTTTGTAACCCCGCAAGATGCCACCGAACCCGGGGTAGAGGCCGTTGTCTGCAATGAACTCCGCCTTCTTTTCGGCACTCGCGCGCGGGTTCGCTCGCAGATAAGCGTTGAGGGGATCCCACCCGATCCGGATCGCAAAATAGACGATGAACGTCACCAGAATGATCGTCGGCATCAACCAAATCAACCGCCGAAGAATGAATCTCGCCACCTGCGTACCCCTCCCTGAAAGAAGATCCCTGTTACGAGAAATTCGGCCTAGACGAAACCGGGGCACCCGATGTGCTGGGTGCCCCGGGAATCATTCAACTGTAGTTCAGCTGTGTGTCAGCTGACGACACGTTCAGCCGGTGGTGAGGACCGCTTCACCATCGAGGAACTCGGTGGTTTCGAAGGTCTGATCGTTGGTGGTGATGTAGAGACCCGGGAAGTTCACGAATCCACCGATCCACTGGAACCACGACGAGTTGGCACAACCGGTGATCGGGTTCGAGCAGCTACCTGGGGCGAACTGCTCGGCGCCGATGACGACCGTGTCGTCACCGTCGAGATCCTCGAAGTTCCACCAGTCGTTGAACGCCCAGTAGTTGGCCAGATTGCTCTGCGTGCCAGCGACCTTGTCGGTGCGGTAGGCGCCGATGTTGGGGAACTGAAGCGTGGGAAGCATGAAATGGTCCTCGACCATGAGCGCGATTGCGGACTTGACGAGTTCAGCGCGGACCTCTTCGTCGAGTTCGGCGTCGGCTGCTTCGAGAGCAGCCGAAGCCTCCTCGTTGCACCAGCCCATGCTGTTCTGACCCTGGAAGTCGTTTTCTTCGGACGGGACCTGATCGCAGGTGGCGATGTCTGAAATGTAGCTGGGGTCTGGTGCGACCGTGTTGATGTACATCGCGAAGTCGAACGCTTGGGCAGGCAGACGGGTCTGGAACACGCACGGGGTCGCTTCGCAGTTGTCGGCGATGACGTTGAACCCGAGCTCAGCCAACTTGGGAATCAAGAAGGCCTGGGTGCTCTCACGGCGGGTGTTGCCCGTGTTGACCATCCAGTGAACTTCCGGGACTTCGCCGTCAGCGTTGGCCCACATGCCCGCACCATCCATGGTCCAGCCGGCAGCGTCGAGGGCGGCGGCGCCTGCTTCGGGATCGTAGGTGTCGGTGAACACCGGATCGCAGTACGGCCCGGGAGCGATGGGACCACACTGCAGCAACGGGATGCCCTGAGCGAACGGAGCGTAAATCTGCTGGTAGATGCCTTCGAGGTCGATCGATTTCGAGAACGCCTCGCGATAGTCGGCATCTGCAAACGCACACGAACGCGTGTCATCTGGCACGCACAATGGATCCTGCATGAAGAACAACGCTTCGAACTGGCCACCCGGCTCAGCATCGAAGGCAACGTTCGGGTCAGCCAACTCGGCGTCGATGCCGGTGTAAGCCTGCGGGTAGATGAAGTCGACCGTGCCAGACTTCAGCAGCGTGGGGCCGTCTTCAGCCGGAACGATGACGACGCGCTCGGGGCCACCCGTGCGCTCCCCGATGTAACCGGGGTTCTTCTCGTACACCGCTTGCTCTTCGGTCCACTCCGTCATGATGTACGGGCCGCCGCCATACGGGTATGCGCCGGTGAAATCTTGCGACACGTCGGTGCAGTCCTCGTGGAAGTCGGCCTTGAGCAGGGCGTTGAACAGGCCCTTCCACGCGGCGTACGGCGTGCCGAATGACACGACTACTTCCTGCGCAGAGGCGCCCTCGGTGACGCTGGTGATCTGGTCGTAACCAGCAGTCTGGATGGACTCCGGCGTGTTGACCTTGGCCTGCCACGTGCACTCGACGTCGGCCGCCGAGAATGGCGTGCCATCGTCCCACACAGCGACGTCGCTGAGCGTGTACGTGACGGTCATGGCCGCCGCTTCGCCTTCGGCCGCTGTGGTTTCGGTCATTTCAGCTTCGGTGGTTTCGGTCATCTCGGCTTCGGTGGTTTCGGTCATCTCAGCTTCGGTGGTCGCTGGAGACTCTTCCTCCTCGCCGGCGGTGGTGGTCGTGTCGGCCTCGGCCGTGGTGGCGGTGGTGTCGCCGTCGTCGTCGTCGTCGCCGCAAGCGGCCACGATCAACGAAGCAGCAGCGACGAAGGCAAGTGCCCTTGCGCTCTTGTTGGTCTTCTTCACGTAATTGCTCCTCAAAGGATTGGTGAGGGAGTGGCAGTAACCGACCGAACAACAGTGTTCGCACTGCGTTGCCCGTGTTGCCGGTCATCAAACTCGGATCGTCCTCCCCGATCGATCCGGGCCAGCCAAACAATACCACCACGACATCGGCCGGTCGATGAACGGATGTAAATTTCTGGCGCGTCTGTTCCCGCAGCTAGCCCGCCGCGAATTGAACGATCCGGGCGAACTCTTCAGGATCGAGACTGGCTCCGCCAACGAGCGCCCCATCCACGTCTGGTTGGGCCATGAGTTCGGTGGTAGTGCCCGCTTTCACCGAGCCTCCATACTGAATCCGCACTGACTCGGCTGCTTCGACGCCGAACTGTGCGGCGATGCTCAACCGAATGGCCCCGCAGACGGCTTGTGCATCGTCGGCGGTTGCGGTCTTGCCAGTACCGATGGCCCAGATCGGTTCGTAGGCAATGACCATCGAGGCAACCTGGGATGCAGTGACACCGGCCAGCCCGGCTGCGACCTGCGTGAGCACTTTCGCTTCGGTCTCACCGGCTTCACGTTCCGAGAGGGTCTCACCGCAACACATGATCGGCGTCATGTTGTGCTTGAGGATCGCTTTGACTTTGGCGTTGACTATCTCGTCGGTCTCGCGGAAGATCTCTCGACGCTCGCTGTGCCCGCAGACGACGAGCTTCACGTTCAGCTTCTCGAGGAACGCCGGTGACACCTCACCGGTGAACGCGCCACTCACTTCGTAATGGCAGTGTTGCGCGCCGAGCAGGATCTCCAAACCGTCCGCATCGATCGCGGTCTGCACCGTGCGAATGTCAGTGAACGGCGGGTGCACGCTGACGTCAACGCTTTCATAGATGTCTTTGCCCAATGAGTAGTGCAGCTTCTGCAAGGTCTGGAGAGCCTCGAAGTGGTTGAGGTTCATCTTCCAGTTGCCGCTGATGAGTGGCTTCCGGGTCGTTGGGTTAGGCATTGGGTGCACTCCTCAGCGCTTGCAGGCCCGGCAGGTCTCCGAGTTCGAGGAGCTCAAGGCTGGCGCCACCACCGGTAGACACATGGTCGACGTCGTCGTCGAGTTTGAACTGCGCCAATGCAGCAGCGGAGTCGCCGCCGCCGACCACAGTGAACGCCTTGGTGTCGGCCATGGCCTGCGCAAGGGTGCGCGTGCCTGCTGCAAATCGCTCGTCTTCGAACATGCCCATCGGGCCGTTCCAGAACACCATCCGCGCATCCATCACGATGTCGCTGAACGCGGCAGCAGAACCGGGCCCGATGTCGAACCCTTTCGCGCCGTCGGGCAAGTTGGTTCCGAACGTGGCGTACTCGCCTTGTGCGTCGACACCGACGACGTCTTCGGGCAGATGGATCTTCGCTCCTGACGCCTGCAGGATGCGCGCGCAGGTGTCGACCTGGTCCGGTTCGAACAACGAATCGCCGATGCCTTTCCCTTGCGCCGCGAAGAAGGTGAAACACATCGCGCCACCGATGACGAGCGCGTCGACCACTTCCAGCAGAGCCTCGACGACACCGAGCTTGTCGGAGATCTTTGCGCCGCCGAGCACCGCAACGAACGGGCGCTTCGGACGGTCTCGAAGGCCGAGCAAGACGTCGACTTCTGTTTGCAGGAGCCTGCCCATCGCCGACGGCAATGTTCGTGGCGGGCCGACAATCGAGGCGTGCGCCCGGTGCGACGCACCGAACGCATCGTTCACGTACAAGTCGATGCCATCGATCAACTCGGCCACGAAAGCCGGGTCGTCAGTGGTTTCACCAGGATTGAACCGCAGGTTTTCCATCAGCTCGACGCCGGGTGCCAACTCGGCGAGACGCATCCGAACCGGATCGAGCGAAAACTTGGCCTCGGGAGCGCCTTTGGGTCGACCTAGGTGGCTCGCGCACACCACCGTGGCACCACGTTCCATGAGCCAGTTGATCGTGGGGAGCGCCGCACGTATGCGGAAGTCGTCGGTGATCACCGGTGTGCCGCTCGACGAGTCGAGCGGCACGTTGAAGTCGGTACGCACGAGGACCCGCTTGCCCGCGACATCTCCGAGGTCTTCCAGTACCGGGATGTGGCCGGCCATTCGAGAACCCGGCCTCAGCGCTTCTTGCCGGCGTACAAGATGAAGTCGACGAGGCGGTTGGAGTAGCCCCATTCGTTGTCGTACCACGAGCAGATCTTGACGAGCTTGCCCATGGACATGGTCATGCCCGAGTCGAAGATCGAGGAGTGTGGGTCGCCGACGATGTCGCTCGACACGATCGGATCTTCGGTGTACTTGAGGATGCCCTTTAGTTCACCCTTCGCAGCGGCGGCCTTGAATGCAGCATTGATCTCGTCGACGGAGGCGGCCTTCTTCACGTTGGCGGTGAAGTCGGTGATGGAACCGGTGGGCACGGGCACACGGAACGAGGTGCCGTCGAGCTTGCCTTTCATCGTCTGAAGGACGAGGCTCGTCGCGCGAGCAGCACCGGTGCTGGTGGGGACGATGTTGATGGCTGCTCCACGGGCGCGACGGAGGTCGTTGTGCGGGCCGTCGACGAGCTGCTGGTCTCCGGTATATGCGTGGATGGTGGTCATCAAACCGTTCTCCACGCCGAACGCATCGTCGAGCACCTTGACCATGGGAACGAAGCAGTTGGTGGTGCAACTGGCATTCGAGATCACTTGGTGCTGCTTGCGGTTGAAGTCTTTGTGGTTGACGCCGTACACCACGGTGAGATCGGCACCGTTCGACGGCGCCGACACGATGACGAGTGGCGCTCCGGCCTCGAGGTGGAATGCTGCCTTCGGACGGTCGGTGAAAATTCCGGTCGATTCGATCACCATGTCGACTCCGAGGTCACCCCAGGGAAGTGCCTTCGGGTCGCGTTCCTGCAGCACCCGCAGGGTGTCGGCGCCCACTTTGATGCCGTCCTTTGTCGCCTTGATCGTGTCGGGCAGAACGCCGAGCACCGAGTCGTACTTCAGGAGGTGCGCCATGGTGTCGAGTGACCCCAGGTCGTTCACTGCCACGAAATCGATGTCTGCCCCGCGCTGCTTGGCAGCTCGGAAGAGGTTGCGTCCGATTCGGCCGAAGCCATTGATGCCTACGCGCACCGTCATGTCGGGTGTTCCTTTCGGTAGATGAATTGCGACCGGCACATGTGGGAGCCGGTAAGAGAGGTAGCCCGAGAGAGACTAGTCAGACCGACACGTCGCGATGAGAAGAGCGCGTCGCGATGCCACGTGCCGAGAAGCGCCGAACCAACTCGTTGGTGATCGCCACCGATCGGTGCCGGCCACCGGTACACCCGATGGCGATGGTGAGATAGCTGCGGCCCTCTGCCTCGTACTGCGGCAAGAGGTCGGCGAGCAGTACCTCGAGCCGGTCGATGAACGGCCCAGCTGCTGCCGATTCGAGCACGAAGTCACTCACCAGCGAATCATGCCCGGTGAGCGGGCGGAGCTCGTCGACCCAGTGCGGATTCGGCAGGAAACGCACGTCCATCACGATGTCGGCATCGAGCGGCAGGCCGTACTTGAAGCCGAAGCTTTCGATCGCGACCTGCAGGTGTGTGTCGACCGATACCGCGAACGCTGCCATCAGGCGTTCTTTCAGCTGGTGCACGATGAGTTCCGTCGTGTCGATGATCAGGTCTGCCG
>JBBREA010000148.1:0-6449 GCA_038203385.1 Acidimicrobiales bacterium | reverse complement strand
GATCAAGGTGACCGTCATGGTTTCCAACGGAACCGACTTGTCGAACACCCACGTGATCGAAGTCGGCGCAGTCGTGAGCGTGGCGCCATTCGCCGGTTCGCTGGATGACAGCGAGTTGTGCGCAGACGCTGTGCCCGCTGGCACAGCGAGAGCGACGGCGAAGATCGCGCAGGCGGCGAACGCGAACAGGGCGAAACGAGGAAGAAGATTGCGGAGCATAGGATGTCGGCTGGCGGCAGCCCCCCGACATCGAGGCAACTACACGACGTAGGAGTATATTCGGGTCGTTCGCGAATGCATGGCACCCTTGGAGGATGGATATGACAAGACGACCTGACGGTGCTTTGGAGCACGATGTGCTGCGGATTCTGTGGGAGGCCGACGGTCCGTTGCTTCCGGGGGAGATCAACAACCGGCTCGATGCAGGTTACGCCTACACCAGTGTTGCCACGATCCTGACGCGACTGCAGGCCAAAGGTTTGGTCACCCGTACGCCCGCTGGACGGGCATTCGCGTACCAAGCAACTCTCGACGAGCCCGACCTCACGGCACGTCGCATCGGCGAACTACTCGACTCGGCGTCTGACCGGTCGCAAGTCTTGAGCAGATTCATCGGGGGCCTGCCGGCCCGCGAAGCCAGGGCGATTCGTGCGTTGCTCGACAAGTCCGACACGAGCACGCGCCGATGATTGGATCGTTTGTGTTCCCGCTGCTGGTGACGCTCGGCGTCGCTGGCGTGGCCACATCGGCGCATCGCCACCTTCCCCCGCGGCTGGCCGCTCGATTCGTGACCGTCGCCCTCGTGTTGGTGGTGATCGCCGCGCTACCCACCGCGTTCGTCGTCGCCATCGTGTTCCTGGCACATGCGCCGGTGGTCGGCGGCGGGTTTCAGTGGTGCGCTCAAGCGCTCGGTTTGCACAGTTCGGTTCCGGCCTGGATCGGCATCCCGGTGTTGGTTTTGCTCGCTGCCGGAGTGGTGCGGACGGTGCGCCTCGTCCGTCAGCATCGCGCCCTTCGCTCCAACGAGGCGCAGCCGATCCGGATCGCCCACAGCCACAAGCCGTACGCGGTCACACTGCCCGGCCGCGCCGGCCAGATCGTGATCTCGACGGCAATGGTCGAGCTGCTCGATGAGGATGAACACAGGATCGTCGTCGCCCACGAAGAAGCACACGCCCGATACCGACACGACCGCTATCTCCTTGCTGCCGAACTGGCCGCAGCAGTGCTGCCACCGCTTCGGGGTCTCGCTCGACGGGTCAACTATTCGCTCGAACGGTGGGCAGACGAAGCCGCTGCTGCGGTCTGTGGAGACCGCAACCTCGTCGCCGTCACCCTCGGCAAAGTCGCGTTGCAGACCCACCCCCCAACCGTCGCGGGCTTTGCTGGCCTCGGCGTGGCCTCGCGAATGGGCGCGCTCCTCGCACCGCCGATCCCAAAACCGCACCGGCCACAACTCGTGGTGCTTTGGTCGAGCCTGGCAATCACAGCCGGCTTCAGCGTCTACCAGCTCCACCATCTCGAGCGCATGCTCATCGCACTCTGCCCGCACTGACCTGAACTCACCGCACCGCAGCGTGAGTTGCTGCACCAGTTCCTACTACGTAGTGTAGTAACCATGTGGACGCGTCGACAATTTGTCACCATTGGAGCAATGACCGGGCTGGGAGTTGCTACCGGGTGTTCGCGAGGAGGAGCGTCAACATCACCGAGTTCGTTGCCTTCATTGCCCCCGCTCAGCGACCGGACCCCAGATGTCATCGCTCGATACTCGGCGGCGCCGATGCGCTGGTCGATCGCAGGACAGGAGGTGTCCACTTGGGGATACGACTCACAGCTGCCCGGTCCGCTGCTGCGAGCTACGGCTGGTGACCTCGTCGAGGTCACGCTCGACAACCAGTTGAGCGAAGCAACGTCGGTCCACTGGCACGGGTTGGCCATCGCGAATGCCATGGATGGCGTCCCCGGCGTGACCCAGCCCGACATCGAGCCCGGCTCGGAGTTCACGTACCGGTTTGTGGTGCCCGACCCAGGCACGTACTGGTTCCATCCGCACCACGGACTGCAGCTCGAGCGTGGTCTGTACGCGCCGTTCGTGATTGACGATCCCGACGAGCACGTCGACGCAGACGTCGACTACGTGATCATGCTCGACGATTGGCTCGACGGCACGGGCACCACACCCGAGGCCGAGTACGAGCGGATCCGCAGCGCAGGCATGGAGATGGGCGACATGTCAGACATGTCCAGCATGGATCACGAATCCATGGAGATGGCGACCTCACCGTTGCTCGGCGGCGATGCGGGCGACGCTCGCCACCCGTATCACCTGATCAACGGACGCCCACTCGAGGATCCCGCGACGCTCGAACCTCTGCCTCGCGCAGGTGACCGTGTCCGCCTTCGATTCGTCAATG
This sequence comes from Acidimicrobiales bacterium, assembly GCA_038203385.1. GTDB lineage: Bacteria > Actinomycetota > Acidimicrobiia > Acidimicrobiales > Ilumatobacteraceae > Ilumatobacter. The sequence continues at coordinate 4,032 of JBBREA010000148.1, read as the reverse complement.
CCTCCGCCGACACCGCCTACCGGGTCGCTATCGGCGGTCACCGTCTTACGGTCACCCATACCGACGGGTTCCCGGTGGCACCGGTAGCGGTCGACGCCTTCCTCATCGGCATGGGTGAACGCTACGACGTCACCGTCGACGTCCAATCGGGTGCTTGGCCGATCGTTGCGATCGCCGAAGGCAAAGACCAACGCGCCGGAGCGATCCTGCGCACAGCTGGCACGAACGCGGGAACGTCGATGACGTTCGACGCTGCCGAGCTCGACGGCAAGTGGCTCCGTTACGCCGACCTCGCTGCCCACGAACGGGCCCGGCTCGACCCGCCTGACGACGTCACCGACATCGACATCTCTCTCACTGGCGGCATGATGATGACCGACTGGGGCATCGACGGAAATCGCTACGGAGATCACGTGCCGATCGAGATCGAAGCCGGGCGGTGGTACTCGCTCAATGTCGCCAACGACACGACGATGTGGCACCCGATCCACGTTCACGGCCACACCCCCCAGGTAGGACGATCAGCGGGTGGTGTCCGCAAGGACACGATCAACATCTTGCCCGGCACAGCCACTCAGCTGGTCTTCCAAGCCAACAACCCCGGGACGTGGATGCTGCACTGCCACAACGCCTACCACCTCGAAGCCGGAATGGCGACCCTTCTGAAATACCAGGGCGACAGCTGACCAGCTGACTCAGACCACGAAGAAGCCGACGCGACGGCAGTTACTACAAAATGTCGTAGTATGCTCGCTCGTCGTGGACGAACCGCCCCCTTCCAGCCGAACGCCGGCAACTCGGTGGAGGTGGGCCGTAATGATCGTGATTGCTGCAGTCGCCATTTTCGTCGTCACACGGCCGGTGTCAACGCCTGTTTTCGTCGCTGACGGACCAGCTATCGAAGCGCCCCCCGCCGGAGCCCTGACCGACCTCTCTGCTGATGAGTTCGAAAGTGTTCTTGTCGGACTCCGCGGCCGCCCCGTCATCGTCAACGTTTGGGCTTCGTGGTGCGCCCCGTGCCGGACCGAAACACCCCTGCTCGAACGAACCGCGCAGGCGCACCAGTCCGACATCGTGATCATCGGCGTCAACTCCCGCGACCAACGCGCTGGCGCGCTTGCCTTCATGGACGAGTTCGATGTCACGTTCACCAACATCTTCGACTCATCAGGCGAGATCCGTGGGCGGCTCGGCGTACGCGGTTTCCCCAGCACGTACGTGTTCGGTGCCGACGGGGCGCTCCGCACAACGGTGGTCGGCGGGCTGACCGAGCAGCGTCTTGCTTCGATCATCGCCGACGTGACGGCATGAGGGACTACGGCCTACTCGCCTCGATCGCTGCTGTTCTGGCGGTTCCTGCGCTGCTCGTGCGCCCCTGGCCCCAACCCGAGCAAGGGTGGCGCCTCATTGACCGCGTCGGCGGGAGCCTGGCGATTGGTTTGCTCATTGGTCGCCTCGCAGCGTTGGCGATCGACGACCCCGGATCTCTCACGAGCCTCGCCGACCTGCTCGTCATCCGCAGCGGGGTCGACTTCTGGCCCGGCCTAGCCGCCGGCTTGGCCTGGCTCGCATGGACAGAGCGCCGCGCCGGTCAACATCCGCCGGCGCTGCTTGCCATGGTTGCTTCCGCAGGGTTGGTGGGCTGGGCCGCCTACGAGGCGTCGTGCCTGCTGCGAGACGGCTGCCCTGGACCGATCAGAGCGATCGGCCTTCGACCTGACGGGCTCGTCGAGCGCCAGTTCCCCGTCGCTCTCGTGGTCGCCGCAGCCGCAGTGTTGGCTGCCTGGCTCTTGGACCGGGCCCGACATCGTGCTCTACCCAACATCGACACAATCCTCATCGCCATTGGATCGGTGGCGCTGATTCGCTCGATCGCGTCGTTCTGGCTTCCTCGCGTCGGCACCGGTCTCACCAGACAACACCTGATGTCGTTGATCGTCTTGCTGGCGTGCATTGCCGCTCTCACGGCGGTCCGTCAACGGCGAACGCTGAACGCGTCATGAGCCAGCTCGCGCTCGCCGCAGTAGCGGTCGCCGCAGGGTTCGTGTCTGCCAGCAGCCCGTGCGTGCTGCCGGTCATCCCCGGCTACCTCGCCGCAGTGTCCACGACGCGCGGCACAGCCAGCGAGAACGACGACGAATGGCATCCATCGCGCCGAGGGGCGGTGGCCTTCGTCGCCGGATTCACCGTCGTCTTCACGCTGCTCGGCGCAACGGCATCGTTGGTTGGCCAGCTCCTGTTCGATCAGCTCGACACGCTGATCAAAGCCGCCGGCGTCATGCTGATCGTCGTCGGTGCTGCCACCGCTGGTCTGCTCCGAATTCCCTTCCTCGACACGGAGCGGCGCATGCTCGAACTCGATCGGGTCGCAGGCGGACCTCGTCGCGCATTCGCCCTCGGCATCGCATTCGCCCTCGGATGGACACCCTGCATCGGACCCGTACTCGCCACCATTCTCACCAAGGCCGCCGCCGACGCAACACTCACCCAAGGCGTCGTGTTGCTGCTGCTCTACTCGATCGGGCTCGGGATCCCGTTCCTCGCAATTGCCTGGTGGTTCGACCGGACCGAACGAGCCCGCCGCTTCCTCGGGCGTCACTCGCGGACCCTGCAACGACTTGGTGGCATCGTTATGATCATCGCCGGGATCGGTTACCTCACCGGCGTCTGGACCTCGCTCTTCACCGGGCTTCAACGCATCCTGGCCCAAACCGGTTGGCCACCGATCTGACACGTTGCGATTCGACCCTCGCTACGACACAATGTCGTAGCGTGCTGTTCTTCACCCTCCCCGCCATCGCCCTCGTCGCGTCGATCCCAAGCCCCTCGACGGGCTCAGTGTCGATCGACTCGCTCGAGATCAGGGCTTACGGGGTGATGATCGCCCTCGGCGTCATTGCCGACCCAGCCCACAGCGTCGGAGAGCTTCGGCTGAACCAATGGGTTGCGTTGGGCGCCGTACTGGCCGGCGCGATCTACCTATTGGCCACGCGAGGGCGGAAGTGGGACGAATCTCGTCTCACGATGGAACCCCACGGTGTGGCGGAGGAATCGACATGACCGTCACCCCCGAACACAACCATCCCGTGCAAGAAATCACAGCGGTCCCCCAGCGAGCCATGGAAGGTCGCAGCGCGACCCCGCTGGTCGTGGGCATGGCGCTGCTCGCGTTGGCAGTAATCGCATACTTCGCGTTGGGCATGCCGGGCATGGACCACACCGCGTCGAACAGCGGTTTCGGGATGTCTGGACACACAGGGCACCGCGTCGTCGATCCGGGCGCGTTTGAAGCAGCGCTGATCGGTCCGGCGACTGTCACGGTCAACGTCCACGTCCCTTCGAGCGACATCGGGATCGACGGAACCGACCTGGTGATGCCGTTCGATCAGCTCGACACTGCCACGTTGCCGTCCGATCGGTCGACGCCCATCGCGGTGTACTGCCGCTCCGGTGCTATGTCGGCGATCGCTGCCCAGCAACTGGTCGAACTCGGCTACACCGACGTCATCGAACTCGACGGGGGTACCGACGCATGGACGGAATCGGGCCGAACGATGAGGCATAGCCCGTGACTCACATTCCCGAGAGCGATCTGCATGATGAGTTCATCACATCGAGTCCGGCGATGACGCACGCGCACGATGACGGTCTACTACATCACGTAGAAATCTTTGTCTGGAAATCGTCAAGGTGGACGCGGCACGCGCCGATGCACTCGGTGTGAAATTGCTCCGCCAACTCGCACTCGTTCTCCTCGCCGCAGCGCCTGTCGCAACCATTGACGCAACCGTCGCTCAGGCGCACACCCCACCAGCCACTGCACCGGCCACACCCACCGCGCCGACCTACACCGTTCGACCCGGTGACGGGCTCGCTTCGATCGCTCGCAAGTTCGGCGTGAAGCTCGCCGACCTGTTGGCCGTCAATCAGTTCACCATTGCTTCGACGATCCATCCAGGACAAGTCGTGGCAATTCCCGGCGGCGCCAGCGCACCGTCACCCACGAACCCCCCAAGCGGTACTGGGCAGCCA
>JBBREA010000147.1:0-6485 GCA_038203385.1 Acidimicrobiales bacterium | reverse complement strand
CAACCTTCGCGATCGATTGTTTCCCAGCTGTGCTGTCGGTTGTGATGGCGTTGCCGCCGGCACGGAAGAGCCGCAGGAACGCATCATGACGACGTTGCCCAGCCGTGCGAGGCAACGAATGATTCGCAGCATCGTCACCGTGTTCAGTAGCACGTGCGGCGACGTCAGCGTCGAATTCTTGCTGCACCGCCAGGTCGAAGATCGCAACGATCTCGGATGCGGTGACCGGATCACCACCAATCACTGACACGTCCAACTCTGACCCGTTGACGAGGACGTGGGCGTTGCGATGCTCCACCGCCGTGTCACGATCCACATGGGTGCCGTCTTCATCAGCTTTGGCAACAACGTCAGCAACGGCGACCTCGAAGTCTTTGAACAACAACTGCTCTGCATGCAACAACAGCAAGGGGAGGAACCGGTCGAACACGTGACGCACCCGACGATTCCCCTGAAACGACGCCAACTCGTGGACTTGGTCGAACCCGATCCGCCCTGCCACCCACGCATCACCAACCGTGGTGTGCACGGCGATGAACTTGGAGATCTTCAACCATTGTGCTGCTTGCTCACCTGACCAGTTCAGTTTCGCTTTCAGATACCCGGACATCGAACGATGACCATCAACCGTGAACGACCCAGACATCTCAGCCACATGAATCGACGCAGCCATCTCCGCATCCAACAACCGACGCCGCAACTCCAACTCACCGACAGCAGCGTTCAACTCCCGTGGCGGAACCCCCACAAAGCGGTCGAGGAGTCCGAGGAACAGACCGTCGATCGACTCGTCAACACCGTCGGCTGCGTCACCGCACGGGCCAAGGTGGTTGACGTCGTGTTCGTTTGTTGTGGTGGTGTTCGGCCCCTCGAACATACGCCTAAGACTACCGAACGAATGTTCGATGTGCAACCTGTAGAATCCGTATCACCGCAGGTCAGAGATGGTGTGTGTCCAAGGGGCCAGGATCGAGCGATCCAGGCGTAGCTGCGGCCCGAAGCCTGCCGAAACGACCGGCGACACCATCGAAATCCTGACGTCCACCAGCCGCAGAATCAGCCGACTCTCTGAGCACCCCAGGGCCAGAACAAACTTGAGAAATCTTCCCGCGTCTCTGTCGACCACATGACCGTCAGAGCCTCCAAGCGCACGGCGAATGTATCGGCGGTGTGAACTTCGGCAGCTCCAGATGAAGTCTGGACGGGCGATGTCGTAATCTCCCGAGAGGATGGACGAGCTGTTGACCGAAGACGGTGAGCCACGGGCGGTGGCGGCAGCGCTGATGCGCCTCATTTCGCGAATCGGTGAGAAGGAGCTACGCGAACGACAGCGGATCGCAGAACTCGACATCTTGTCGATGGGAATCACGTTCACGGTGTACACCGACGGAGAGAACATCGATCGCGCCTGGCCGTTCGACATCGTGCCGCGCGTCATCGCAGGGTCGGAGTGGGACTCGATCGCGCTCGGGTTGCAGCAGCGTTTGTGGGCGATCAACCACTTCATCAACGACCTCTACAACGACCAGACGATCATCGCCGACGGCGTGTTCCCTGCCGAACTGTTGGAAGCTTCGGTGAACTACCGGCCCTGGTGCCGTGGGATCACCCCGCCGTTCGGTGTGTGGGCCCACATCTCGGGCACCGACCTGGTGCGTGACGACAACGGCCAGATGTATGTGCTCGAAGACAACCTCAGGGTGCCGTCGGGTGTGAGTTACGTCATCGAGAATCGCGGCGTGGCCAAGCGGGCGTTTGGTGAACTCTTCGAGCGTCAACGCATTCGGCCGGTCGACGGCTACACCGACGAGTTGAACCGCCTCCTCACGTCGCTGGCGCCCGAAGGAATCACCGAACCGCGCGTGGCCGTGCTCACTCCGGGCATCTTCAACTCGGCGTACTTTGAGCATTCGTTCCTTGCCGAGCGCATGGGCGCCGATCTCGTCGAGGGCGCCGACTTGTTCGTCGACACCGACGAGTGCGTCTACATGAAGACCATTCGTGGCCCGGAACGAGTGCACGTGATCTACCGGCGCATCGACGACTTGTTCCTCGATCCGGAGGTCTTCCTGCCCGACTCGATGCTCGGCGTGCCCGGTCTCATGCGGGCGTGGAGGGCTGGCAACGTCGGCTTGGCGAACGCCCCTGGTGCAGGGGTCGCCGACGACAAAGTCGTCTACGCGTGGGTGCCCGACATCATTCGCTACTACCTCGACGAAGAACCACTGCTCGCCAACGTTCCCACCTACCGCACCATGTACGACGACGAGCGCAAGTTCGTGCTCGACAACATCGGCGATCTCGTGGTGAAGCCAGCGAACGAGAGCGGCGGCTACGGCATCGTCATCGGTAGCCACGCCACCCAAGAGCAACTCGACGAAGCTGCAGCGGCGATCATCGCCAACCCGCGCGGCTTCGTTGCGCAACCGATCCTGTCATTGTCGACGGTGCCGACTTTGGTCGAGGGTGGCCTCGAGCCGCGCCATGTGGACCTTCGGCCTTTCATCCTCACCGGCGAGTACAGCTATGTAACACCGGGAGGGCTCACTCGGGTGGCGCTGCCGAAAGGCTCGCTCGTGGTGAACTCGTCTCAGGGCGGAGGCAGCAAAGACACCTGGATCATCGATGGTGAATACGCGCCACTCAGCCAGTCGCAGAGCCAATCCCAGTCGCAGGGTTCGTCACTCGGACAGTCGGGCGGGCAGTCGGGTGGGGCGAGCCAATCGCAGAGCCAATCGCAGAGCCAGACACAACCGGTGGATTCGCAATGACGGTGTTGCTCGCTCGCACCGCCGATCGGCTGTACTGGGGAGCGCGCTACCTCGAACGCGCGGAAGACACCGCCCGCGTCGTGCGCGCCTACAACGATCTGGTGGTCGACTACGACAGCCCGGAGATGCTGAGTTGGGAACCGTTGGCGGCGCTCGCCGGCTCAGACAAGCGCGTAGACATCGCTGATGGATCTACCGGTGAGCGCGAAGTGTTGGCGTTCATGATCTGCGACAGCTCCAACCCATCCAGTATTCTTTCGGCGGTCACGGCCGCCAGGTCGAACCTGCGCACCACGCGTGAGGTGCTGCCCCGCGAGGCCTGGCAGACCATGAATCAGCTCAGCCAGTACGTCGCTGCCACGTGTACCGGAGCGGTCGAACGTCAACTCCGCGACCGCTTTCTGCAGCGTGTCGTGGAGTTCAGTCGTCGTCTCGACGGCACCACCGAGTCGACGATGACGCGGTCGCAGGCGTACCACGTCATGCGCCTCGGCCGTCTGATCGAACGCGCCGACATGACCACCCGCGTGCTCGGTGTTGCGGCAGCGAGCATTCTGGCCACCGAAGCAGCTCAGCGCATGGCAGGCGAACGTGAGCATCTCGTCATCGACGAGGTGCGGTGGATGAGCATCCTCCGCTCGATCTCGGCATTGCAGATGTACCAGCAAGCGGTGCGTGGCCCGATCGACGGCCTCACCGTGGTGCAGTTTCTCTTGTCCTATTCAGCGTTTCCCCGTTCGGTCCAGGGTTGCTTCGACGAGATTCGCGTGCTCGTGTTTCTCCTGCCGAACGCCGAACGCATCGAGCCGTCACTCGATGCCGCCGAGCGTATGCTGGCCGCATCCAATCCCGATGTCACCGCTGGTGCCGGACTCGATCAATCCATGGAACAATTGCAGGGTGCGATCGCGGAGCTCGCAGGTGCCATTCACGACACGTATGTCGGTTCAGTCCTCTAAGCAGTCGTGGCAGAACGAATGGGCATTGGTGGCGCGAGACCGGTGAGCAACTTGGTGTTCGACCCGCCTGACGACCTGCAACGTCGCTTGGTCGACGCGTCGCTGCTCGTTGACCGTCAGGCTCGCGCCGATCGGCTGCTTGCTGCCGAGGGCGCCGGTCACCTCGTGCACGATCTTCCGGTTCGCGCCGACGGTCGCCTGGCGACCGTAGAGAGTCGACCGTGGCGGGTGGACCCCATCCCAGTGGTGCTGAACACAGCACTGTTTCGATGGTTGTCGTTGGCGATCGCCGAACGAATGCAAGCCCTCGAACTGGTGCTGACCGACCTCTACGGGCAGCGCACACTGGTGAGCGAGCGAGTCGTGCCAGCCGAGGCGCTCGCGGCCACGCACCGATATCGGATCAACGCCGTTGGTTCCGAGCCGCGTCGGTGGCTCACCACGTACGCAGTGGATCTGGCCGTCGGTGCCGACGGCACCTGGTGGGTGGTCGACGACCTCACCGACGCGCCGCCCGGAGTCGGCTACGCACTCCTCGATCGGTCTGTGATCTCTCGCGTGCTGCCGGAGGTGATGCAGGCAGCGCCCGTGGCCAGCCTGGCCCGGTTTCCTGCGACCTTACGTCGCGGGCTCGCTGCCACCTCGCTCACCGAGAGCCCACGCATCGTGCTGTTTTCGGGCGGGCTCGACCACCCGTCGTACGTCGACCACTCGTTTCTCGCCGTACAACTGGGCATCAACTTGGTTGAAGGTGCCGACCTCGTGGTGAGACAGCGGCGCGTGTGGCTGCGCACGCTCGACGGGCTCGAACCGGTCGACGTGTTGTACCGCCGACTGGAAGACCCCTACCTCGACCCGCTCGCAGTGGCATCGCGCGGTTCGATCGGCGTGCCAGGGCTGCTGCAAGCCGAACGGGCGAACGGCGTCAGCCTGGCCAATGCGCACGGTGCCGGGGTGTTGGAAGCTCCGGAAGTGAGGGGCTACATCGCGGCTGCGATCGATCGACTGGCCCCGATGGAACAGGCTCTCCCCATGCTCGACTCGCCGCTGCGAGATCTGGCGAAGGTGCCGCTCGCTCCCGGTTCGGTGTCCGCCGAGCTCCACGAGGCATCCGTGGTGATGCGCATGTTCGCAGTGCACGACGGCCGGTCCGTGCAGGTGCTGCCTGGTGGCACGGCCCGCGTGCTCGCCCCCGGCGACGACCCGTCGCTTCCCACCGCTTGCACGGCAAAGGATGTGTGGGTGTTGGGCCACACGACGGCGCCAATGGTGGGCCCGCGCTTGCCCCAAGTCGACTTCGGTCGCTCGGTGCCGACCCGCGCTGCCGATGCGCTGTACTGGACCAATCGCGCCGCCGAACGCGCCGAAGCCATGGCGCGCACGATGCGCGTGATCACCGGTCGAATGGAACAGGACCCCGGCCTTCTCGGTCTGCACGATGGGGCATGGACGGTGCGGATGCGCCTCGTCACCTCGGCGGTTCGCCGTCAGTACGAGGTGGAACCGGTAGCTCACCCCACCGCAGACATGTTGCGCGAAGAACTGTCGATCGTCGGTGACGCAGTAGCTCGTGAGATTGGATCACTGCTCACCGAGGCGACCACGGTTCGCGAGTTTCTCTCTGTCACTGCTGGCCGCATCCTTTCGCACCTGGCTGAACTCCGGTCTGCGCTCCAGCAGCACCTCACCGTGGTCGACGATCTCGATGCCGTGCTGGCTGACTTCGCCGCCCTCGCCGGGTTGTGGCAGGAGAGCACGGTACGCGGCCCAGCGTGGCGAATCGGAGACACCGGGCGGCGACTCGAGCGCTGTTTGGTGGTTCTCGATCTCATCGAGGGAACGCTCGGGTTGCGTGACCCAGATCATTGGCACCAGGGAGTCCAGCGCCATACCGACGAGGTGGATGCAACGGCCACCGAGGTGTTGCTCGCCGTCAACGAGAGCCTGGTCGCCTACCGACGAAGGCACCGCAGCGACGTGGAGATCGACCTCGCCCTGGTGTTGTTGGTGCGCGACGCGTCGAATCCGCGCTCGCTCGCAGCCTGCATCGAACGGCTCGCCGAACACGCCGCCGACGGTGAGTGGTCAGTCGGTGGGGACTTCATTCGCCACGCCAAACGCGCGCTCGAACTCCCGGTCGAAGACATGGTGCCGATGCTTCGTGCCCTAATCGACGACGCCGGTGAACGAGTGGTCAGCCGCTGGTTTTCCACACCGGTCAACCCGGTCGTACTCAGCGCTACTGGACGCTCCGCATGAGTACCCGCTCGTATCGCGTGTCGCATCGCACCGCTTACCACTACAGCGCCACCATGACAGACGGGTACACCATCGTCAACCTGATCCCGCGGGCGACCGAGTGGCAGAAGGTGCTTGAAGCTCACGTCGAACTCGTCCCGATGGCATCGGGTGGCGACACGTTCATCGACATGTTCGGCAACATCGTCACTCAGTTCGGTCTGCACCAGCCCCACGGCGACATGGTCGTCGAGGCAACGAGCGTCGTCGAGGTGACCACGCGTCCCATGCCAGTCGACGGCACCCCCTGGGAATCGGTGGTCCAATTGCTCGACGGTCTCACCGGCCCTACTGCAATGGACGTATCGATGTTTCGGTCGAAGAGCACCTTCGTGGATCTGGCCAGTCTGGGCGGAGCGCTCCGAGAGTTCGCATACCCCTCGTTTGCGCCCGGGCAATCCATCGTCGCGTCGGCGCAGTCGTTGTGCGAGCGCATCTACCGTGAGTTCCAATTCGA
>JBBREA010000146.1:0-6705 GCA_038203385.1 Acidimicrobiales bacterium | reverse complement strand
CTCGGCATCAGCCCAGACCGCATCGACGTCATCGTCGACACCACTCGCGACCTCGGCTTCGGCCAGACCACCGGCTCGCGAGGCACGTTGATGACCGCCGGTTCGGTACAACGGGCCTGCGCAGCAGCGCTGGCCGCTGATTGCACACCCGATGTGGACCACCACGGCGAATGGTTGATCGACTGGACACAGAAACTCGGCGACCCGACCAACCTCAACCCCACCATTCATTCGTGCTTCTCATTCGCAGCGCAGATGATCATCGCGGAACCAGGGACGGGGAAGATCGAAAAGGTCGTCGCCGTTCACGACGTCGGCCGGGCGGTCAACCCGCAACTGGTGGAGGGACAGATCCAAGGCTCGGTGCACATGGGGCTGGGGTACGCCCTCAGCGAAGACTTCCCCACCGACCCCGAGACTGGTTTCCCCACCAACATGACGCTGCGTTCCCTCGGCATTCTGCGAGCGAAAGACGTACCAGAGATGGACGTGCGCATCGTCGAGGTCCCGCAGCCCAGGTCGCCGTACGGCATCAAGGGCGTTGGAGAAATCGGCCTCGTCCCCACAGCGCCCGCTGTCGCAGCAGCCCTGCGGGCCGCCACCGGCCAATGGCACACCAAACTCCCCATGCGCACCAACAGCGACAACGACGAGTAAACCCCGAGCCGCGTCGCGTTCTCTGGCGGCGCCAGTCACTACAGAACGTGACACGGCGCGGTATTCGGGCAGACTTCTTGGGTGCAGCGCGGACGTCGATGGTTGTTGGTTGGGCTATTGGCCTCGGCCACGGGTTGCTCGTCAGACGCTGAGCTGTCTTCCGAGACCGAGGTTCTCGCCAGCGTTGCGGCAACTACCACCGTTACAACATCTGCATCGACCAGCACCAGCACAACGACCACGAGCACCGTGCCGGCCTCGACGTCCAGCACGACGACCTCGTCGCCAGCGTTGACCTCTACGTCGACCTCGTCGTCAACGACGAGCTCGACGACCACAACCGCCGTTGTCGCAACGTTGCCCGTCACCGTCCCGCCCGCCCCACCCAACCCGTCGCCGGTTCCGACCGTGCCACCGCCCCCGGTGATTCCGTTCGTGCCGCTCGACCTCTCCGCATCGTCGATCGAGATCGGGTACTCGATCGAGGGCCGCCCGATCATCGCCCAACGATCTGGGGAACTCGGCGGTCGAAGGGTGCTGGTGATCGGAGTGATCCACGGCAACGAAGACGCCGGCGTTGCCATCGTCAGCCAGCTCCGAGCTGAACCGGCGCCGGCAGGTGTGGAACTCTGGACGGTCGAGTCGATGAATCCTGACGGTCAAGCCATTCTCGATCGTCAGAATGCCAATCAGGTCGACCTGAACAGGAACTTCCCGTACAACTGGGGCTCGCTCGGCCAGCCGGGCGACGGCCAGTACGCCGGGGTCGCCCCGGCGAGCGAGCCAGAGACCCAGGCGATGGTCAACTTCATCTCCCAACTCCGACCCGATATCGCCATCTGGTATCACCAAGACCTGTACGTCATCAGCCCTTCAACCGGCCGAGACGGGCGGATCCGGGCTCGCTACGCCGAACTCTCGGGCCTCCCGCTCGGCGAAATAACTGGCGGCACGTACACCGGTATCGCCGCCACGTGGGCCCGCCGTGAGCTGGAGCCTGACGGGTCCGTGGCGTTCATCGTGGAGCTCGGCGAAACGCTCAGCCCCGAAGAAGCGGTGATCCACGCCACCGCGGTACGGACCATCGCCATCGAAGGCTGACCCAAGACATGACCTCACGGGTAATCGTCACCATGACGATGACACCGCAGCAGCATTTCAGCGCTGAGCTAGAAGTCCGAGAAAATTCGGCCGATTGGAGGGCCGCTGCCGGGAGACGGGTTGAAGGGGCATTTCACGATCGCTGATGGATTGTGCACCATCACCAGCCCCTGCGACCCGACCGCAATCACCGGTCGCTTCGGCCAGAACGTCGCCGACTCGGCGAAGCCTTGGCAGCCACTGCCGATCGTGGGATCGACCGCAGCGTTGATGCTGTCGTTCGTGTCAAGCACCTCCGGACCGGTCCACGGCGCCGACGTCGAGCAGTTTGATGCGCATGACCACAGGTTGATGTTGCGCTCGTCGACGGTTGCCAGGTAGACGGCGTCGCCCGCCGTGTAGATGAACCCGCCGTCGTCACCCTCATCCACCGCCCCGATCGCAAAGTTGGACCATGCATTGAGATCGAAGCAGTTGGTCGCGGCCGGATCGCAGCTGTTCACCGTGTATCTGCCGTTGTTCGGGTCCGCGAACGACAGCACACCCTGCTGGAACCCGAGGTACAGGCGACCACTCGGGGCAACATCCAAGGTGACCGTGAACAGGTCGGCCCGCTTCAGGAACCCGAGGTTGGAGATCAACCAGTTGCCGACCACCGTGCAGTTCGCCTCACAACTGGTGTACTGCAGCAGCGTGTTGCCGCCGGCGTCGGTTCCAGAATTGAGGAACGCATGCGTCACCCCGTCGCCGTCGACCACGGCGTTCAGCGGGATCTCGTTGAAAATCCCACCGTACGTCCAGCTCGCCAGGTTCGAACACGTCGCAGAGCACTCGTAGTAGTTGCCAGGCCCAGACGACAGGAACGACACCTTCCCTGACGGTTCCACCATGAACGTCTTGTTGGTGCTGATCGTGGTGGCGCCGTCGGTGAACCCCGACAGATCAACGAACGACCAGCTTGCCTTGACCGAGCAGTTGCTCGCGCAGGTGGCATACATCAACTCGATGCCACCGCCCCCTGGACTTTCCACTCCTTCCATCAAGAGATGCACGCGGCCGGTGTCATCGACGCCCAGACCTGATGTACCGATCGTGATGTTGTTGGCCAACGTTGCAAGGTTCAACAGCTCCACCACGTTCCAGTTGTTGGCGTCATCACAGTTGGCGGTGCAGCTGCCGTACTTGGCCCGCTGCGCCGCACCGTCTTCGAAAGCGATATGCATCCGTCCATCTGCCCCGGCGGCGAGCTGTTGCCCGAAGAACCCCACGTTCAGGAACGTGCCGAGCCCCCCGGCCTGCGGCACCGTTGTCGTCGTGGTGCCGCCGCCTGGTTGCGTCGTGGTGGTTCCCCCGCCGGGCAACGTGGTGGTGGGGCCTTGCCCGGAGGGCCCGGGAACGAAGCCAGACACATCGGCGATGACGTGGGTGGCGCCGAGGGAGTAGATGCACACCTTGCCGTCGGCACCGACCTTGGCCAGTGCAGCATTGGGCACCACTTGATTGGGGCCGTAGTTCAGCGTGGATGTGGTGGGCCGGGCTTCACCGCACGGGTACACGGTCAAGAAGCCGGGGCGATCGGGAAACACTGCGGTGACGTTGAGCATGACCGCCGTGGCGTCATTCGGAATTCCATGCCGCCCGGTCACCTTGACCGTGACAGTCTGATCCGCACCGACGAGTCCGCCGCCCTTGTCTTGTCCGTCGACCGTTGGCGCATCGGCGCCGCTGCGGGTGTCGAGAAGACGACCCGGTGTGAGCGTGAACAAGGTGGAGCCGTTCGGCGCATAGCCGGTGACGTCAGCGAGCACGTCGCTGGCGACCAACGAGTAGATACACACCTTCCCGCCCGCACCGACCTTCGCGAGGGCGGTGTTAGCGACCACCTGGCTGGCGCCATAGTTCACCGTCGACGTCGTCGGGCGGTCTTGTCCGCACGGGAACGCGGTCAAGAATCCAGGGCCATCCGGGAAGACAGCGGTGATGTTCAGCATCACAGACGACGCATCGGCTGGGATTCCATGACGGTCCGTCACTTTCACTTCGACGATCGAGTTCGCTGCGACCCGCTGGCCGGTCAGTCCTTGACCATCCACGGTTTTCGCGTCAGGGCCGGTACGGGTCTCGAGCAATCGGCCCGGGACGATGGGATTCACGCTGCCACCGTCGGGCACATACGCCGTGACGTCGACCACGATGTCGGTCGCCGTCAACGTGTAGACACAGACCTCGCCGCCAGTGCCCAGCTTGGCCAACGCCGCGTTGGCAACCGCTTGCCCGGCTTGGTAGTTCACCGACGACGTGCCGGGTCGATCCGCACCACATGGGAACACGGTCAGAAAGCCCGGGCCAACCGGGAACACCGCTGTGACGTTCAGCATCACCGCCTTTGCGCTGGCGGGAATGCCGTGGCGACCGGCGACCTTGACGGAGATCGTGCCGCCGCCGTCAACCCTGCCGGCCCCGAGCCCGACACCGTCGATCGTGGTCAGGCCCGGACCGGACCTGGTCTCCAAGAGCCGAGCCGGCACCAGCGGAACCATGGCCGGGGTGGTCGAGGCAGTTGACGGTGTGCCGCCCGGCCACACCATGGTGCCGAAAAGCATCAGGACGGCGGCCAACAAGGCGCCAATTCGCGCCCGCCATGCCGAGTCGAACGTTTCCGAGCGAGTGCGGTGACGAATAGTTCCCATAACAGCGATTTGTACTCGATCGCCGCTCTTGGCGCATCCGTGAAAACCACATAGTTCAGCGAAAGAGTTCAGGCCGAACAGTTCAAACGGACGTACGACCTTTCACCTCGGTGACGTGGTCGCCCACGCGGGCCAGCGCTGCACCGTCGGGAAAGCGTTGGGTGATCGCGCCCAACTGATCGAGCACGGCGTCAACGTGGCGATCGATCTCCATGTCGAGCTCATGTGGCCCGGTCAGGCGTTTGAGGTGCTTGGCGACGACCAGGCGCAAATCGGTCGGCTCCACGCCAGCCCGGTCGGCGACGACGGCGGTGGGCGTGGCGCCCCCGCTGGCGATACCGAACCAAGACCGCCGACACCGACACGGGGCAGCACAGCGACAGGATTCAAGAGGAATGACCAGCTCGCCGGCGATCGTGGTGGGCTCTGCTTCGGGCGCCACTTGATTCACGTCTCCGCCTGCTACCAGTACCAACATGAATCCGTCCCTTCGTTCACGCCTGGTGCCGTCAGGTATTCACCTCGCCGGTCGACTGCGCGCACATGCGGGCAAGGCGGACCACCACATTCCGGTCTGCCGCAAATTCGCGTTGGACGACCGACGAGGTGAACACACAGTGCCGCGCAATTGTGACATTTCTGCGCGCACCGTTCGACGATTCGCGCACAGATTCAATCGGTGAAGAACGCCCACAGTTCGACATTGCAGTGCGGTGCAAACGTCAGCGGAACGAATCGACTCACCCCGTTGATTCGAAGGTCGAGCTCGGTTGCGGGATCCGCTGCTCGGTCCTCACAAGCCGGAACCTTGGAAATCCACAGGTGAGCGACCTCACCGGGCCCCAACACCACGTTCGGTTCCAAGTCTTCGGAGGCGTCGGGCGAACTGCTGACATCGACTTCACATGCCTCATCAGATCGATTGACCAGATCGATCACCTGATCTGCGTCGGTGCCGGGATCCACCGCCTGCACCTCGATCGCGACCGGATCACAGGGATCGGGAATCGCCGGAGCGGCGACCGTGCTGGCCGAGATCTGGCTCGCTGCCAGTTCGGTCGCCGGTGGCACTGCGGACGGCGCAAGAGTGGTCGGTGACGTGTCGTCAACGACCGACGCGCAACCACAGCACACACCGACGAGTACGGCCCCTCTCACCCAAGCAACCACCGCCACACCGTACGGCAACACTGCGCAACACCGACGCCTCGGTAGTTCATACACAGTTCACAATTTGAACATGGCTGAGTAACCACTGACTGACATCGTGCCGTCGCCCCTAACAACGCAATCCCCTACCTACTTTCTTGTGGAAGGACCCATTCGTGGCGTACCAAGCTGAATACATCTGGCTCGATGGCACAGAGCCCACCCCTCTGCTCCGCAGCAAGACCAAGATCATCCCCGACGGCACTCAGCCGGGCATCTGGAGTTTCGACGGTTCGTCAACGAACCAGGCCACCGGCGACAAGTCCGACTGCGTCCTCAAGCCGGTGTTCGTGTGCCCCGACCCAATCCGTGGCGGATCCAACGTGCTCGTCATGTGCGAGGTCAACCTGGTGAACGGCAAGCCGCATCCCACCAACACCCGCGCCGCCGCACGCTCCGCAGCGAAGAAGTACGCCGCAGACGACATGTGGTTCGGCCTCGAGCAGGAATACACCATGCTCCGCGCCGACGGCACCGCACTCGGGTTTCCAGTCGGCGGTGGCTACCCCGGCCCGCAGGGCCCGTACTACTGCGGCGTCGGCACCGGCCGTATCGTCGGCCGTGACATCGTCGAAGAGCACACGCAGGCGTGTCTCGATGCTGGCTTGAAGATCTCGGGCACCAACCCCGAAGTCATGCCCGGCCAGTGGGAGTTCCAAATCGGCCCGGCCGGCGTCACCCAAGTGGGCGACCACATGAACGTCGCGCGCTGGTTGCTGCACCGCATCGCCGAGGACTACGACGTGGTCATCAGCTTCGCCGCCAAGCCCGAAAAGGGCGACTGGAACGGCGCCGGCTGCCACACCAACTTCTCCACCATCGCCATGCGTGAGAGCTACAGCGCCGTCATCGACGCTTGCGAAGCCATCGGCAGCAACTTCCTCGAGCTGGTGAACAACTACGGAGACGGCATCAAGGATCGCCTGACCGGTGCGCACGAGACCGCTCCGTGGAACAAGTTCAGCTACGGCGTCTCCGATCGTGGATCGTCGATCCGGATTCCGTGGCAGGTCGAGCAAGATCAGAAGGGCTACGCCGAAGATCGTCG
>JBBREA010000145.1:0-6748 GCA_038203385.1 Acidimicrobiales bacterium | reverse complement strand
CACCGTGGGCGCCGGCGACACGTTCTGCGGGGGTTTCGTTGCGTCAGCGGACGCCCGGGGATGGACACTCGGCGGTGGACTGCTGACGCTCGACCATCTCGTCAGCATCGTGAACGATGCGGTGGCGGCCAGCGCTCTGGCATGTCAACGGGCCGGGGCCGACCCTCCGACAGCGGCAGAGATTGCGGGCTGGCCGGCGCGGTGACGGCCGAGCTGATCGGCTTGTTCACACCCGGCGGATCACGACGTAGGCAATGTCGTCGGGGGCGTTGACCGAGACGGTGCTGGCAACTGCGTCAGAGATTCCACGGGCGGACTGGGATCGCGCTGACCGCACGCGCTCGCTGAGTTGCCGAATGCCGTGGTCGAAGTCACGCTCTTGCTCGACGAGGCCATCGGTGTAGGCGACCAGGATCGATCCTGCACCGAAGCTCGCTCGTGCTGTCTTGGGTGCCGGCCCGCCGACGCCGAGGACCGGGCGCCGCCCACCTTCCAGCAGTGTGGTGTTTCCGGCTTCGTCGACCAGGAGTGCGGGTGGATGGCCTGCGGAGACATAACTGATGGTGTCGGTGTCGGTGTCGATGACGTGCACGCTCAACGTCGCCACGAATCCGTTGGTGCTCAGGTCGAGTTGTTGCTCGGCGCGATCGAAGATTCGTCCGAGATGGTTCGAGTTGATCGACACGAGTGCGTTGATCGCACCGCGGATCTGCGTCATGCGAGCTGCGGCTTCGATGCCGTGGCCGCAGATATCGCCGACGACGATCGCGGTGCGAGTTGGTGAGATGTGGACGAAGTCGTACCAGTCGCCGCCGAAACCGAGCGCGTTGTTCGCAGCGACGTACTCGGCGGCGATCTCGAGACCGGGACGCAGGCGGGTGCTCGAGAGCAGGGCGTACTGGAGCGACCGGACGAACTGTGTGCGAGCATCCCCCACCTGGCTGCGATCGAGGGCTTGGGCGCACATTTCCGACACTGTCGTCATCAGCGAACGAAGAATCGGAGTGAATACCATCGGGCCGCTCCAGCCGACCCCCACCGCACCCGCCACCGAGCGGTCCGCTCGGAACAACGGGATCGACGCCGTGGCCTCCAAACCGGCAGCCAAGGTGTCGTCGACCGCATGCGGGTATCGATGCCTGACCGCTTCGATGTCGGGCACGAGGACGGTTTCGCGGCGAGTGACGGCGTGCGCCAACGGGACGTCGTCTGAGAGCACGATTCGGGCGTACCGATCCGCCATCTCGAGTGGCAACGTGGCCGAGTGCACGACGTCGAGGTGCCGATGTTCCTCGTCGACGACGGCGATGTTGGCAAACGCAGCACCGAGCACGTCGCGCCCGGTCGTGGTGACCACCTGGGCTACCTCATCGACCGTGCTGACCGAGCTGAGCTCTTGTGCGAGTTGGGCGAGCATCGTCGCCCGACTCACCATTACTTCTCGCCGCTCCATTTCCATGAGCAGCTCCTGGGCCGACTGATGGGCGACCGCCAGGGCGGAACGAAGTTGCAGATGGCTCGTTGCTGCGCCGGCGAACGCATGAAGCAATGTGACGTCCTCACCAGACCATTGCCGGGCTACTCGATCGACTCCGCAAAATGTCCCCACGACATGACCGTCGGACGAACGCAACGGGAACCCTGCCCACGCCACGACCCCCATTGATTCGATCGAAGGGTTGCGCTCGCTTCGCGGATCGAGCCGAGCGTCGTCGAGGATGACCGCGCTGTCGGATCCGATCACGTACTGGCAGAACGATTCCTCTATGGGGTTCTCGCCGTACAACCCGGTTTCAGGATCTAGGTCGACACCGGCGGCACTGACCCAGAACGACCGATGCTCGTCGACCAGCGTGACGAACACCCAAGGAACCCCGAGCAAAGCCGCGGCAAGGCGTGCCAACTGGTCGAACGACTCGTCAGGCTTCGAGTCGAGCAGGCGGCTCGCTTTCACCGCTGCGATCCGTTGCGGGTCGATCACACTCGACTGCACGAGCGCCTGCCACGCATCGCCGTCCCACCGCTCAGCTTCGCTCACTTCACCCACGGCGCCGTTATGTCCACCGTCACAGGGTAGAGCCGAGATACTGCGTTCAACGACACAGGTCAACCCGCGTCCATGTCGACCAGCGATGCCAATCCTCTGTGTTGGAGAGTGACCCGGAATCTGGCTCAGCGGTTGGCGAGGAGTTCGTCGAGGATTCTGGCGTCGTCGTCGGCCAGGTACGGGATGCCGAGTGGGTTGATGCTGAGTGCTGTTTCCACTTCGATCTCTGCGGCTTCGGTGTCACCGAGAGCATGCTGGATCAATGCGGCGCGAATGTGGAGTTCAGGGTCCTGGATTCCCAACGCGGCGGCCTCTTCGATTGCGGCGGCGGCGTCGGCGAATCGATCGTTCTGATACAACGCCCAGGCATGTGCCTCGTGCAGCTCGAAGAACGGGCGATCTGCCACTGCCGCTTCGGCCATCGCCAGCGCTTCGTCGGGGTCGCCGTGATCCGCCTCGAAGAAAATCAGACCAGCGTCTGTTCGAACGCCGTTGGCGCGGTCCGTGGCGATCTGGGCTCGAGCCCGGTCGTACCAGGTGTTTGCATCGTCCACGTTGCCGAGACCTTCGAGGAACTCGCCGAACTCGATCATGAAATCTGCAAGCGGTGCTCGTTCCAGCAGGAGTTCGTAGTTGGAGGCCGCAGTCTGCACCTGGCCGGCCTGGCCGAGCGCGTGAGCCTTCCCGGAGAGCGCGCTGATGTCGTTGGGCGATGCCTCGAGTGCGTCGAGGAAATAGGGGAGGGCCTCGTTCGGTTTGCCTTTCCCGAGTATCAGTTCCCCGATCTGGAACAGCGCAAAGGCGCGATCGTCGCCGGTGAAGGCGTCGTCGAGTGCGCGTTGCATGAGTCGGCGGGCTCCGTCGCTGTCACCGGTCAGCTCCGCGGCGTAGGCCGCTCGGGTGATCGAGGCGATGTCGGGCACGAGGTCACCCATCTTCTCGACGGAGGCAAACCCTTCGTCGTATTTGCCGAGCTGGATTTGGGCGTCACTCAACACTCCCCACAGCGTGGCGTTGGCAGGGTTGATCTCCAGGCCACTTAAAGCATGGCGTTCCGCGGTGGGGAAGTCGTGGCGGGCTGCTGCTACCGCTGCCAGCCCGGCGTATGCGAGGTAGTTGTCGTCACCGTTGGCCTCGAGAGACGACGCCAGTACCTCGTCAGCCAGCCCGTACCGCGTCGGGTCGCCGGTGATCCGAGCTTGATCGACGTACGCGATGCCGAGTGTTGCAAGCGAGACGTCGTCGTTCGGGAATGCTTCGACACGCGCTTCCAACTGAGCGACTGTCTCGTCGATCGATCCGGCTCCAATGCGCCCCGCCCCGCCACTCAGGCGAGCGTCGACGACAGGAACCGTGGCTGGCGTCGGTGCGTCGCCTCGCTGCAAGCCAAATGCGCCGGCCGCCACGAGAGCGATGCCGAGCACCGAGCCACCGGCGATCAGGGCGACACGACGGTTGCGACGTCGGGGAGAACTGGCTTCTGGGGCACGAGCCGAGCGCTCCATGGTTGTCGAATTCATGTCCATCTTTCCGAGATGCGAGCTTTCAGAATCGGGATTTCGGGGGTGCGAGCCGGTGGCCGCCCACGATTGACGTGGGCGGCCACCGAACTGCGGGGGTTGTCAGCTCAGGCCGAGGCCCGGGAAGTATCCAACCAGGTCGACCACGATGTCGGCCGGGTTCTTCAGGAAGATGCACACCTTGCCGTTGTCACCGATCTTGGCGGCGACGAGGTGGGCGGTGGACTTGTTCAAGCCACGGTAGTTGCCGTTCGAGGCGGTGGGCTGTTGTATGCCACATGGCCACACGGTGATGAACCCGACTTCCGACTCGTTGGTCGTGGTGATGTTCAGGAAGGCGGCCGTGGTACCAGCTGGGACGTTGGCGCTGCCGACGCCCGTGACCTGGACCTCGAGGACCTGTCCGTCTCGAGGCTGGGTGCCGGTGTACCCGACCTGCCCGAACTCCTCGCGGGTCTCGAAGATCCGCTGTGGTCCAGCTGGCATGTACATCGAGTCCGCAGGAATCACACCCATGAGGTCGACGATCAGATCGGTCGCCGACAAGGTGTACAGGCAGATCGTCCCCGTTGCGCTGAGTTCGGCAACGGCGAGGTTCGGGATGACTGCACCCGGCTCATAGTTCAGCGTCGAGGCGGTGGGGCGTGGGCCCGCACAGTCCCAAACGGTGACGAAGCCTGGTGCGGTCGAGCCGGTGGACGTGATGTTGACGAACACGGCCTTTGCTCCGTCCTCGACCTGGGCGCTGGCGCCCACGTTGAGAACAATGGTCGATCCGGCAGTCGGCTGTGTGCCGGTGTAGCCGGCTTGTCCGAACTCTTCACGTGTTTCCATGATCCGCTCGGGGGTGACCGGGGTGACGCCCGACGTGGAAGGCACGTACCCGCCGATGTCGACCACGAGGTGACTTGCGGACAGCGTGTACAGGCAGATCGTGCCGGCTGCGCTGATGCCCACGAGCGCCAGGTTGGAGGTGCCACCAGTGATCTCGAACGAGTTGACGTTCGAGGTCGTGGGGCGGGCAACGTCGCAGTTGTACGCAGTGACGAAGGTTGGGCCCTCGTTCTCCGTCAGTGTGACGTTGACCGCGACTGCCTGTGCGTCTTCCGGAACCATGGAACTGCCAACGCCGGTGACCTTCACGACGACGGTGGCACCGGCTGCAGGCTTGTCACCGATGTAGCCGATCTGGCTACCCTCGCTGCGGGTCTCGAGGACCCGGTCAGGTGAGATGGTGACGAACTCGCTGGCTCGCGGTGAGCGCTCCGTGCCAATGTTGACGCTGTCGCCGTGCGGCAGGGCCAGGTACGGGAACGTGGAGCTGAACTCGCGGTCGTTACGGTCGACGGCATCACCGGCAGCGAGCGCTGCAACGATCACGCCCGACTGAGCGGCACCTTCGACGGTTTGGATTGCGATGTCGACGACGTCGTCCACGAGGCGGCGACCGTTCGGGAAGCCGTCGAACTGGCCGGCGAACAGGCTCAGGCGATTCGGCTCGGCGGACGGGGCGATACTCATGTTGAGACGCAACTGTTCCGACGGCTGCACCATTGTGGTGGTGTTGGCGACGGCATTCAGGTTGTGTCCGTTGAGGTCGACGTTCAGCACCACGGCGGGGTCTCCACCGAGCCCGGAGTTGGCCTTGCTGACGCCCTGCAGGAAGATTTCCTGGAGGTCGTAGCGGGGGCCTTCGGGGGCCGGGACGCCGTAGATCGCTTCGATCAACTCAGGCAGGATCGGGTTCGTCACCGCTTCGACGGCAGCACCCCCGGCCACAGTCGCGTCATCCGCTGGCGCGAGGCCATTGAACGCGTCTTTCAGTGCGAGCGGCAACACGACTTCGTTGACGAGCGGGTTACCGAGACGAGACACCTGGGTGTATTCGACCGCACCTTGACCCACGCCGGCGGCGTTGCGCACCGACCGACGATCGGTCGTGCTCCAGACACCGATCACCGGGTTGAGGTCCGGGCTGCCAGCCGCTGCGAGCAGCGCCTTGGGCACCTGGATTGCCGCGGTGTTCACGTTGTATCCGGCAAGTGTGTCCTCGCCGACCTCGGAGAGGTCGCCGCCGTAGAGCAGGTCGAACACCCGCAAGTCGAGGAAGAACGGATCGTCAGCCTGGCCGGCGTACGTTTGCCCTTCCCCGGCGAACAGGTCGTACGTGGCTTGATCAACCAACGGCGCATAGTCCGGGATCGACGCAGGGCCGACCAGCGACGGCGCCGCGCGGACGTCATTCAGGAGAACGGTTGGGACTCCGGCCACACCGCCCACCGAGCGCGTCTCGATCAGGTCGTACGTCTGGTAGTAGAGCAGGTTCGGGTCGTCGAGCGACGTGACCGGACCGTTGTTGTAGAGGAACGTCGAACCGTCGAATTGCGTCGTGAACACCCAGGTGTAGGTGATGTCCTCCAATGCATCGCCGTCGTTGTCGATCTTGATGTTGTACCGAGTGTCGTCGGCCCACGGGTAGAAGTTCGGACCGCCATTTGGCTCCTCGAACGGAATCCAGTTGGAGATCAAGGTCACCGTGTCGGTGTCGTCAGGGCTGACGAACGCATAGACGTCGGTGTTGTCGGCGCGGGGATCGCCTGCGATCAGTGGAGCTTCCCGGTGGCTGGACGCAGTCGTGCCGCCTGGTCCACCGACAGCAACGGCGGTGCCTACTAACGCAAGGGCGGCGCCTACAACGGCCGCCCGCTTTCCCGCTCTCGCGGATGGTCGAGTGAACTTCATTGTTTCCTCCAAATGACGGCGCATGCAGAGTTGCATGCCAGTTGTCTGATGACATCGAGCTATTACCCGATTGACGGTGGAACGAACCACAAGGGCTGTGATCCCCCGCCCACTGCTTCGGAACGCGACCGCAACCGGATTGGTCTGCTCGAATTTTCTCGCGTTCGAAGTGCTCGATCGTGCGAGGTATCAGTGACGCCTCCGCGCCTCCCCAGCTCTATCGCGAGTATCTGCCGCGAGTATCTGCCGCGAGTATCTGCCGCGAGTATCTGCTGGCGGCCTACGGCTACCTGTTGCGGCTGAGCGCAGAAGGTGCCGCACTCGGGGCGCCACACGTGCGCCGGGTGTCACGAGGATGTCTCTGACCGACGCCGACACGATACGAGACCGATCGGTGTCCACCGCCGAGACCCGCACGACCGGACCGGTGCGCGATGGC
>JBBREA010000144.1:0-6831 GCA_038203385.1 Acidimicrobiales bacterium | reverse complement strand
TTTCGTGAACGCAGACACCAAAGTCATCGTGCAAGGACTCACCGGGGGCCAGGGCAAATACCACGGTCTTCGCAACCAGGCCTACGGCACCCAAATCGTTGGCGGCGTCACGCCCGGGAAGGGCGGCCAAGACGTTGAAGGTATCCCGATCTTCGATTCGGTCGCCGACGCTGTTGCCGCCACCGGCGCGACCGCATCGTTCGTCGCCGTGCCTCCCAAGGCCGCATCAGCCGCCATACTCGAAGCCGCTGCCGCAGGCATTTCGTTCATCGTGTGCATCACCGAGGGCATCCCCGCCCAAGATGAGGCCAAGGTCTACAACACGCTCATCAACGATTTTCCCGGCACGCGGTTGCTCGGCCCGAACTGCCCCGGCATCATCAGCCCCGGCAAGTGCAACATCGGCATCACCGCTGGTGAAATCGCCCACGAACCGTCGGCCAGCGGCCCCAACGTCGGCATCGTCAGCCGTTCGGGCACGCTCACGTATCAAGCGCTGTACGAGTTGAAACAGAAGGGCATCGGCGTGTCCACCTGTGTTGGCATCGGCGGCGACCCGGTGCCCGGAACCAACTTCATCGACTGCTTGGCCGAGTTCGAGGCCGACCCCGAAACGCATGCGATCATGATGATCGGCGAAATCGGCGGTTCAGCAGAGGAAGAGGCGGCTGCGTTCATCAAGGCCCACGTCACCAAGCCGATGAGCGCCTACATCGCCGGAGTCACCGCTCCGGAAGGCAAGAAGATGGGCCATGCTGGCGCCATCGTGTCGGGCGGCAAAGGCACGGCGCAGGGCAAGATGGACGCGCTCGCCGCAGCCGGGGTCAAGGTTGGCCTCAACCCTACGGAAGCAAGCGACCTGATGGCAGAAATCGTCGCCGCCCTGTAAGGACTCGCGCCGAAGTAGCTCCGATCCTGGGCTGGCGCCACCATCCCCGTGCGCTATCTGCCCGATGACCCCTCCGTCGCCACGGTGGACTGGGCCAGGGTGTAGCACGACGCCGATCGCAAGCGCCGATCCGAGCCGACTGACCCGGCAACACTCGGGACGCGGAACGAGCCTCGCCGATGGCGAGGCTCGTTCCGCGAACGTGGGGCGGATGTATCAGCCTCACATGGGCGGGGGAGGAGGGGGCGGCATGGGGTTGCCGCCGTCAACACTCTTGTCACCCTTGTCGAACGCCGACTTCATCTTGTTCATGTCGGCGAAGTCGGCGATGGTGCCGCCCGATGCCATGAAGCCCATGACGCCCCCTGCGGCGCTGACCAGACCAGCGATGAAGCTGAGGATGAGCCCAATGCCTCGATCGACGCCGTCTGGCGCTCCAGGATTGAACAAGAAGCGGATGAGCAGCAACACTGCCGCCACGATCGTTGCGAGGGCGATGACGAGCGGCCAGGGAAGTGACTTCGAGTCCAGCTTCTCCATTGACAACAAGACAGTGACAACCGCAGCTGCAATCAACAAGAGCCACGGCACCGTACCTGTGAAGAAGAAGTCGAACGCGTTGGCGCCGCTGACGAATCCTGCGACCTTCCACCAGTCGAAGAAGAGCCCGAAGATGAGCATGCCGATGCCGCCCCCGATCACGAGCCAATCGTGCGTCTTGAACTTGCTGATGTCCATGTATTCCTCCTGGATGATTCGATCTGACTGGATACTTCGATCTGACTTGATACTTCGATCTGACTGGATACTTCGATCAGACTTCGTGCGCTACGACGCACGGTAGTGCGCTTGTGAAGGTCGAACGAGACATTTCGTCAAGCTGCAGCCTCGGCGTGCGCCGCTTGGGTCGCGCTGGCTACCGTCATCGTGTGCCTACCGCCCTGCTTTCCGTATACGACAAGACCGGCATCGTGGAGTTCGCGACAGCGCTCCATGAGTTGGGGTGGGACCTCGTGTCGAGCGGCGGCACCGCCAAAGCCATCGCCGCGACCGGAGTCCCCGTCACCGACGTTGCCGACCTCACCGGGGTGCCGGCGATCCTCGACCACCGCGTGGTCACCTTGCACCCGAAGATCCACGGTGGGCTGCTGGCCGACCCAACGAAGCCCGAGCACCAGGCCGACATGCACGAGTACGGCATCAGCCCGATCTCGCTCGTCGTCGTGAATCTGTACCCGTTCACGAGCGCTCCAGGCATCGAACTGATCGACATCGGTGGGCCGGCAATGGTGCGCGCTTCAGCCAAGAATCACGCACACGTTGCGATCGTCGTCGACCCCGTCGACTACCAACCGCTCCTCGATGAGTTGCGGGCCGACGGCGAGGTGTCACTGGCCACGCGTCGCCGACTCGCCCGTGACGCGTTCGCTCACACCGCCGCGTACGACGCTGCGATCGTCACGTGGTTCGATCAGAGCGAGCCAGAGCCTTCTCTGGTGCCGAGAACCATTCACATCGCCCTCGAACGTGCGGAGGTTCTGCGCTACGGCGAGAATCCGCATCAACTCGGTGCGCGCTACCGGTTCGCCGGGTCGAGCGGCTGGTGGGACTCTCTCACCCTGCACGGCGGGAAAGCTCTGAGCTATCTCAACCTGTACGACACCGAGGCCGCTTGGCGCCTGGTGAACCGCTTCGACGACACGGCGGTGGTCATCGTGAAACACGCCAACCCGTGCGGCGTCGCGCTAGCCGACACGGTCGCTGACGCGTATGTCCGAGCCGACGCCTGCGACCCGGTGAGCGCATTCGGTGGCATCGTGGCTGCGAATCGCACTGTCACGGCGGCCATGGCTGAAGCCCTCGTGAAGGGATTCACCGAGGTGTTGGTTGCGCCGGGCTACGACGATGACGCACTGTCGATACTGGCGACCAAGAAGAACATGCGAGTCATCAGCGCTGAGGCGCCAGCCGAATGGCCGTTCGACCTCAAGCCACTCGATGGCGGTTTCATCGTGCAACAACCCGACGTGGTGTCGCTCGACCGCTCGGCATGGTCAGTGGTGACCGAAGCACAACCCACAGACACGCAGTGGGCCGACATGACGTTCGCCTGGCAGGTGTGCGCTGCGGTGAGCAGCAATGCCATCGTGTTCGCAAAGGATGGTCAATCGTTCGGCATCGGGGCCGGCCAGCAGAATCGGGTCGACGCGGCACGCATCGCGGCCACGAGATCCCAGGGCAGGACGTTGGGCGGCGCGTGTGCCAGCGACGCGTTCTTTCCGTTCCGCGACACCCTCGACGTTGCGGTCGCAGCAGGAATCTCCGCCTTCATCCAGCCAGGCGGCAGCATGCGTGACGACGAATCGATCGCAGCCGCTAATGAGGCGGGGGCCACCATGGTCTTCACCCACCAACGCCACTTCCGCCACTGATTCCGGCCGGATTCGCCGATCGCTGCGTTCCGCCTCGCCGCTCATCGCCTGAAGGCGACTCGGGCTCTGCGCGCCTTGCGCTCGACGAATCCAACTCGGAATCAGATGTTGATTTGAGATCTGAACGCTGTCTCGAGGCAACTGGGTCCTAGCGCCTCGCCGCTTCGATCATGCGGTCGATCTGGTGTCGGTCTTGTACCCCGAACGTTGGGGGTACGCCCGGATGGCTGCCCTACCGGCGATACTTGCGGGACGATGGCTGATTACACCGTCACCGCAACGAGGTCTTGGAGGCCCGCCCAACATCTGAGCAGCGTGCCCTACCTTCCAGGGCTCGACGGCATGCGCGCGCTCGCCGTGGTTGCGGTGATGGTCTATCACGCCAACAGCGATTGGCTGAGTGGCGGGTTCTTGGGCGTCGAAGTGTTCTTCGTCATCAGTGGCTACCTGATCACCTTGCTGTTGATGGCCGAACACGAGCGCACCGGCCGGGTGGATCTGATCGGATTCTGGATTCGGCGGGCGAGGCGACTGCTGCCAGCGCTGTTCGTCATGCTCTTTCTGTTGCTCACGTATACGGCCTTCTTCAAACCCGGCACGCTCGGCCAGCTCCGAGGCGACCTGATTGCGGGACTGGGTTACGGCTCGAACTGGTATCAGATCTGGGTGGGCCAGGGATACTCGTCGAGCGGTGATTTCGCCCCGTTGCGGCACCTGTGGAGCCTGGCGGTGGAAGAGCAGTTCTACCTGCTGTGGCCGATTGTGATGATGTTCTTGTTGCGCGTCGGCACCCGCAAGTTGGCCAAGACCGCGCTGGTGTTGTTCATCTCTGCAGTCGTGGTCAATGTCGTCATGGCGATGCTTTTTCACAGCGGCCCGGTAGGAACCTGCGAACTCACACCCGAGGCATACTGGCAGGCGGGCGGCCGTTGCATCTCCAAGGCAGACGCTCTCTATTTGTCGACGATCACTCGGTCCGGCGGTTTGCTCCTCGGTGCCGCCTTTGCGATGTTCTGGCGTCCGGTCGCCATTATGCGCGGCCCGCTACGCAACGCTGGACGCACACTCGACATCATCGCCATCCTTGGCGTTGTCATCCTTGGGTTGCTGTTCTGGAAGGTCAGCTTCCTCACCCCGGACGGGGCCGACCCGTGGCTGTTCCGCGGCGGGTTCTTCGTGACCGGGCTCGCATCGTTGATGGTGATCGGCGGGGTGACGCACCGGTACGCGTTGGCTGGGAAGGTGCTCGGCAACCGATTGTTCGCCTATGTCGGCACCCGTTCGTACGGGTTGTACCTGTACCACTGGCCGATCTATCAGATCATCCGCGAGGTGGCCGGGAACAAGTTGACGCTGCCACAGTTCGGGGTCGCGATGGTGGCAACGCTCGTCATCACCGAGTTGTCGTACACCTACATCGAGACACCAATTCGTAAGCGTGAGGTCGCGAACTGGTGGGTGAGCTTGCGACGACGGCGAGATCCGGTACCTCGGCAGATCATTGCTGTCACACTGGCGTTGTCGCTGGCACTGCTTGCGTTTGGCGTGATCCGCATGGGCACCGCCGACCTGCAGCAGAACGAGATCGCACAGAGCCTCGACGAGGGTGACGATTTCACCCTCGGCGTCGACGAAATTCTCGGAACCGGAACCACTGCACCACCCACCCAAACCACAGTTGCCGCACCGGCTGACAGCGGGGTCGACCCGTTGGCCTCGACGACGACGACTTCGTCTACGACATCGACAACCACCACGACGTTGCCGAAGGAACCGATCGAGATCCTCGCGATCGGAGACTCCGTCATGCAGGGAGCGGCGAAATTGCTCAGTTCCCGTGGTTACGTCGTCATCGCTGAGCAAGGCCTGCAGATGGCCAACGCCGTTCCAGTCCTCGAAACGCTCAAAGCCGAAGGCTTGCTGGACGAGACCGATGCGGTGGTGGTGCATCTCGGCACCAACGGGCCGATCGAAGCAGACACGCTGAACGCGGTGCTGGCTCCGCTGAGTGCGATCTCGAACGTGCTGTTGTACACCGTCCATGCCAACCGCGCTTGGACCGCTGCGAACAACGAGATCATCCGAAATCGAGACGGCCCCAACGACAATATCGTGCTCATCGACTGGGATGTCCGGGCGAACGAATGCACCGACAACTGTCTGTACGGCGACGGTATCCATCTGCAGCCGAACGGCCAAGAGTTCTACGCGGACCTTGCCCAGGACTGGACCGGCATCTAAGTCCTGAGGGGGCGTCCACCGGGCTTGGCCACTCTGACGGTCGGGTCGTACGCTCGTGATCATGACGTCACCAGTTCGTGTTGCTGTAACCGGGGCTGCCGGCCAGATCGGCTACTCACTCTTGTTCCGCATTGCCTCCGGCTCGATGCTCGGCCCCGACACCCCGGTCGCGTTGCAGCTTCTGGAAATCACCCCAGCGCTCGGAGCGTTGGAAGGCGTGAAGATGGAGCTCGACGACTGCGCGTTCCCATTGTTGACCGAAGTGGTGTGCACCGATTCGGCTGATGTGGCCTTCGGCGATGCCGACGTCGCACTGCTCGTGGGGGCCATGCCCCGCAAAGACGGCATGGACCGCGCCGACCTGCTGTCGGCCAATGGAGGCATCTTCAAGCCACAAGGTGAGGCGTTGTCGCGGTCGGCCAAGCGAGATGTGAAGGTGCTCGTCGTCGGCAACCCGGCCAACACGAACGCACTCATTGCCATGAGCAACGCAGCCGATCTCGACCAGCGTCGGTTCACCGCAATGACCCGACTCGACCACAACCGCGCCATGTCCCAACTCGCAGCGCGCCTCGGCGTGACGGTCAACGACATCAAGAAGATGACGATCTGGGGCAACCACTCCAACACGCAGTACCCCGACCTCACACACTGCGAAGTCAACGGCCAGAACGCCTGGGAGGCTGTCGGCGACGCCGAATGGATCGACGCCAGCTACATCCCCACCGTCGCCACCCGTGGAGGCGCGATCATCAAGGCGCGAGGATCCTCGTCGGCAGCTTCGGCGGCAAACGCCGCCGTCGACCACATCCGCTCGTGGACGCTCGGCACCCCAGAAGGTGACTGGGTGTCGATGGGCGTGCCGTCAGATGGCAGCTATGGCGTGCCCGAAGGCATCATCTCGTCGTTCCCGTGTGTCTGCTCGAACGGCGAATGGTCGATCGTGCAAGGTCTCGACCTCGATGCCTACAGCCGAGCCAAGATCGACGCTTCGGCAGCCGAGCTCGTCGGCGAGCGAGACGCCGTGCAAGAACTCGGCCTTCTCTAGCCCGAGTCCCAAACCTGACGAACGGGGTCAGACACCTCTCGTCACGTCTGCCGAGAGGTGTCTGACCCCATACGTCAGGTCTTGGTGAAATGCGAGTTGATTGGTCGGGATTAGCTGGATAGGGTGCGCCGGCATGAGCGACTCCTGGGGTTTCGAGACCAAGCAGATCCACGTCGGCGGCGACGCTGATCCCACCACCGGGGCACGCGCTGTGCCGCTGT
>JBBREA010000143.1:0-6835 GCA_038203385.1 Acidimicrobiales bacterium | reverse complement strand
CTGCTTCTCGAGCAGCTTGCGCTTGCGAGTGATGTCGCCGCCGTAACACTTGGCGAGCACGTCCTTGCGCTTCGCCTTCACCGTCTCGCGTGAGATCACCTTGCCGCCGATGGCCGCCTGGATGGGGACGTCGAACATCTGGCGTGGAATGAGTTCTTTCAGTTTCTCGCCCATACGACGGCCGTAGGCCTCCGCCTTCTCACGGTGCACGATCGTGGAGAACGCGTCGGCCACCTCGCCGTTGAGCAAGATGTCGACCTTGACGAGATTGGCCGGCAGATACCCGGCCGGTTCGTAGTCGAGACTGGCGTATCCCTGGCTCCGGGACTTGAGCTGGTCGAAGAAGTCGATGACCACTTCGCCGAGCGGAATGTCGTAGACCAGTTCCACCCGCTCAGGCGACAAGTACTCCATCTTCTTCATTTCACCGCGCCGGGTCTGGCACAGCTCCATCAGGGAGCCGGTGTACTCCTTTGGCGTGATGATCGAGACTTTGAAGATGGGTTCTTCGATGCGATCGATCTTCTGCACCATGGGTAGGTCGGCGGGGTTGGACACCACCACCACATCACCGTTGGTCGAGGTGACTCGGTACTCCACCGACGGTGCAGTGGCGATGAGCGCCAGGTCGAACTCGCGCTCGAGCCGCTCTTTCACGATCTCCATGTGGAGGAGGCCGAGGAAGCCACAGCGGAAACCGAAGCCCAGCGCGCCCGACGATTCGGGTGCGTAACTGATCGACGCATCGTTCAACTTCAGCTTGCCGAGAGCTTCCCGCATGTTTTCGAAGTCGTCGCCGTCGATCGGGAACAGACCCGAGAACACCATCGGCTTGGGGTCTTGGTAACCCGACAGTGCAACGGTGGAGCCCTTTTGCGCGGTGGTGACCGTCTCACCGGACCGAGCGTCGCCAACGCCCTTGATGCCGGCGATGAGGTAGCCGACCTCGCCGGGACCAAGTTCTTTCACTGGCGTGGGAACTGGCTTGCGGACGCCGATTTCCAGGGCATCATGATCAGCCCCAGCGTTCATGAACGTGAGCTTCGCCCCCGATTGCAACCGGCCGTTCATCACGCGGATCGACGAGATCACGCCGCGGAACTGGTCGAACTGTGAGTCGAAGATGAGCGCTTGAAGCGGCGCGTCGGGGTCGCCCTGCGGCGCCGGGATCTTGACTGCGATTGCATCGAGCAACTCGGGG
This sequence comes from Acidimicrobiales bacterium, assembly GCA_038203385.1. Taxonomy (GTDB): domain Bacteria; phylum Actinomycetota; class Acidimicrobiia; order Acidimicrobiales; family Ilumatobacteraceae; genus Ilumatobacter. Next base: position 5,634 of record JBBREA010000143.1, on the reverse strand, counting down.
ATGCCTTCGCCGGTCTTGGCGGAAATCTTCAGAATGTCTTCGGCGGCAATGCCAAGGACGTTTTCGATCTCCATGGCGTATCGGTCGGGATCCGCAGCAGGGAGGTCGATCTTGTTCAGACACGCGACGATCTCGAGGTCGTGCTCGAGTGCCAGGTAACAGTTGGCGAGTGTCTGCGCTTCGATGCCCTGCGCCGCGTCGACCACGAGCACGACGCCCTCGCACGCCGCCAGCGAGCGGCTGACTTCGTAACCGAAGTCCACGTGCCCCGGAGTGTCGATGAGATGAAAAACGTGGTTCTTCCAGTCGACTCGAACGTTCTGGGCCTTGATGGTGATGCCGCGCTCACGCTCGAGATCCATCGTGTCGAGGTACTGCGCCTTCATGTCTCGCTTCTGCACTGCCCCGGTGATCTCGAGAATTCGGTCGGACAACGTCGACTTGCCGTGGTCGATGTGGGCGATGATCGAGAAATTGCGGATGCGGGACAGATCCATGGCGCCGCCAATCTACCGGCGGTCTACTTCGACGTTGGGGTGACGTCAGTCGGCGACAGAATGGGCGGCGACCACATGGTTCGAACTCAGGGTTCACCTCAGGTTGGGGCGGCGCGGTCTTGGAACTAGCATTGCCCGGTCGATCACGACATCCGCAGTGATCACGAACGTCTGAAAAAAAGTCTGAAAGAGGGACATCCCCGTGGCGAACATCAAGAGCCAGAAGAAGCGCAACCTCACCAATGCGAAGGCCGCCGAGCGTAACAAGGCTGTCCGCAGCGAGCTCAAGCGCCGCACGAAGTCCGCCGTGAACACCATCGGCGAAGACACCAACGAAGATGCAGTTCGGGCGGCCATCAAGCGCATCGACACAGCCGCCCGGCGCGGCGTGATCCACAAGAACACCGCAGCCCGCAAGAAGTCACGTCTCATGCGCAAGGTCAACGCCGCAGCCTGAGGCTGCAACAACGACATTCTGCGTCACGATTCTTTGTTCACCCGGAGGCACCGCCTCCGGGTGAACTCGTTTTCTGGGTCAGCGCCGACCGGCAAGTTTGCTGAGGCGAGCCACCAAGATTTCCATCACGGCTTCCGCCTCGAGGCCGGTGTCGCCGTGCAGATCCCGGTCTGCTTTCGCCAGCAACTCAATCGCTTTGGACACCGCCCCGCCGCCGAGACGACGATACGTGTCGTACGCCTTCTTGGCGGGGAACCCAGGCTTGATGCCCAGAGCCGCCGCGGCCGCGGCCTCAGACGTCGCTTCGACCCCGTCGAGTCGAGCAAGCTTGGCGTAATGGCTGTGGAGGATCGCCATGATCTGCAGGGGATGGCGACCGCCACCGTGCGCCATACGCCGCATGAGCATGATTGCATTGGCGGTCCGTCCGGCATCGAGAGCATCGGTGAGATCCCACGGCGGCACGCCACCGCCATCGCCGAGAAATGGCTCGATGTCCGACGTGGTGAGACGAACACCCTCGCCGTACGTCGATGTGAGGACTTTCAGGAGTCCGTCGAGACGGCCGGAGTCCTCCCCGAGTTGCTCGGCAATCCTGGCCGCCGCCTGCCCATCCAACCGGACCCCGTGCTCCTCAGCGCGCGTACGCACCCAGGTCACTCGATCTTTCGGACGCGCCGGCGGACTCGCATCCACCTTGTGACCACCCGCCCCGACTACCGCATCGGTCAACTTCTTCGCGATGCGACCGCCGCCACCGACGAGCACCAGATGAGTGGATTCGAGCGGATTGGCGAGATACAGCACCAAGGGTGCCACCTCATCGGCACTGAACCGGCCGACCCCCCGAGCCACCACGACTCGTTGCTCGGTGAGAAACGGCATGGTCTGAGCTGCGTCAGCGACCTCGCGTAGCTCGTAGTCGTCATCGTCGAATTCGTCGACCATCAAGCTGCGATCGCCCGCGCCGACGAGGTGCTTCACCAGTTCGTGCGCTTCGGTGCGAAGGAGTGATTCGTCTTCGCCGGTGACGAGGTGGATAGCCATCGCAACGATTCATAGCAGCAGGCCGTGAGATCACCACCTGGAGAGCCAGCGGATCCGTCGCCGCGTCACTCAGGTGGAGGCAGTCTGCTGGGCCAGAACGCCACCCACGCCAGCACCGACCCAAGCACCGCCCACCCAGCAAGGGTGGCTGTGCCGCCAGGTTCTGCTCTCGACGCCACCATCGCAACCGTGTCCACCCAGCGCACGCCGAGGCGGCAAGGAAACATCACCACCGGCGAAATCTGTGGGACGAGCCCGGCGACCAAACCCGCCGGCAACCCATACAGCATCACAGCGCCTGCGACGGGGACTGCCAAGAGGTTGGCTGGAATGCTCACCAACGGCAGCCGACCGAAGACGAGCAACGCCGGTATCACGACGCCCATCTGTGCACCCAGCGTTATGCCGAGGGGCATAGCCAACGGGCCGAGCCGCGAGAATCGGGACGCAAGCCGCGGTCCGAGCACGGCGACGCCCGCAGTGGCACCCACCGACAACCAGAAGCCGATCGATCCCACCAGCAGTGGATCCACCAAGACGAGGATGACCACCGCCAGGCACAACAACCTGGCCGGAGTGCGCTCGCGGCCGAGGACGAACGCCGTCGATGACAGTGCGGCCATCATTCCGGCACGCACGATCGACGGTTCGAAGCGGGTGAGACTCACGAACCACGCAATCAGGGCAACCGTGGCCGCCCAGCGCCAACCGGCACGCAGCCGGCGCAGCAGAGGCCCGGCTGCAGCGAGCACGAACGCTACGTTCTGCCCGGAGACCGCCGTGAGGTGTGACAGTCCGCTGGCGCGAAAGCGATCGATCATCGCTCGTGGTTGGTCGCGATCGTCACCAACCACCAAGCCGCGGTAGAGCGCTCCGTCATCGCCTGGCAACACTGCGCCCGCACGCTCGATCGTGGCTCTCACTCGATTCGAGGCACGATCCATGGGTGTGCCAGCCGCCACATCGCTCACCCACTCCAACCGAAGTTCGCCGACGACGTGCTGCCAGGACACCCGGGATTGCCGTTGCGGCGACAACTCCCCGAGCTCCCCGAGCACACGGAGACGCTCGCCTCCGCGCCACTCTGATGCGCGCACCCGCATCGCTCTGCCACGTATCCACATCTCGTAACGCTGTCCTTCGACCTCAGCGATGACTCGAACCGAGCCGGGGTACGGAGCCGGGTCGTCTACCAGGCGGATCCATCCCTCGTACGCGCCCACGTGATCCGGGGCCAAGTGGGACCAGGCGACGTCACCCCGCCCCCCAGCAAATCCACCGGCGACGATCAGCACTGCGGCTGCACGGCGAGGCACCAAGTCGAACGGTGCGATTGCGACGGCCACCACAGCACCGACAACGAGACCTGACACCGGGTTGGCGCTTCGGGCAGCGACGGCCACCCCAGCAGCCAACGCTGCCATCGTGAGGTCGGAAAGGGGAAGACCCCAATCACGGAACGAGCCCGCGTAGGCTGTTCGAATCGACACGATGACCCGCCACGACCAGAGCGCGCGCCGCACCGGCGAGCGCTCGCGCGCGCCGCTGTTCGACGGCCCGCGCTGGTACCGCAGCCGTATTCGGCGCCTCGGCCCAATCTTCGGGTTGGTACCCATGATCGTCATCGGTGCAGTCGCCTGGTTGGCGCTGCAACTCGGCGACGGCCGCACAAGTGGGATGATCGGCCTCGTTGGCGGCGTGACGGCAGCACCGGGTTTGTTGCTTGCCGGCGCACCGTTTTCCGATTCCGATGGATACGCGCTTGCGGTGCTCGCAAGCGTGCCGCTCTGGTTGCTGCTCGGGTTCGTGGCATCACGGCGGGCGACACGATCCCCCATCGCCACATGGGCCACGTACAGCAAAGAACTGCTGTGGCTGACGCTTGCGGTGGCGGCGGGTGCGGGAATCGCGCTGGGTGGCGCAGCTCTGTCGCTGGGTGAGTCGTTGTTGGGGTAGCCCGGTTCACACCGTCACCAGGTCTCGCAACCTCGCCAGGGTCGAAGGGCCGATTCCGCTCACGCGATCCAGATCGTCCACCGTGGCGAATGGCCCGTTGCGCTGACGATCGTCGATGATCGCAGCCGCCGTGGCCGGACCCACTCCTGGCAAGGTCTCGAGTTCCGCTGACATGGCCCGATTCAAATCGACTGGTGGCTGCGCTGCGCCGTCTGTCGGCGATGCTCCTTCGAGACCCCCCGAGTCAGCAGCGGTTGGCCCGTTGTAAACGGTTGCAGGGTCGAGCTCTCCGATAACCGGCACGTAGACCCGTTGTCCGTCGACAACGGGTGCGGCGAGGTTCAGCCCGTCGAGTGCAGCGTCGGGCGCGGGCCCTCCGGCGGCATCGATCGCGTTCACCGCCCGGGATCCAGGAGGAAGCTGATAGACGCCGGGAGCGGCCACCGCTCCAGCCACGTGCACGACGACGGGCGCAGGAGCGGCGGTTGGCACGCCGGTGGCCGCAACGTGGTCTGCAGCCGGCGCCTCGCCGACACCGAGGTCGGGACCTGCCGTTGTGGTCGTTGCTGCGAACGGTAGCGACGCCTCGACTGGTGGAGGGGGTGCCTGCAGCAGCCAGTACCCACCGACGCCAACCAGCAACACGGTCGCGACCAGTGCCAGCATTCGAGCAATACCGAACCACGCCATCCACGCGAGCATTCGCTCGCTGACGTGCCGGGGCGGGAGTGGTCGGGGTACCTCTGGCCGAGAACCTTCGGCTACGGGTTGCAGTGTTGCGAGTGACTCGATGCCGTGTGGCATGACCACCTCCGGAGACAGCGCGACGAGCGCGCACGGACAACGTCGGAGGAAGTCGGTGTGGGAAGGCTACCGCGAGATCAGAACAGGCGGGCGGTCAGCTGTTTGCGGTAGGCGGCGGTTCGGGGGTCGTGCTGGCCCATGAGTTCCAGGATGTCGACGAACTGCTGACGCGCCTCGTCGTCGTCCTTCACGCGGTCGAGCAATGCGGTGAGCGTTGCGTCGTGGTCATCGTCTGGCACTCCGGCCAGCCGTGCTTGCGCGGCAATCGGCCGAGTACGGTCTGATTCGGGAATCCGCTCGAGCAAGGCGAGCGCTTCGTCGTTGTCACCGCGATCCACCAAGAGTTGGGCAAGCGCCACGATGACGTCTTCGTTTCCCGGTTCGATCTGTAGCGCGACGCGCAGCGAGCCTTCGTCGCCGGCAGTGATCAGTTCGGTGACCGCAATCTGCTCGTCTGACGGCACCAGACGAGCAACGAACTCGCGGATCATCGGCTCGCCCTGAGCACCAATGAACTGATCGACCACGCGCCCGTCGACGACCGCAAACACTGCCGGGATCGACTGCACTTGGAACGCCTGAGCAACGGCAGGGTTCTCGTCGACGTTGACTTTCACGAGAACGACCTGACCGTTCGTCTCGTCGATCACTCGCTCGATCATCGGGCCGAGCGTGACGCACGGGCCACACCACGGGGCCCACAGGTCGACTACAACGGGAGTGCGCGAGGAGCGCCCGATGACGTCTGTTTCAAAGGTCGCGTCGGTGACATCAATCGCCATGAAGGCACCCTACCGGCGGCCTCGCCGTGGAGCGCCGGGGGCGCCGACACCCAGCCCAACAGCCTGGCCCGATACCCCTGGCCCGATACCC
>JBBREA010000142.1:0-6967 GCA_038203385.1 Acidimicrobiales bacterium | reverse complement strand
GACACTGCCCGCCGGCGCCGCCCCGTCTTCCGTGCCGCAGATGACGCCGAGCGAGTCGACGACGTCGAGGATTGGGCGCGAGGCTCGAGCCATCTCGCGCACCGTGCCGTCGAGCAGGGGAAGGTCGAGGTCGACCACCGCCTGGCCGCCCCCGAGAGCAGCAGCCGACTGCCCAATCATGGCGATGATCGCCTCGGGCGAGATCAGGTTGAAGAACGCGAGCTCGCCCAGCGTCGGCAGCATGAACGTGTAGCCGTTGGCGAGGTCGGTGTCGCCGATGAGGAAGGGATCCACGTCGGGAGAGATGGCGGTGAGGCTGGTGTCGAAGGACAGCGTTCCGGCCACCGAGCCGGTGCGACTGACGTTTCCGACGAGGTCGTCGGCCGTGGTGTTGGCCCACTCGTCGCGGGTGATGCCACCGATTCCATCCGGGTCGGTGAACGGGACGCTGAACGAGGCGTTCACCAATAGCCCGTTCAGGGTGGCCACCGCGTCGGCGACGCCGATGCGCGTCGCTGCTGTGATCGGACCGCTTGCCACGATGCTGCCGTCGACCAGCTTGCCCACCGTCGCGCCGACGGCGATGGTGAACGGCGCCACGCGCAGCGCATGCGGCGGGTCGGCGACGGCCGTGTTGGTGTCGAAGGTGAGCGAGAGGGTCGTGCTGGCTGACAGCCGGACGGCGAGTGGATCGCCGCCGAGGTCGAGTACGTCGCTCTCGAAGACCAGCGGAACTGACGTGTCGTACGTCAGCGCGAGGGGCAGGGTGATGGTGAGCACACCGGCGTTGTCGACCACTGTCACGGGAGACTGGCCCGCACCGCAAGGCTCGTCGGCACAGCCGAAGGTGGCGGTGACGCCGCCCACCGTCGCGTCAAGCGCCTCCAACTCGTCGGCAATGTCCGCCGGCACCTCGTCGAGAAACTCGGCGTCGTTCTTCAGTTGCCCGAGGGTGCCTTGCAGCGATTGCAGTACGTCCAGGCCGCCCGCCAAAGTCGGCGACACGCCGGTGAGCGGGATCGCATCAGCGAGCTCCTCCAACGCTGTGCCCACGGTGATCACCTGCTGCAACGAGTCCATGCCCTCGGCGAGGACAGTCGTCACTGGGTTGGCGGGACCAGCCACCGCGTACACCTGCTGTGCTGTCAACGGAAGGCCCAGCCCCGTCATCACCATCGTGCCCGCGATGAAGGCGGCAGTGGCCCTCGTCGGTCCTGTGCGCTCGCTTCGTGCCATGTCAATCTCCCGTGCTTTGCCAGCTACCGCTGATTGCGGCTGCCTTCGCGTGAATTCCGTACCTACGCGCCGAAATTCGGCGCGTCGACTCCCATCGATCTCAACAGCTCGGCGTTCGTCGTGGAGACGTCGCCCAGCAGTTCGGTCAGTCGTTCGAGATGCGCTGTGAGGGTGTCGTCCTCACCAGTCGCGGCCCCATTTGCAATCGTGTCGAGCACCGTCGCTTGCTCGTCGAGCAGCGTCACAAGACGCGAGCGCACGGTGTCGGCCTCCGATGGGACTTGCAGCGCGCCATAGCGGTCTGCCGCTTCACGACTGGCGTCGGCGAACGACCGATAGAACCCCTCGACGTCACCGCCCGCACCGAGCGACGTGCTGCCAACGGTCTGCAACTCGGCGAGATCCGCGGCAAACGCCGTCGACGCGTCGCGCAGGGCATCTTGATCGACAGTGTCGATGACCGGCGGTGGTGCTGCGCCAGTGTCAGCGGACTCAGTGGCAGCGGTGGCGGGATCGAGCGACGCCTGCTCGTCGCTGCATGCGCTCGCGACGAAGAATGCGAGAACGATCGCGATTGTGCATGCGATCGTCGGTGCAGACGCGCGCGAACTCTTCCCAGCTACCCGTCCCACCCCTAGATCCCCTCTCCTCGGCTGCCCGTGCAAGACCGACGGCCAGATCTATCACTCAATGCAAAGGTTTAACAAATGAGCGGCCCAAAATTTGCGGATCTCTTGAGAATCCAATCGGCCCCGACTGCCGATAGAGCGCCCTCCCTCAGACCCGGGCTCAGACGTCTGGTTCGAGCAGTTGCGTCCGGCGCCGCTCGAGCGGACGTGGCATGACCGGATTGGGTACTGTGGCCGCCGGGGGAATCCCGCCTGATCATCACTCAAGAAAAGAGGGCGCCATGACGCAAATCACTCGCCGATCACTGCTCCAAGGAGGAACGTACGCTGCGGTGTTTGCGTTCGCCGGACCGTTCCAGGGCTACGTGGCCCACGCCCATCGGGGATTTCCACGTATCGCAGGTTATGGATCGCTCACCGCTGTGCCGGACCTGCGCGACGGCGTCGTGCGGCTCGACCTTCCGCCGGGCTTCCAGTACCGGACGTTCCATCATGCCGGTGACTTCATCCAAGATGGCGTAGAGGTTCCCGGCCGCCACGACGGCATGGGAGCGTTCGTCGGCCCCGCTGGCCGGACCCACCTCGTGCGCAACCACGAAATCAACAACAACGTCAATGCGTCAACCGGCTCGCCGCCGGACATCCGCCTGGGCGACAAGCCCGGCTATGACCCACTCGCAAAGGGCGGCACCATCACCGTGCAGGTCGATGGTCGCGGCAACGTGGGTCGCTCATGGGTCTCACTCAGCGGGACACAAATGAACTGCGCTGGCGGCGCGACCCCGTGGGGGACCTGGCTGTCGTGCGAGGAGACGGTGAACGGCGACGACGTCGGACCTGACTTCACGGGCGTCTCGAACGCCGGAATGCGCAAGCACGGCTACCTCTTCGAAGTCGACCCGAAGGGCGTCTCGAACGCCAAGCCCATCACGGCGGCCGGACGCTTCGCGAAAGAGGCCGCCGTCGCGGACCCGGCGACTTCGATCATTTACATCACCGAGGACAGCTTTCTCTTCCCGTCGGGGCTGTACCGCTTCATCCCCGCGCGCAACCCGATGCGAAACGGCAAGCTCGCCAACGCCGGGAGCCTGCAGATGCTGAAGGTCGTCGAAGTCGACAGAGCCCAGCTCTGGGGTACTCAAGTCGACGCCGAGTACACCGTCGAATGGGTCGATATCGCCGACCCCGACCCCGATATGACTGGGAAGTCCAACAATGACGCAATTCAGATGGTGGGACTGCAGGGGTTCGCGCAGGGCGCCGCCGAGTTCAGCAGGCTCGAGGGCGCCGTGTGGTGGAACGGCAAGCTCTACTTCACGTCGACGCAGGGCGGCGTTGCATCGGACCCACTCGGTGGAGCGGGGTACACCCTTGCAGCCAACGGATTCGGTCGCGGCAGGGGCCAGGTGTGGTGCTACGACCCGACCACGTCGACACTCGCCTGCGTCTACGAGTCTCCGTCGTCATCGGCACTGGACCTGCCCGACAACATCACGGTGAGTCCGAACGGGACGCTGGTGCTCTGCGAGGATGGCGGCGGAGACAACTTCATCCTGGCACTGACCCCCGACGGTGATCTCTTCACGTTCGCCCGCAACGCCGACTCGCGACAAGCCGGTCAGGAGTTCGCCGGCGCTGTCTTCAGTCCCGATGGCGAGACGCTGTACGTCAACGTGCAGTCCAGCCCGAACGCCACCCGCAAGGGCGGCTACTCGGTCGCAATCTGGGGGCCATGGTCGTCGGGGCCATTCTGAACGACGCCAGGTGACCGCGGGCGACTGGGCCGGCTGCATTCGCAGGTGGAGCATGGGCACTTCCGACGAGGCTGATGTGACAGAGCGCCGGCAGGCCTACCGCCACGCCCACCTCATCGCCGTGAAAGACGGCAGATCGTCGACGAGCATCAGTTCGAATGCTGCATAACGGTCAGAGCAACAACACACCTAGAACGAACACGGGATACAAGGTCAGCAGCAGCACACCGCCGGCACGCCCGATCACGCCCGGGCGCCAACCCACCACCACCACGACAATCAACGACATCAGCATCGCGATCCACGGACCACGCAATAGCTGTGGGTCTTCGACCTTCAGGGGGCGAGCCAGCGCCCCAGCACCGAGTGTCATCGTGACGTTGTACGTGAACGACCCGATCACGCTTGCCACCACCGCCGCTGTGATCCCACGTCGCCCTGAAGACCAGGCCAACACCACCAGTTCGAACGCCGTCGCGAAACCCACCACCACCAGACCAAGGCGGGTCTGCGTCGACTCGACGTCACTGATTCGCCGCACCCCCTCGACCAACGCCACCGCACCCACCGCCATCGCTGAGACCCCTGCCACTACGAGCGCCAACTCGCGTCCAACACGTGCAGCCGCGATTTCGCCCGCCGCGACGTCGGCCTCTGCTTCAGCCACCTCCGCGGTCTCGCCCAACGCAGGAGGTTCCCGCTCGATCATCCAGATTGTCGCGACAAACACCACATACGCAGCCACCAACACGACGCCCTCGAGCCGTGACACGACACCGTCCCAAGCGAACGCGGCGGCCAGCACACCGGCTGGGAGCCCCGCCAACGCGTACCGGCGCACCCGACGATCAAACGGCAACGGCGCCAACACCGCACCAACCCCGAGTGCCACCAGACAGATCGCCACGTTTGCGCCGATCACATCACCCAGCGCAATCCCCGGCGCATCCCGCAACGACGCGGTCACCGCGGTGGCCAACTCTTCCGGCTCGGCACCAGCAAGAAGGATCGCCAACGCAAACACCGACACGCCCAGTCGCGCAGACGCCACCGCGAGGTGCTCAGCGAAGGTTTCGGCACCCCACACGATGAACGCCACACCCAACCCGGCGACCACGAGCCAAACGACCACCGTCATCACACAACTGCCGACAGAAACCACAGAGAACGGCACACACCGGCATCGTCGCAGCCCGCAGCATCGCTATCAAACCCAGCTTTTCCGGCTCGCAGCTCGAAACTGCCTTGTACGAACTTGACGAGTCGGATCGTGAGCTGGTTCGGCTGTGGGCCTGGGAGCAACTCGGGCCGCGCGAGATCGCTGTCGTTCTCGGCGGACTACGGGTGGGCGTTATGTGTGGCTGGCCGTCGGGGCGTGGGGCCGGTTTCACTCAACGGCTGAACTGACCTCTAGAATGCGAGCCCGCAACCGGCGCCCCGCACTCGTCCGTGTTCAGGACCCGATCGTAATCGTCGGACCGTCGGGCAGGCGATCCCACCACCGCCCGAATCGGGAGAACACAGCGGGCTCCCGGTCGGCCAGGAGTCGTCGCAGGTCACGCGCCTCGTCGTCCAGACTGCCTAGGGTCGCATCGTCCAGCGGTTCCAGCGCTCGGACCTCGATCGCGTCGGTCGAAGCCCGCCAAACACCCCGGACCAGACCCTCGACCAGGACCGTCGGGAGGACATCGCCGTTTCGCCGAATGACGTGCGGGCGGTGCTCCTCGGGGATCACGCGAGAGCGGTCCGCGTACGCGAGTAGCACGCTGTCCCACATTCCCAACAGTCGCGGCGGCAGCGTTGCCAACTCGGCTTCCGGATGCGGACTGCCACCGTTCACATCGACGAGCTGAGCTCCGTCTGGCCCAGCGACGGCGACGACGTCGGCCATCGACTCGACGACCTCCCGGAGCGCCGACCGCTTGAGGATCGTGAACTGCGACATGTCGGCGACCGTCGCCGGGCCGAACGCCTTGAGGTATCGACGCACGAGCTCCGCTATTGCGGCTGGTTCGTCATCGGCTGCAACCGTGCAGGGCAGGAAGGCCGGGCGTCGGCCGAACGACCAGAGGTCGGTCGTCGGAGCGTGCCGGAAGGCGCCGACGACGCGCAGCGCCGACCAGAGTCGGGCCGGATCACCGGCCTCGGGAACGAACTCAGAGAGCACCCGTTCCATGTCAGCGCTGCCATGCGGTTCGGCCATCACCGTCGACAGCCCCTCGAGGAGCTCGTCGACCCGTTCTGCAGTGAGCCCGATGCCGTCGAGGACGTCGTGGTATCCGGCGTCGCGCACGCGACTCTTCATGGCGGCCCTCGCCCACGGAATGTCGCCCGCGTCGACGGCGTGCAGCGTGAACCGGAACAGCGAAGCCTTCACGATCGCACCGTCGGCCAACGCCCGGTCGAGATCGTTCGCGTCGAAGCCCTCGATGCGATTCCACAGCGCCAGATACGGCGCCGCCGGTTCCTGGGCCTGCAGCGCCAGCACCGATCGCACGGCGTCGGCCACCCCAACCGGTCGGCGCGACGACAGACCCTGGCGAACCATTGTCTCGTAGGTCAACGCTTCCTGGGTCCACGCCGTCACGACCACAACCTAGAACGCACCACACAACGACATCGCGACCGTCGGTCCGACCACTGGCTTACGCGAACGCATCGACGGCTTCGGCGCTCCCATCATCGGGTGCCACAGCTGGGCAGCGGTGCAGCGGATGTCGAACGAACCCACGGCGAACGCGTGGGTCTGCGCATCGGCCACCAGGAACTCGGCATTGTCGAGTGATGCAGCACGAGCGTGATCGGCGGCGACCTCGAGCAGCGGCGCGCCGAGCTCGCGCTCGGCCACCACGCCGATGCGAATCCACGACTCGGGGGCCCTCGCCACGGAGTATCCGTATCGCGAGAGACTGCAGGGGCTGTTGATCACTGCGCTGTATCGATCGGGACGACAGCCGCCGACAGGTTCGAGATCGTCCGACGACTGGGCGCGACAGCGGCGCTCGACTTCGCCAACATGATCGCCACCGCACCACTTGAGCCCGGTCTCATGCTGTGACCGTGACGACACGATGCGAACGGTGTCCCACGACGTAGGCGGCGCACAACATCGCAGACATGCCGCCCAGCAGGAATGGAATTCTCGGTGAGAAGACGTGGATCACCCAGCCCATCAACAACGCACCGATTGGGGTGCTGCCGAACAGCGCTGTCTGGTGGAGTGCCATCACGCGCCCTTGCATCGACGGCTCGGTTGCCTGTTGGACGACGACCGTGTTGACCGATTGGAACGACGCCGAGGCGAAGCCGAGGACGATGGTCATTGCGACGAACGTCCCATAGTTCGGC
>JBBREA010000141.1:0-6980 GCA_038203385.1 Acidimicrobiales bacterium | reverse complement strand
CGCTTGGTGCCGATGGGGCCGGCGCGATGCTTGGCCACGATGACTTCGGCTGAGCCCTTGTCTGACGACTCGGGGTGGTACACCTCGTCGCGATAGAGGAACATCACCACGTCGGCGTCTTGCTCGAGCGAGCCGGATTCGCGCAGGTCGCTGAGCATGGGGCGCTTGTCGGCGCGGGTTTCGAGTTGGCGGCTGAGCTGGCTGAGCGCCACGATAGGCACTTCGAGTTCCCGAGCGAGAATCTTCAAGTTTCGGCTGATCTCCGACACTTCGAGCTGACGGTTTTCCGAGTTGCCGTTGCCACCCATGAGTTGGAGGTAGTCGATGACGATCAGCGACAAACCGCCGTACTTCGACTTCAGACGACGAGCCTTGGCGCGGATTTCCATCACCGTGACTCGCGGGTTGTCGTCGAGATACAACGGCACTTCCAGCCGGCCGATGGCCTTACCGATCTTTGCCCAGTCGGCCTCGGCCAGGTTGCCCGTGCGGATCTTGGTGGAATCAACCCGGGCCTCGCTGGCCAAGATTCGCTGAGTGAGTTCCTGATGACCCATTTCGAGTGAGAACACCAGCGTCGGCTTGGCCGAGTGCTGCGCCACATGAGCCGCCATCCCCAACCCAAAGGCGGTGTTGTGGAGGTACATGTCTGCAGCGACGAAGTTGTGGAGCCCGGGAACGGTGAAGTCGATGACTTGGGTCCACCCAGCCGAGTGGATCGACACGACATCGTCCCACAGCATGTCGGGCGACGCCCACCACCGAAGTTGGTTGTCGTTGAGCGCCTCGGCAAGTTGCGCAATGGTTTCACGGCGAACTCGCCCACGGAACGGGTGCCAGTTGTGTGTGCTGGGGCGGCCGGTGCGTCGATTGATCTCTGCCCACGACACATCGCCCTTGGCCTTGATGATGTCGTCCCACACCTCGACGGGGATTGTGTCGGCTGAGAACCCAAAGCTCGAGGCCGCAGCTCGTGCGCGAACTGCTTCAAGGGCACGCTCCTTACCCACGATGCCAATGCGGTTGGCGAAGGCCAATGCCGATGGGGCATCCATCATCTCGATCTCGAATGACCGCCGGCGGGTCACGACGCCGTGGTTGACGTACTTGACGCTGCGTTCGCGCAGCTTCGACCGGATGCCGAACCTCAACAAGAGATGCTGTACATCACGCGCAAACTGCGGCGACACCGTGGCGTACGAGATTCGCGCATACCTGGCGGTGGCCACCCAAGCTGACCCGTCGGTGGCGAACAGCCGGTTGAGGAATCGCGCCAACAACTGTTCCGGAAGGCGGAAAATTGCCGATGGCACACGTTTGTGGTGGGCATCGCAGCCCCATGCTTCGTGTCGCCGCAGCATGGCGGTGACGGGGTTCTTTCGATCCCCGGTGTGGCCAGCGGTGATCCGGTAGGTCGTAGCCTTACCAGCCGCGGCTTCGAACCTCAGCTCAACACCAAACTCGGCAGCCGCCGCAACCGCAACTGCGTGCACGGCCGGAAGCTCCGCAGTGAGTTTGGGCGTAGTTTGACCGGGGCCGATGGTGCCATCGCCCAGCAGCAACGCGAGCAAGTCGATCTCAGCCAACGGCAACTCATCGGTGCCGAACACCGGGATGCTGGTGGGCACCGCGATCGACTCGCCGACACTGATCGTCTCGAGAGGGCGCCAACCGGACGTCGTGAGCAGCGGGTGTGACGCCGTGATGGTCACCTCCCGGCCTGATCGGGTGCGAACCCGGAAGACAGGCTTGATGCCGTCTGCCAGACAATGCGACATGGGAACGGTGACCTGGCGACCGCTGGCATCGAGTGCTAGCGCCTCCGCAGCGTCATTGGTTTCAGCCCGTTCCATGAACTCGAGTGCGGTGAGTACGTCACCTGTTGATGGACACACGATCGGGGTGTCGAACGCAACGCACTTTCCCATAGCCGGCCGCGCACCGACGATGTACAAGGCGCTGGGCTGTAGGCCTGAGAGCAACTCGTCGAGATCGGTGTAGCCGGTGGGCACGCCGGTGATCGTGGCGCCACGGTCGTAGGTGGCTTGCAGATGATCGAGCACCTCTGGAAGGAGGTCTTCGAGGGTGCGCTGGCTGTCGGTGACACGCCGGTCGGCGACCTTGAAGATCTTGCTCTCGGCATCGTCGATGGCCTTGGTGACGTCGTCTGGCTCGCTGTAGGCCAGCTCGGCAATGTCACCAGCGGTATAGATGAGCTGTCGCAACATCGCCGTGTCTTGCACGATCTTGGCGTAATGGCCGGCACTGGAGATGGCTGGCGTGGCGTTCTGCAGCTCATGCAGTGTTTCGGGGCCACCACACTCCTCGAGCAGCCCGTTGCGGCGAAGCTCGTCGGCGACGGTGACCACGTCGACTGGCGCGGCGCCCGAATACAGGGCTCGCACCGCATCGAAAATGTTGCGGTGCGCCGGCTTGTAGAAGTCGGCCGGCTCCAGGCCGAGCTCGCTCACCACACCGATCGCTTCGCGCGACAGCATCATCGCACCAAGCACCGATTCCTCGGCATCGATGTTGTGCGGGGGTACGCGACCGCGGCTGGACTGGCCTGACGACTGGCCCGTGCCACTCCGTTGGCCAGACGAACGTGAGCGATCACCGCCACGGCTCATCGAGCCGCCACCGTTGATCGCTACAGGGAAGAATTCGTCACCAGCCATGAACGTTCTACCCTGCCTGACGGAGGCTGTTGATCGCTAGAGGCACAACCATGTGAATTGCCCTGTGGACCCCCTGTGGGGATTGGGGACAACACGGCAATAGCACACTTCCAGCTTGACACCGGGGTGTTGCACCCACCGAGGATCACCACTCTGTCTAGGAGTGGGACGCGCGACAGCCCCGGCGAACCGACCAAAGGGGCCGGCCCGTCGGGGCTGTCGACGAGTGTCAGTGGTTCAGCTGGCGGCGATGATATGGACGCGCAGCGGGAACGACACGTTGGCGTGCAGCGACACCGTCGCGGTGTGCTCACCGAGCGTCTTGATTGCCTCGTCGAGGTGAATTGTCTTGCGATCAAGCTCGATCGACGTTTGCGCCTTGACGGCTTCGGCGATGTCAGCGGTGGTGACCGACCCGAACAGCTTGTCGCCCACACCAGCCTTCGCCACGATCTCGATCACCTTGGGAACCAAGGCGGAAGCGATCGTGGTGGCAGCTTCGCGGTCGCTGGCGTCACGGAGGTCGCGGGAGCGACGCATCCGAGCAGCCTGATCGATGGCGCCGTTGGTGGCGGTCATCGCATGACCTTTGGGGAACAAGAAGTTGCGGGCGTGGCCATCGGCGACGTCCACGATGTCGCCACGCTTGCCGAGACCGGTGACATCGTTGCGAAGAATGACTTTCATGGGTCAGTCCTCGCCTTCGACAGCGGCGACATCGGACTCTTCGTCATCGACGACGACGTCGGTGCCCTCGACTTGGCTCTGGCCTTCGTCGCTGTCACGCGGCGGACGGCGATCGCGATCGCCACCGTCGCGCGACGGGCGCTGACGACTGGCAGCAGCAACGCGCCGGGCGTACGGCAACAGGGCCATCTCACGCGCAATCTTGATGGCGTTGGCGATTTCGAGCTGCTGCTGACGGTTGTTGCCGCTGACCTTCATGTTGCGAATCTTGGCGCGATCGCTCATGAAGCGGCTGAGCAGGTCGACGTCTTTGTAATCGACGTAGTCGACCTTGTCGATCACCAGCGGGCTGGTCTTCTTCTTGTACTTACGTGGGTTTTCGGGCTTCCCGCGGCCGCGGGTGGGCTTTGCGCCTGGCTTAGCCATGTGCGTGGGTCCTTCCTGGACGATTCAAAACAAAACTGGTACGGATGGCGTAGAACGCCGATGATCCCCATTCATAGTGAATGGACGGATCAACTTGGATCAGAACGGCTCTTCGTCGCCGTAGATCGGATCGGGAGCACGAGTGCCGCCGCTGTTGCCACCGGAGTTGCCACCGGAGTTGCCGCTGCCAGAGTTCCCTCCGCCGGTGCGCTCGGTTTTCTCGACTTGAGCAGTCGCCCACCGCAAGCTCGGGGCGCATTCGTCGACGTTGATCTCGATCGATGTGCGTTTGTTGCCATCGCGGTCGTCCCAGTTTCGAGCTGAGATCTCACCGGTGACGACAACACGAGTGCCTTTCGTGACGGATGCGGCGATGTTCTCGCCCATGTCGCGCCACGCCGTGCAGTTGAAGAACGACGGCTCGCCATTCTCCCACTCGCCGTTCGCATTGCGACGACGAGGGTTCCATGCGACACCGAACGAACACACAGCGGCGCCACCAGTGGTGAAGCGCAGCTCGGGATCGCGGGTGACGGTTCCAACGATTTGGACGAAATTTTCAGCCATTGCGGTGGCTCCCTTCAAGAATGCTGCGCTCAGGCAGCAGGTACCTCGAAACCGCGGCGGGCAGCCTCGGCTTCGGGCAGGCGGATCAGCTTGTGGCGAACGATGTCGTCTGCGAGACGGAGCTGACGCTCGAGCTCATCGAGCGCACCGCCATCGGCGAGGCACTGAACGACGAGGTAGTAGCCGGACTCCTTCTTGTTGATCGGGTAAGCGTATTGACGCTTTCCCCACCAATCAGGCTTGCCGTGCAACGATCCACCGGCGGCAGTGATGCCATCCGTAACCGTCTTGACCCACGACTGGGCTTTGGGATCTTCGACGTCACCGTCGACGATCACCATTAACTCATAAGCACGCATCATGCGTGTTGCTCCCTTCGGACTGAAGCGGCCCCGCAACGGTTGCGGGGCAGGGTTATGTAACCCCGAGAGCCTAACGGCGCCGCCCTCCACAAACTCGTGTCGCTCACACGGACCATGAGCTCAGTGTGCACAGGGCGGTGTGACACTCGGAAAGGGAGTGGTTTGTGTCTGACACAAACCACTCCCTTTGGTCAGGCGGCGATCAGTTCCTCGGTGAACTGGGTGCGACACAGTGCCGCGTAGAGACCGTCGGTCGCCAGCAACGTCTCGCGGGTGCCGCGCTCGACGATTCGCCCCCGCATCGACCACGACGATCTGGTCGGCTGCGCGCACGGTCGCCAATCGGTGGCCGCAGCCGTGGCCCGGCGACCTCCAGACCCAGCGGGAACCCATCGCACGACCAAACGATCCAGCTGGTAGAAACGTTCCAATGGAAGGGAGCGCGGAGGAACAACGGGGATGGGCGCGAGTTCGCACCTATGCCAAGTTCATCCGCACCGTCACCGGGCTGCACCCAAAGCTGTTCATCATCGCCGTCAGCGGCGCCTCCGTGTTTGCCCTGTGCACCGTTGCGTCGAGCATCGTGATCCGCTGGGTCATCGACGAAGTCATCATTCCGAGGTTCGATGAAGGCGGCGTCGCCAACAGCAAGGTGGTCATTGCGTGTGCGCTCATCATCGGTATAGGGCTGCTGCGTGCGGCCGCCGTGGTGGTGCGCCGCAGTTTCGCGGGGATGACGCAATGGCGCGTCGCGGAGACGCTAACAGGGCGCATCGCCGACCGCTTCGTCGAGCAACCCGCGAGTTGGCACCAGCGTCATGCCGACGGCCAGTTGGTCAACAGAGGGGGCGTCGACGTCGACACCACCATCGCAGTGTTGGCGCCCATACCGTTTGCTACGTCCACGGTGCTGCTGCTCGTCGTGTCCGGCATCTGGCTGATACTCACCGACTCGGTGATGGGCCTCGCAGCGGTGGCACTCTTCCCGATTCTCGTGATCGGCAACGTCGTGTACGAGAAGCGTGTTTCGGGTCCGTTCGATGAGGCCCAAGATGCGCTCGGTGAGTTCTCGGGCCAGGTGCACGAGAGCTTCGAAGCGGTGCAGTTGGTCAAGGTGTACGGCGCCGAAGAGCGCGAGACCACTCGTCTAGCGGCCCTGGCCAACGACATTCGAGATCCGCGGATTCGCGCCGTGCGCGTCCGCGGCACCTTCGAAGCAGCGCTCGAGTTTCTCCCGTCGGTCACCAACATCGGTCTCGTCGTACTCGGTGCATCAAGGGTGCAATCCGGCGACGTCACCCTCGGCGAGCTGAGCGGCTTCATCTACATGTTCACCCTGCTCGTGTTCCCGTTGCGGCTCATCGGGTACGCCCTGTCCGAGTTGCCGTACTCGTACGCCGGTTGGGCAAAGGTGCGTGACACGCTCGACGCGCCGATCGAAGCCGACCCGGCACGGTCGGTGCAGCGCACCGTTGCCCCGAACGCCGTGGTCTTGACCGACGTGACGTATGTGTTCCCAACCGAAGACCAACCGGCTGTCAACGGCGCAACGGCCACCATTGCGGCTGGCACCGTTGCCGCCCTCGTGGGTTCCACCGGCGCTGGAAAATCGACCCTGGTCGACCTCATCGGCGGCCTGCTTCCAGCAACGTCCGGAACGGTCGCGACGATTGCCGGGTCACAAGCGATCGTGTTCCAAGAAGCATTCCTGTTCGGGGGTTCCGTGCGCGAGAACGTCACCGCCGGTTCCGAGTCGTTCAGTGATGCCGACGTGTGGGAAGCGCTCCGCCTGGCACTGGCCGACGGTTTCGTGCGGGACCTACCTGCCGGCCTCGACACGTTGGTCGGTGAGCGCGGCATCACGTTGTCTGGTGGCCAGCGCCAACGCGTCGCGCTCGCTCGAGCGCTAATTCGACGCCCCAACCTCCTGCTGCTCGACGACACCACATCGGCACTCGACCCGGCGACCGAACTCGCCGTGCTCGACAACCTTCGCACGGCGCTCGCTGAGGCAACGGTGGTCATGGTCGCTTCTCGCCCGTCCACCATTTCACTGGCAGATACCGTACTGTTCGTCGCCGACGGTCGCATTGCGGACCACGGCACTCACCGCGAGCTCTACGACCGACTGCCGGCCTACCAAGAGCTCGTCGACGCCTTCGAAGCCGATCGCGCCGACCAGCCGTTGGCCACCAGTGGTTCCACCAGATCAGTCCCGTTCTCAGCAGTACCCGGGGGCGGTGAGTGATGCACGAGATGA
>JBBREA010000140.1:0-7190 GCA_038203385.1 Acidimicrobiales bacterium | reverse complement strand
GCATGGCCGACACGACTTCCGGCGGCGGGTCGATGCGTTGGATTTCGACACGGACCACACGGACGCCCCACTTGTCGGTGGCGTCGTCGAGCACTTCTCGCAACTGTGTGTTGATCTGATCGCGCGACGTGAGTGCTCGGTCGAGTTCGAGATCACCGATGTCGTTGCGCAGGTTCGTTTGAGCGAGCTTGGTGATTGCCGTGAAGAAGTCGGCGACGTTGTACACGAGACGTTGCGGGTCGGTGGCTTCGTAGTAGACCACTGCGTCGACCGACACCACCACGTTGTCGGAAGTGATGACCTCCTGCGGAGGCACGTCGACGACCTGTTCACGCATGTCGATGAGTTGCATCGTCTCGATGAACGGCACGATGAGTTGCAAACCTGGCTCTCGCGTGGCCCGGTACTTGCCCAAACGTTCTACGAGGCCACGCTGGTACGGCCGCACGATCTTCACCGTGGCAGCCAGCATGGCGATTCCGATCACCGCAACAACGATGATCAGGATGACAACTACAGACATTATTGGTCCTCTCGACCCACAACGGTGGGCATGGTCGGCGATACAGGTTCAACGACAACACGTGTGCCGAGCACCGACACCACGGTGACGCGCGTACCTTCGGTGATGACGCCGTCGACGTCGGAAATGGCGCCCCAGGTCTCGCCTGCGAGGGAAACACGACCCCGTCGATCGACGTCATCGGTAACGATGGTCGAGGTGACGATGCCGAGCATTCCCACCAATCGTTCGGCGCCGACTCCGGGAGCCATGGTGTTCTGGTCCGTGAACTTCTTCGCCCACCGATACAGCAAGGCAAACCCGATCGCGCCGCCGAAGACGAACACAGCCCATTGGATCTCGATCGAGACGTCGTAGAAAGCAAGAATCGCGGCAAGGAACGCCGAGCCGGCCCACGGTAGGACAACGAACGAACCACCGATGACAGTGAGCTCGACCAATGCGAAGACGATCGCGATGCTCAGCCAGATCCACGGCCAAACATTTAGGTCCAGACCGAGATCGAGCACGGCGAACATGGTGATCACCCTAGGCGGTCTGGCCATCAGACCGGTGCGTCAGGAAGGTGACAGTTTCATTGCCGATCCGCAGCCGACGACGCAGTCGCCGTTTGTTTGCTGCCGTCGTATGGCAGTCAGTCGATCTTCGGCAGCACCCGCAAGCCGAGTTCTGCCAACTGCTTCGCTTCTCCCGGTACCGGAGAATTCGTCATCGGGTCCTGTCCGGACTGCGTCTTGGGGAAGGCGATCACCTCGCGAATATTCTCCTCCCCAGCCAGAATTGCGACCAGTCGGTCGAGCCCGAATGCGAACCCGCCGTGCGGAGGCGCTCCGTACTCGAAGGGGTTGAGGAAGAATCCGAACTTGCGCACCACTTCCTCCTCCGAGATCCCGAGCGCCGTGAAGATCTGTGCCTGTAGTTCGGGCTCATGAATTCGAATCGACCCAGATCCGAGCTCCCACCCATTGAGCACCAAGTCGTAAGCGATCGACCGAACGGCCATCGGGTCGGTGGTGAGCAGATGAAGGTCTTCGGGATTCGGCCGTGTGAATGGGTGGTGGCCAGGCTTGGGCCGACCCGACTCCTTGTCGACGCCGACGAACAGCGGAAACTCGACAACCCAAACGTACTTGTACGGGCCTTGGTGCACGGGCGGCCGACCGAGGTCGTTGCGCAGGGTGCCCAACACCTCGCACGTGCTCATCCACTCGTCGGCCACGATGAGAACGAGGTCGCCAGCCTCGGCGCCCAACCGGGATCGCAGGTCGGCTTGCTCGCTGTCGGTGAGGAACTTCGCCACTGGCGAATCGAACGATTCGGCGGTGACCTTCAACCACACCAGCCCTTTCGCTCCGAGTGATTTGGCGCGAACGGTGAGCTTGTCGAGTTGGTTCCGCCCGTACCCCTCTGCCGCTCCAGGCACCCGAATGCCCTTGATGGATTCGGCTCCGGCAAACGCCTTGAACTCGGTGGACGCAAAGACGTCCGTGAGTTCCACCAGTTCCATGCCGAAGCGAAGATCGGGTTTGTCGACGCCGAACCGATTCATCGCGTCGAGCCAGGTGATGCGTTCGATGGGGTCGGGGCGAATTCCGGTGACTGCCTCCGCAGCGGCAAGCACCGCCTCACTGACTGCGTCGAGCACGTCGTCTTGGTTGACGAAACTCATCTCCATGTCGAGCTGCATGAACTCGTACTGGCGATCCGCGCGCAAGTCTTCGTCGCGCAGGCAACGGGCGATCTGGTAGTAGCGGTCGACACCGCCGACCATCAGGAGCTGTTTGAACAACTGCGGCGACTGCGGAAGCGCGTAGAACGAGCCGTGATCCTTGCGCGATGGAACGAGAAACTCGCGCGCCCCCTCGGGCGTGGAGGGCACCAGCATTGGAGTCTCGACCTCGACAAAGCCTTGCAACACCATGGCCTGACGGACCGCAGCGTTGACGGCTGACCGGACCCTCAGGTTCTTCTGCATTCGTTCGCGACGAAGATCGAGATAGCGGTACTGCAGGCGGAGATTCTCGTCGACTCCGTCGGCGCGAGCATCTATGGGAAACGGTGGTGTCAATGCGGTGCGCAACACCTCTACCTGGCACTCGCCGACCTCGATCTCGCCGGTTGGCAACGCTGGGTTGACGGTCCCCTCCGGCCGCGCACGCACTACGCCGGTGATGCGAACGACGTACTCGGACCGCACATCGACATCGTTGTCGACGACGCACTGCGTGATTCCGGAGTGATCGCGAATATCGAGAAATGCGAGATGCTCGCCATGTTCGCGACGGCGCCCGACCCAGCCGGTGAGGGCAACGGTCTGACCGATGTGCTCTCCACGAAGCTCCCCGCACTGATGTGTGCGCATTGAGGTGGATGTCATGACGAGGACCTTTCGTGCGCACACACTGGCCGAGCGAGCGCCAGCGAGCCGGACAGCGATGGGGTCTGGGGGCGCAGCCACCAAGCAACAACAGTGCGCAGAGAGGTGGATGTCATGACGTGGATGCTGCTTTCAGAAGGGTCTGGAGTTTCGTGATGAGTTCGTTGTTCGATACGACGAGCTGGTCGCCGTGCAATCGCATGGGCCGAATCGACACCGTGTCAGCAGCGAGTTCGTCCTCGCCGATGATCACGGCGAAGGCAGCGCCGCTCCGGTGTGCGGCTTTCATCTGGGCCTTCATGCTTCGGCCGTCGTAGGCACGATCAGCTGACAGGCCGGCGGCCCGTAGCTGGTTCGTGACCAGCAGGGCCTGCATACCGCCGGTGGTATCCACCACGAACGCGTCGACGGACATGTCTGGAGCGTCGAAGACCCCCTCATCTGCGCACGCGATGAGGGTGCGATCGACGCCCAAGGCGAACCCGATACCAGCGGTGGGCGGGCCTTCCAGGCTCTCGACGAGCCCGTCATACCGGCCACCGCCACCCAATGCATTCTGAGCTGAATCCAGGGTGCCGCCAACGAACTCGAAGGTGGTGCCCTGGTAGTAGTCGAGACCCCGCACGAGTTTCAGATTGACGGTGAACCGAATGCCGAGCGCCTCGAGACCTTCGCACACCGTGCGAAAGTGCTCAGCAGCGGCTGGGCTCCAAAACGCATCGATCGTGGGTGCTGTGGCGATGAACTCTGCGTCTTCACTGCGTTTGGAATCGAGGACTCGAAGCGGATTCTTTGCGAGCGTGGTGCGGCTTTGTTCGCTGAGGACATCGCCTGCGGCGGTGAAGTGTGCGCGGAGCGCCTCGACGTACTGCGCCCGGTCGCCGGGTTCACCCAGCGAGTTCACGAGCAACGTGACCTGCCTGAGCCCGAGGCGACGGTAGAAATCCCAACCGAGCGTGATCACTTCGACGTCCAGGTACGGGTCGTCGACGCCCAGCACTTCGACACCTACTTGGTCGAACTGCCGGTATCGGCCACGTTGGGGCTTCTCGTAGCGGAAGTTCGGCCCGGAGTACCACACCTTCCACGGCAGGTTCGGCCGATGTTCGACGAATGCCCGGCACACCGACGCAGTGAACTCTGGGCGCAGCGCCACGTGACGATCACCCTTGTCGACGAAGTCGTACATCTCTTTGGTCACGACGTCGGTGGCATCGCCGATGCGCGTGAAGACGGCGAGATCCTCGAGCAAGGGGGTCACCACATGTTCGTATCCAGCGGCTTCCACCACATCGGCGAAGACCGAGGTGAAACGGCGCGTCCGCACAGAATCCGGTGCCAGCAGGTCGCGCATTCCTGGGCTGGTTTGGAACGTCGGCACGGCCAACGAGGCTACCGGGGAGGCGCTCGCTCAGGACGGTGCGTTTGCGCCCGGAACGATGCGGTGCACGTCGTAGACACCATCGATGCGGCGAATCGTGTTCAACACCGAGTTGAGGTGCGACGGATTCGACATCTCGAATTGAAATCGCATCTTGGCCACTCGGTCGTTGCCCGTGACCGTCTCGCACGAGACGATGTTCACGCCTTGATCTGCGAGCGAATTGGCAACGTCGCGCAACAGCCGGCTGCGGTCGAGCGCCACCACCTCGACCCCGGCGACGTACACGTCTGCGCGCGCCCCGCCTTCCCATTCCACGTCGATGAGGCGCATGGATTGCTCTTGCGCGAGTGCAGCCGCATTGGCGCAGTCGATGCGGTGCACGCTGACGCCCCGCCCGCGAGTGACGAATCCGATCGTCTCGTCACCAGGCACCGGGGTGCAGCACTGAGCGAGGCGAACCATGACATCGTCGAGACCTTCGACGTGAATACCGACCACGGTGTCCTCACCGGTGGTGCGTTGACGTGGGTGGAGCACCGACAAGGACGGCTGTTCGTGTTCGACACCTACCCGCAGCGCTCGGGCAACTCGCTGGGCCACACTTCTCGCCGACACATGGTGTTCACCGATGGCGGCGAGGAACGTGTCGACGTCGACATAGCCGAGGTCGGCGACCACATCTGCCAGTTCGGTTGAACCCCAAATTTTCTGAACCGGGAGGCCTTCCCGCCGAAACTCGTCGGTGAGGTCGTCCCGCCCCTGCTCGATCTTGTCGACGCGCCGCTCGCGACTGAACCACTGTCGAATCTTGTTTTGCGCGCGGTGGGAGACAACGAACGACAACCAGTCTTGCGATGGACCAGCCGATTCGATCTTCGATGTGAAGATCTCACAGGTGTCGCCGCTCGCCAACGTGGCGTCGAGTGACACCAGCCTGCCGTTGACCTTGCTGCCGATACATGCGTGGCCGACCTCGGTATGCACGCCGTAGGCAAAGTCCACAGGAGTGGAACCCACTGGCAACGTGATGACCCGACCCTTCGGCGTGAACACGAACACCTCGTCTTGTTCGAGGTCGGTCTTCAGGTTCTGCATGAACTGGGTGGGGTCGGTGACCTCGGCCTGCCAGTCGATCATGCGGTTCAACCAGTCGATCTCACCTGCGCTCTGGGTCCCGGCGGGCTTGGTGCCTGGCTTGCCACCGTCTTCTTTGTACGCCCAGTGAGCAGCAACACCCCATTCCGCACGTTCATGCATGTCGTGCGTGCGGATCTGCACTTCGATCGGCCGCCCACCGGGGCCGATCACAGTGGTGTGCAGGCTCTGATACAGGTTGAACTTCGGGATTGCTATGTAGTCCTTGAAACGGCCGGTGACGGGGCTCCAGCGACCATGAATACTGCCCAGAGCGGCGTAGCAATCCTGGATGGTGTCGACGATCACCCGCACAGCAACGATGTCGAAGATCTCGTTGAACTCGCGTCCTTTCACCACCATTTTTTCGTAGATCGACCACAGATGCTTGCCTCTGCCGGTGACTTCCGCCTCGACGCCGAGTTCGCGGAGACGGCTATGAATTTCTGAGATCGCCTGAGCCAGAAACACCTCGCGTTCGGGCGTGCGGGTGGCAACGAGGTGGTCCAGTTCTGCATACCGCTTGGGGTGCAGAGCAGCGAACGAAAGGTCTTCGAGCTGCTGTCGAATTTCCTGGATACCGAGCCGATGCGCCAGTGGTGCGTAGATCTCGAGGGTTTCGTGAGCGATGCGTTGCTGCTTCTCGAGTGGCACTCCGGCGAGCGTGCGCATGTTGTGCAAGCGATCAGCCAACTTGATCACCAACACCCGCAGGTCCTTGGCCATCGCAACGAGCATTTTGCGCATCGTTGCGGCCTGCTGGGCTTCTCGGGAGTCGAACTGGATGCGTTCGAGCTTGGTCACTCCATCCACCAGCCGGGCCACTTCGGTGCCGAAACCTGCCTCGACATCTGCGAGGGTAATTTCGGTGTCTTCCACAGCGTCGTGCAGCAAGGCGGCCGCCAACGAAATGTCATCGAGGCCGATATCGGCGACGATCTTGCCCACAGCCAACGGGTGGTTGATGTAGCTTTCGCCACTCGACCTGGTTTGCGAGCGGTGAGCTTCGGCCGCCATCGCATACGCCCGGTTGATGAGGTCGATGCTCGCCTTTGGATGGCGGCGCCGATAACTCGCCAGGAGAGGCGTCAGCTCGGATGCCGCGGCAGTCTCGTGGTGCCGTCGCCAAGGAAGGACGCGGTCAACCGTTGCCATACGGCCTCAGAAGCTCGTGAGACTTTCGACGCGTTGACCGGCAAACTGCGCGCGTCCAGAGAGTCCGGGAAGCTCGATCAGAAAGCCGAAGCCGACGATATGGCCACCAAGGGTGTTGATGAGGCGCCCGGTGGCGGCGGCGGTGCCGCCGGTGGCGAGGACGTCGTCGACCACCAGGATTCGTTGGCCGTGGCGAATTGCATCGCGGTGAATCTCCAACTTGTCCGACCCGTATTCGAGGTTGTACTCCTCTCGGGCCACCGCCCAGGGAAGCTTGCCGGCCTTGCGCACCGGCACGAAGCCGGCTCGGAGCCGGTAGGCCACTGGCGCGGCCAAGATGAATCCACGTGACTCCACGCCGACGACCATGTCGATCTGCACGTCATGGAACGAGCTGACGAGATCATCCACCGCTCTGCCGAATGCCGATGCGTTGCCGAGCAAGGGCGTGATGTCGCGGTAGGTGACGCCCGGGTTCGGGTAGTCATCGATCGCCCTGATGTACTCCCGCACCCACGTCGCATCGCCTGCCATTGGGGTGAGGTTAGCGAGACGGCGGGCTACCGACGCTTCTTGTTGCGCGCCCGCGACGGACGAGGCGGATGCGACAGCGCTTG
>JBBREA010000139.1:0-7269 GCA_038203385.1 Acidimicrobiales bacterium | reverse complement strand
CTTCTGGGCATCGAGCAACATGACTCGATCGCCAGCTTCCAGTGCCTTCACTGCGACAGTATGGCCGAATGGCGACCAATCGCACCGTCCACACCGTCCACACTGACGGCTTACTGGTGACGGCTATTGGCGTGCGGCGAGGTATGCCCTCTTGCCCCGCTTGGAGAGGACGAGTTCCACCGGCACCGGATCGTGTCCGCTGACGCGCTCTCGAAGCCGACAGAACGCGCACACCTCCCCCGTTGTCGGCGACCCGCACACCGTGCAGTTGTTGAGTCCGCCGGTTGCTGCCTCGTTCAGCCCAGCCAAGATCGGCGACATTCGCTCGACGAAGTTGAGATAGAACGCAGATTTCGATCCCGGCGATTGACGCTCGATTGCGTTCAATGCCTCCTTGTAGGCGAGGTGCTTGTTGCCCAACGCCATTGGGCATTCGTCCACTTGGTAGTCGATGCCGCGAACGATGCACCACGCCGCCATTTCGCGCTCGGTCAGGCGCATGAGGGGCTTCACCTTCTTGGGGAACCCATTGCGAGCCGGAAGCACCGGATATTGCCTGGCGAGGTATTCCACGTCCCACCGGAGCGCGTTCCCGAAGAGCACCGCTGCTTCATCGTCGAGATTGTGCCCCGTTACCACGACGTCGTACCCGCCCGCCCGTGCGGCCTCGTCGAACAGATGTCGCTTCGACAGTCCGCAGGCCGAACACGGCACTCGTTTGGTGACTTTGGCGGCAGTGGGAACGTCGTAGCCGTATACGCCGCGCAAGTCGATGGTTTGAAGTTGGAGCCCGCGCTCGTCGGCGAACGCCTTGGTGTAGTCATGACTGACGTCGCTGTACTCGCCGATGCCGAGCCCGATGTACAGCCCGTCGGCCCGGTAGCCGAGTTCGACCAGAATGTCCCAAACGGCCAGCGAGTCTTTGCCTCCGCTGACGGCCACCAAAACCTTGTCGTCTTTGGACAACATGTCGTGATCGGAAATCGCCTTTTCCACCTGGCGGCGACATAACTGCAAGAGGTGCTCGGCGCAAAAGTTGGCGTTGTGGCGGGGCAGGTCGATGATCGCCGGTTGCTTGCAGACGCGGCACTTCGAACCGTTCATCGGGCCACCCTACGACCGCCGGACACGATGGGCACACAACCAGATCGGTGAGTGTTCACCCGCCGGAAATCACTGGGCGAATTTCGATGACATCATCGGCTTCGAGCCGTGCGTCGCCGGGAACCAGCGTGCCGTTGCGAATGACCAGATGCGATTCTCTATTCAACCCAAGCTCGTCAAGTAGCTGATTGACGTCGCGAGCGCCCTCGACGGCTAACTCTCGTCGGGGCTGGCGCAGCTTGACGATCATCGTTTCTTTGATCGACGAAGCTCACGAATCGCCGCTGCTTCTGCCCGAGATGTCGCCCGGTACTCCTTCGCCGTCGGCGCAGGAGTGCCCCTCTTGGCGAGCTTTCGGCGGGCGCGGCGCGATGTCGGCTTGATGGTCTGAATGGTCATCAACCTCCCGGTACCCAGCGCCGAAACGTCGATGACCTCGAGGTTCTTGCCAGCCATCTTCTTGATGACCGATCTGCCGAACACCCACACGGCAATGCCCTTCCACACCGTGCTGTTCCCGAAGACGCCCGAGTACAGCGCCTTGCGGCGAATGAGAACGGCGGGGCGCAGAGCGCGCGGGACGAGAGCCATCGGTCAGATGCGCCGAATCTCGACGACGGTGGTCTTCTTCTTTCCGCTGCGCTTGCCGAGGAGGAAGAAGATGATGAGCAGCAGCGTGACCCCGATGCCGCCAACAGTGAGCAGCGTGTTCTTCTTTGAGGCGACCTTGCCCTGCACTTCGCCCTGAAAGGCACGCAGCTTGTTCTCGAGGTCTTCCGGAGTGATCTTGCCGGTGGGAACTTTCGTCTTTGCCATGATTACTTGTGATCCTTGTTGAGGAACGTCTTGTTGATACGCAAGAGCACGAGCACGAGCAGCAAGACGCAGACGGTGAGCACGATGAGGTACGAGAGCCAAGACAGGCGCCCGCTCGCTGAACGAGTCCACTCGGCCTGCAGGAGACGCAGCAGACCAAGCAGCAAGAACGACAGCCCAACGCCCAGGAAAATCGCGCCCGCAGCGCCGAAGCCAATCCAACGACCGGCACCTTTGAGCGGACCGATGGTTTCCTGTTTCGCGTAGGTCTTGACGAATTCGACGACTTCACCGATCGACGCGTCCTCGCGACGCTTCGACGTGTCCGAGATGTCACTTGCCATGACCGGAGTGTCTATCACGAACCGCGGAACTTCAGTACTGCCTCAGCATCGTCGAGCGCAGCGGCGAGAACTACGGCGCGCTCCGACAGCGACGGCGCGGCCAGCACCGCGTATCTGTCGGCGACCGTCGTCGGCGACCAAGAGGCAAGTTCGTAGAGGGCTTCCTCGGGCTCGACCGACGACATCGGCAACCGGTCAGGAATGTCCTCGCCGAGCGCGCGGGCCAGTTCATAACAACGTTCAACCCGCTCACGTAGGCCGTCGATCGTCGCCCCACTGACCGCCGGTAACTCTGCTGGCGCGGGTTGGTCTGGCCATCGCTCCACCATCGCAAGCGGATACGGATCATCCTGCAACCACTCAACCACCCGAACCCGTACCGTTCCGACAGCCATCACGCCGTACCGCCCGTCGTCAGAGACCTGAACGTCGACGATCGACACGAGCGTTCCTACATCGGCTCGTTGCTCGCCGCCACCGACTTCACGACCGCGCTCGATCATGATCGTGCCGAATTCCAGGGTTGCCTGATCGCTGGCAAGGAGATCTGCCACGAGTTGGCGATACCGGGGTTCGAAGATGTGCAGCGGCAACGGACCGCCGGGCAGCACCACCGATCCCAGCGGAAACATCGAAAGTTTGAACGGCGCAGCTTGCACGTCTCCTTTCTACAACCCGACGACGATCGAGCCGCGTCAACGCGAGTCGAAGACTGACGGCACGAGGCGGCCATACCGATGGGTGCTCTCGCTGATTGCTTGTTCCTTCATCCAGTGAGCCAGTTCGATGCGGGCGCTGGCGACGGCGGGCGCCGTATCGAGTGCGACTCCACGATCCAGCAGCGCGAACCGTAGACCATCGCTCACGGCACAGACACTACGAACCCGTTCACAAGCAGGGTCGGCATCCAGCCGGGCCAACAACGCCTCGTCTGACTCGTCGATCGAAACGACCGTCGGCACACCGCACCGTCGGGCTGCGGCCAGCATCCAGTCCAGATCTGAAACGGCCGAGTCGGGGACGTCGGCACCGGCGACGCGTAGGAGCACGCCGGTGAGCGGGCGATACCGCAGCAGGTTGCGTTCGCTCAGCAAACCGGTTGCGTCAGAAGCGCTGGCGAATTGTTGGTTCCACGCCGCATCCAGTTCGGAAATCATCGCAGTCGTCGACCTGGTGGACGTTGCGACGGGCGAGGAGACGTTGCACAGACTCAACACATAGCCCGGCCCCCCAGCTTTTGCGCCACATCCGATCGCCGACCGCTTCCAACCACCGAACGGCTGCCGCTGCACGACTGCTCCGGTGATGTGCCGATTGACATAAGCGTTCCCCACCTCGACGTGATCGAGCCACTGACGGATCTCACCAGGATCCAGGGAGTGGATTCCACCGGTGAGCCCGTATGCCGTCGCATTCTGCAGTCGGACCGCATGTACCAAGTCGTCAGCGCGCATCACACCGAGCACTGGGCCAAAGCACTCGGTGAGGTGGAACCACGACTGGTCGCGGACTCCCAATCGGACCCCAGGGCTCCACAATCGACCCGACTCGTCGAGTTGGCGTGGCTCGACCAGCCACTGCTCACCCGGCTCGAGCGACGTCAGCGCCCGCTGCAGATTGCCACTCGGCGGGTTGATCAACGGGCCCATGATCGTGGCCGGTTCTTGGGGATATCCGACCGCCTGGCTCGTCACCGCATCTGCCAGTCGACGCAGGAACGTCGGGCTGTCGTACACCGACGCCTCGACGATGGCCAGACTCGCCGCGCTGCACTTCTGACCGGCGTGCCCGAAGGCGGAGCGCACCACGTCTTTCAGCGCTGCGTCGATATCCGCAGCGGCGGTGACGACGATGGAGTTCTTCCCACTGGTCTCTGCGAGCAATCGCATATCTGGTCGCCAACCAACGAACATTCGGGCCGTGTCGTATGCGCCGGTCAGCACCACGGTGTCGATGCCTGGGTGCGTCACGAGATGCTGACCGACCTCATCGTCGTCACATGCGACGTACTGAAGCACGTCTCTCGGAACACCTGCCTCCCACAACTGCTCTGCGAGCAACCGTGCGATCCTGCGTGTCTCGGGCGCAGGCTTCAGGATCACTGCGTTGCCGGCAGCCAGCGCCGCACACACCCCACCGGCCGGGATCGCGTACGGAAAGTTCCAGGGGGCCACGACCAGCACCACACCGACCGGGCTGACGGTCACTCCGTCGGCGACAGCTGCGACCAGTTGGTCCATGCCGACCGAGCCGTAGTAGCGAGCAAAGTCGATCGCCTCGCTCACTTCCGGATCGCCTTCGCGAAGTGTCTTGCCGGCCTCGGTGGCCATCGCCGCAAGGACCCGGAAGCGTTGTTGTGCCATCACCCAGGAAGTGGCTTCGAGTGCGGCGCTCCGCTCGACGATTGTGGTTTCGGCCCACCGGCCCGCCGCTGCACGACTGGCGGTCACGATTGCGTCGATGTCATCGGGTGAGTCGATCAGCCCGATCTCGATCGACGGCGGCTTCGTCTCGATCTGTGCGCGCACAGTTGCGATGCTGAAATCCGAATCCGGCTCGTTGTCGAACCGTTGCCCTTGCAGCACCGGCAGGTTCGCTCTGCGACTCGACGTGGAGATGGTGTGTCGCTGTGTCACCGCTTTGCGAAACCGCTCGGCCTGGTCGTCGAACTCAGCGCTGCCCGGCGTCAGCGTGAACAGTGCACGCAGGAAGTTGTCGGGCGACGTGTTCTCATCGAACCGACGCGAGAGGTACGCAATGCTCGAGTCCACGTCGTTGCGCGCCACCACTGGGGCGTACAGCAACAGCCCACCAGCCGCTGCATTGACGGCGCGAGCCTGTGACGGAGCCATACCTTCCAACATCTCGAAGTCGATGCGGCTCGGATCGTCGAGGTGATCGCGCAACACCAGCGCCCAGGCCACGTCGAACAGATTGTGACTCGCAAGTCCGATCCGCACTGCGCCGGCCCACGGCTGGCGGAGGGCCGAGTCGAGCATCCGTTTGTAGCTGGCGTCAACGTCCGCTTTCGTCGAATATGGCGCTTGCGACCATCCGTGCTGTTCGGCATCAACCTGCTCCATCGCGAGGTTCGCACCCTTGACCAATCGGATCTTGATGCCGACGCCAGTGCGTTCATACCTTCGACGGGCCCATTCACCGACTGTTTCGAGCGCTCCGTGGGAGTCGGGAAGGTACGCCTGCAGCACGATTCCGGCATCGAGCCGATCGAACTCTGGTTCGGACAACACCTTGGTGAAGGCGGCAACGGTCAGCTCGAGGTCTTTGTACTCCTCCATGTCGAGATTGACGAACTTGGTAGTCGATCCACTCATCGCATCCCGGTACAGGGTCCGCATCGCAGTGCAGGCCCGTTCCACGCTGTCATCGAACGCCAACGGGTCGAGATTGGCGCACAGCGCCGAGATCTTCACCGACACGTAGTCGACATCGTTGCGCATCAACCGTCCCCGAACCGCTGCCAGTCGCTCGGATGCTTCCTGGTCAGAAAGAATCGCTTCCCCGAGCACGTTGATGTTCAACCGAATACCTGCCTTGGCGCGCGCTCGAGCATGAGCGGCAAACGGCGCCTCTTCGGCTGGCAGGACCACGCCGCGCGTCTCCGAGCGAATGCGGCGAATGGCCAACGGCATCACCAGCCTCGGCAGCAATGGAGCAAGCCGAGCGCCCAGCCAGAGTGACAGCCCATCGATCCATCCGAGTGACGGCGGCACGCCAAGCTCCCTCACCAAGACGCTGAACCGCTTGGCTGCACGCCGATGACCGTCGATTCGCAACACCTCATCGGTGAGCGCCTGTACGAGCTCGCGACCGTCTGGGTCGTTGATCAGGCGCCCCAACTGTGCGAGTTGGCGGGTTTCAGCCGTGCTGGAGTTCGTTCGTGACGCCTCGAGCAGCGAGGCCGCCAGAGCGATCGCCCGCTCCACCGTTTCGGCATCGTCACCAAACGGCACGTTTGCACCGCCCGCATGGGGCATGTTCGAATCGCTGCCGGTGGCCGCATGAGTCATGCCTCTATCAAACACCAGATGTCTTGCATCAAACCTTCACCGTCGGCGTCGATTGTGACGAATCTGAACCGTGTCACCTGAACCGTGCCACCTGAACCGTGCCACCTGAACCGGTCGGGTGGCTAGCGCGGAGCGAACGGCCGAATGTCCGGGTCGACCGAGACGGGCAGTTCTGCAATGAGTGTCACCAGCTCAGTCCACGCCGGCTCGAAGACCTCACGATCATTGACGCCATCACCGTTGAGCACCAGTGCAAACTCCACGGCTCGCTGCGTTCGGTCACGCATTTGGCCAGACAGCGCCTTCACGCCAGTGAGCGAACCGGTCTTCGCGTGCAGCACGCCCTCGGCCGGGGTATCGAGCAGCTCGTCGCGCAGGGTGCCGTCACGTCCGGCGACCGGCATGAGCGACACCAACTGCGCCGATACCGGTGTGGCCGTCATCAGCCCCACCAATGCGTTGCACGTGAGCCGGTTGTCGCGGCTGAGACCCGAGCCATCGGCAAGCGCGACACCATCGGTCGGTATGCCCCACTCAACCAACTTGGCGAACGCAGCATCGAGACCCGCTTGGCGGGTGCCAGAACCAGATGTGGCGAAACCGATCTCCTTCAGGAGTAGTTCTGCAGTGTTGTCGTCGCTGGTGTGCAGCAGTTCCACCACGATGTCACTCAACGGTGCCGACTGAATCGAGGCCAAGGTGGTCAGTTGCACATCCGCGGGCCGAGCCCGGTTGGCTGGCCCGAGCGGCACGGACATCCCTCGCGCCAGTAGCAGATCGACGAACACACGTGCCGCAGCTCGATTCGGCTCGAGCCCATAGTTGCCCGCCGTGATCTGGCCGTCGTCGATGAGCAGCGCGTCGTACGGGCCGGCTTCGGCGCTGGTGATGTCGTCTCCCCAACTCGGCACGCGGAACTCGTCGTCGTACCGGCTGCCGTCTCCGACGAGTTCACCTTCGATCAGCGTCACACC
>JBBREA010000138.1:0-7315 GCA_038203385.1 Acidimicrobiales bacterium | reverse complement strand
GACGTGGCTCGGCCTCCGCCCTGACGAATGGGGTCTGACCCCGATCGTCATCGATGACGAGTGGGGTCTGACCCCGATCGTCAGGGGGTAACGAGCACGACTTGGCCGACCTCCACCCCTGGCTAGGAGTCGCCCGGCGGGCGGAGCGCGGTACGCCGCTCGCGCATACGTGCGTCCGCTAGCAGTCGGCGCGACGCCGCCTGGAGATCTGCGAGGAACGCAACGAGCCAAATCTGGGCGGCCACTAGCACCAGCACGCTGCCGATGACCAGGCTCGGGATCCGACTGCGGTAAGTATCCGCGAATATCCAATACGCACCCCACCGCACCAGCAACGCGACCCCGATGATGAACGGCAACAGACCGACGAGGAAGAAAAACCTGAAGGGGTAATAGATCGCGAAGCTGCGAACGATCGTGGCCCCTGAACGGCGCAAATACTGCCACATGCTCTTGGCCAATCTGGACGGCCGCGTGTGCGGGTTCACGCGAATCGGCACACCGACGACGTTGAGCCCTTCGGCCTTCGACTGCACCAACGTCTCCATGGTGTAGCTGTATTTCCCGAACACCTGAAACCGTAACGCCGCCTCACGACTCATGGCCCGGAAGCCACTCGCTGCATCGCGCACGTCGGTACCGGACAGCCGCCGAACCACCCACGAGCCAACTCGTTGCAGACGCTTCTTCAAGCCGGAGAACTCTGAAATCTGCTCGATCGGGCGTTCACCAACGACCAGATCGACCCCCTGTAGCACCGGCTGCACCAGGTCGCTGATGCACGCACCCACATACTGATTGTCTGCATCGGTATTCACGATGACATCGGCGCCCGCGAGCAGCGCTGTATCGAGGCCGGTCATGAACGCCGCCGCAAGACCCCGGTTGCGAGTGTGCTGCACCACATGGTCGACACCGAGGTCGCGGGCGACTTCGACCGTTCGGTCGGTGCTCCCATCGTCGATGACCAGCCATTCGACGACGTCGACGCCATCCACATGTCGAGGCAGATCGGCAAGGGTGGCCGGCAGCGTCGATTCCTCGTTGAAGCATGGGATCTGAATGATCAGCTTGAGCGGGCGTTTGGTCACTGTCGACATGTCGGGCCGGAGCTTACGTTCTGTTCGCTAACGTCACGGCTCATGTCCGCTCCCGCACCGTCTACACCGGCCAACGTGGCGGGGAACACCTACGACAAGTACGCCAGTACGAATCCCATCGAACGCAAGATGATGGCTGGTTTCTTCAGTGCGCTGGACCACATGCTCGACGGCATGACGCCGGCCACCATCGTCGAGGTGGGTGCTGGTGAAGGACGAATCACCGGCAGGCTAGCGGAGCGCTTTCCCGACGCAACCGTGATCGGGCTCGACCTACAAGACGACGCGTTGCTCGATGAGTGGATGAACCTCGGAGTACCCATGTTCTTCGGCGACGCCACCAAGCTGCCCTTCGCCGATCGGTCCATCGACCTCATCGTCGGGTTGGAAGTGCTCGAACACATCCCCCGACCAGAGCGAGCGCTCGCCGAGATCGCCCGAGTGGGCAAGACGGCGGTGCTGTCGGTACCCAACGAACCCATCTGGCGAATCGGCAACATGGCCCGTCGGCGCTACATCACCGATTGGGGCAACACGCCCGGCCACATCAACCACTGGTCCAGTCGTTCGTTCCGACACTTCGTCAGCCAACGATTCGACATCGCGAAGTCGGCGTCGCCCTTGCCCTGGACGATGGTGTCGGCGACCCCGCTCTAGCGCACGAACGTCAGGCGCGGCCGCCAGTGAGTCGGGCAACCACGGGCGACAGCCGTTTGAGGCCAACCCGCTCCCCCGGTCCGGAATAGGCAGCGATACAGAAAAACGCCCGAATGCCGTCGCGCCAGCCGATCTTCTTGCCTTCGGCGTAGGTGCGACCGTCGTAACTGATGCCCACCTCGTACACCACAACCCCGAGTCGGGCGATCTTGTTCGTGATTTCGGGCTCGACACCGAAGCGGTTTTCTTCAATGGTAAATCGCCGAACCACGTCGGTACGG
Source organism: Acidimicrobiales bacterium (assembly GCA_038203385.1). Taxonomy (GTDB): domain Bacteria; phylum Actinomycetota; class Acidimicrobiia; order Acidimicrobiales; family Ilumatobacteraceae; genus Ilumatobacter. Next base: position 5,277 of record JBBREA010000138.1, on the reverse strand, counting down.
AACGCCTTGTAGCACGTTTCCATATCTGTGAGATTCAGGTTGGTCACGACGTTCGACGCCGTGGTCAGCAGCCGATTCCCCACCGAATGCCAGAAGTACAACACCCGGTGAGCCTGACCACCCATGAATCGCGAGCCGTAGACGACATCAGCTCTACCGTCGAGAATAGGAGCGAGCAAGGCCGGGTAATCAGCGGGGTCATACTCGAGATCGGCGTCTTGCACGATCAGGTAGTCGAGCGTGGCGGCCGCAAATCCGGTTCGGAGAGCCGCACCCTTGCCTTGGTTGACTTCGTGGAGAATCACCCGGATACGGGGATCGTCGAATTGACCCAACACCCCGCGGGTTCCGTCCGTGGAGCAATCGTCGACGATGATCAGCTCCCCAACGAGCGGAGCGGCGAGTACTGCGTCGACGATCGCGCTGATCGTGGCCAGCTCGTTGTAGCACGGCATGACGACCGAGAGACACGAATCTGAACTGTTGGGTCCGGCAACCGGTGAACTCATGGCGGGCATCGTAACGGGCCGATACCCGGGGCACGGAGGCTGCTAGCCGGCGAAGCCGGACGGGGTGCCGGTGTCGACGTAGCGTTCTACTGCGTCGACGATGGCCTGAATGGCCGCGTAATCGGGCGAACCAGGTTGAATCAGCGGTGGAGCCAGACCAACCGACTCCCCGATGGCCGAGTTGTCGCCCAGCTTGGTGATCAAGTTGCTGAATTCGCTCGATGACAGCGAGGTTCGCAGGGACTTCTGCAACGCGCCCGTGACTTCGCCGAAACCGGTGAGCGCCTCGTTCGGCGACACCTGGGATCCCAGCGCAGCGAGCAGCTGGCGCTGCCGGCCCATTCGCTGATAGTCGGAATCCGCTGCACGCGAGCGCGCATAGGCAATGGCTACGGCCCCGTTCATGTCAACTACGCCGGGGCCAATCGACGGGGGAACCTCGGTACCCGGCATCGGTGGCAACGGCACACTCTCGGCAAGATCGAGCGTGACCCCACCGACCGCGTCGATGACATCGGCAAACCCCTGCATGTTGATCAGCGCGTAGTCATCGATTTCGATCCCGAGTGAGTACCCGATGCCTTGTGCCAATGCCACCGGTTCGGGCTGCAGCCCATGTTGGCCGTAGTACTCCACCATGTCGGGTCGACCGAAGACGTACGTGAGCACGGCGTTGGCGAGGTCAGTGAATCCGTCGGGAAAGGCATCGGCCATGGGTGTCCCCGGCGGAAACATCAATCGTGTGAGGTTGCGCGGCACGGAGATCAACGCGGTCCGACCCGTCTGCTTGTGGATGCTGACGACGATGATCGAGTCGGTACGTTCGCCCCAGCGTCCCGGCCCCGCGTCGCCGCCGAGGAGGAGAATGTTGGTCATCTGCGCCGGGTCTACCGTTGGGGATTCGGGAACGAACAGTGACTCGCCATCTCCAGCGGCGAACACATCTGCCACCATGCCTCGGGCCTGGTTGGCCCGCACTCCGGCAAACACCACCGGCACGCTGAGCGCCATCAGCACGACCGTCATCAACAGCGTGCGAACACCAATTCCCGGCGAGCGGCGGAAGGTGTGAGCCACCTCTGCGATGGCGATGAACCGCACCACCAGCACGAGGAGGGCGACGACGATCGCGGCATTGAGGAACGTGGGATCGAGGGCAAATCCGACAAGATCGTCGACATTCAGATACGCCCACAGGCCGAGGCCGATCGGCGCAATCACTCCGGCGATGAAGAGCACCAGCCCAAGCGGCGGTCGGCGGCCCATGCACGCGGCGCCAGGCACCACGATGGATGCCACCATCTGACCCGTTGGAGAACCGTCCGGCATCACCATCGGTGGTGTTCGTGACGAGCGCGAGGCACCGAGATGATGAAGCCGATCGAGCGCGTGCGTGGGACGTTGGTCGGACATGGCCGCCCAACTCTACGACTCGGCCGTGGTCGCTGCCCGGCAGCTGTTGACATGAGTTTCTCCTACGGGCGTAGTGCAAATACGAGCGGCGAACGCGTAGAATCCCTGACATGACGGCGTTGTTCCAAGTCGACGGACTGCGAGCTCGACCCACTACCGAGCCAGGCGCACCGTTGGCAGACGAGATCCTGAAAGGCCTCGACCTCACGGTTGCCGCAGGCGAGGTACACGCGATCATGGGGCCGAACGGTTCAGGGAAAAGCACCCTCGGCAACACGTTGCTCGGGTCACCCGAATACCAAGTGACCGGTGGCCGAGTGCACCTCCTCGGCGACGACATCACCGACTGGCCTACCGACGAACGCGCCAAAGCCGGAATGTTCCTTGCCTTCCAGTACCCGCAAGAAATCGCTGGCGTGTCGGTCATCCAATTCCTTCGCCAGGCACTGTCGGCCCGCAAGGGAATAGACCTATCCGTGCTCGAGCTGCGGTTGTCCACGATGGAGTGGATGGAACGCCTCGGCATGGACTCTTCGTTCGTCGACCGCTATCTCAACGAGGGCTTCTCGGGCGGCGAGAAGAAGCGCAACGAGATCATGCAAATGGCAATCCTCGAGCCAGTCGTTGCCATCCTCGACGAAACCGACTCTGGTCTGGACATCGACGCCCTCCGCATTGTCGCCAGCGGCATTCGGGCGGTTCGAGATCAGCGCCCAGAGATGGGTGTGATCCTGATCACCCACTACCAGCGGCTGCTCGACGAGATTCGTCCCGACCACGTGCACATCCTGGTCGAGGGTCGCATCGTCGCCAGCGGCGGTATGGAACTCGCCGAACAGCTCGAACGCGACGGGTACGAGGCGTTCAAGGTTCCGGTGTGACCGCGCCGCGCGTCATCGACGCATCGACACGACACCCGACGACGAAACACCACGTGGATTGGGCCTCGGTTCGGGCCGACTTTCCAATTCTGCGTCGTGAGATCGATGGTGCTCCGCTGGTGTACCTCGACTCCGGCAACACGTCCCAAAAGCCGGTCCAAGTCATCGAAGCGATGAACGAGTTCCAACGCTCGGGATACGCACCCATCAACCGGAGCGCCTACCGCCTTGCTGGTTGGGCGACCGACATGTTCGAAGGGGCCCGCTCGTCGGTCGCCCGGCTCATCAACGCGCCGTCAGCCGACGAAGTGGTGTTCACGAAGAACGCGACCGAATCGCTCAACCTCGTGGCTGCCGCATGGGGCGAAGCCCACCTTCGGCGCGGCGACGTCGTGGTGCTCACTCACCTAGAACACCATGCCAACATCGTGCCCTGGCACATGCTCGCCGCCCGCATCGGCATCGAGCTGCGTTGGGTCCCGCTCACTGCCGACGGTCAACTCGACCTGAGTGATCTCGACAACTTGCTCGATGGCGCGAAGGTGCTGTCGTTCACCGCCATGAGCAACGTGCTCGGCACGATCACCCCGGTTGCAGCACTGTGTGCAGCTGCACATCGAGCCGGAGCGCTCGCGATCGTCGACGCATGCCAGTACGTGCCGCACAACGTCACCGACGTGCAAGCATGGGATGCAGATTTCGTCGCCTTCTCGAGCCACAAGATGTGCGGGCCGTCTGGCATCGGGGCGCTGTGGGGCAAGGCCGAACTGCTCGACGCCACTCCCCCGTTCCTGGGTGGCGGCAACATGATCGCCGATGTACGGCTGGATGGATTCACCACCGCGCCGGTGCCGGCGAAGTTCGAGGCCGGCACGCCTCCCATCACCGAGGCGATCGGCTTCGGTGCGGCTGTCGAGTATCTCGAAGGCATTGGCATGGCGGCCGTTCGCGAACACGAAGCCGACCTCGCTGAGTACGCCATCTCTACGCTCGCCGACCGCTACGGTGACGACATCGTCATCCATGGGCCGCGCAACATCGAAGTTCGTGGAGGTGTGCTGAGCTTTGCATTCCGCGACATCCACCCCCATGACATCAGTCAGGTGCTGGACGAACGCAACGTGTGCGTACGCGCAGGGCACCATTGCGCGAAGCCGCTCATGCGAATCCTCGGGGTCAACGCCACTGCGCGTGCCAGCTTGTACTTGTACAACGACCGCAGCGATGTCGACGCTTTGGTCGACGCGCTCGATGGCGTCACCGATATCTTCGGCTTCTGACGACGAAAGAGAACAAAGGACCGACACGCCATGCCAGGACTTGAAGATCTCTACCGCGAAATAATTCTCGATCACTACCGGTCACCGCGCAACCGTGGAGATCTCCCCGTTCCTCCCGCTCGTCATGCGGAGGGCCACAACCCGTTGTGCGGCGACGAAATCACCGTGTTTCTCGACGTGCAGACCGTCGACGGTGTCGACGTGATCAGCGATGTGAAGGTCAGCGGCCAGGGTTGTTCCATTTCTCAGTCGTCCGCATCGATGATGTCGGCCGCCGTGAAGGGCAGGCCCGTTGCTGATGTGCGTGCGCTCGTGCGCAAGTTCAAAGGCATGATGTCCATCGAGACCGACGACGCCGAAGCCGCCGATGCCGACATTCCCCTTGGAGATCTCGAGGCGTTGCAGGGCGTCGTGAAGTTCCCGGTTCGCATCAAATGCGCCACTCTCTCTTGGAACACGTTGCTGCAGGCGCTCGACACTCCCCAGCACGCCGCGTAGCCCGCTCTTCGGGCTGCAACGAACGGTGATCAAGTACCTGGGGTCCAAGCGTCGACTGGTGCCAGTTCTCTCAGAGATGTGCCAGCGAAGCGGTGCCAGCACCACACTGGATCTGTTCACCGGTACCACCCGGGTTGCTCGGGCGTTCAAACAGTGCGGCGCCCATGTCACGGCCGTCGACACCTCCCGGTATTCACAGGTGTTCGCCCAGACCTACATCGAAGCTGATGTCGGTGCGGTCGATCTCGTTGCGCTGCAGTCAGTGCTCGCCCGGCTGAACGAGTTGCCGGGAGAACCTGGATACTTCACGCAGACGTTCTGTGTCGAGTCCCGGTTCTTTCAACCCCACAACGGTGCACGGGTCGACGCCATTCGCCATGCGATCACTCGCGAGTTCCAAGGCTCGCCCTTCGAACCGATGCTGCTGACGGCGCTACTCCTCGCCGCCGATCGCGTCGACTCCACGACCGGGCTACAGATGGCGTACGTCAAGCAGTGGGCCAAGCGCGCATCGAACGACCTCGAGCTTCGCCTGCCGGATTTCTTTCCAGGCACGGGCCGTGCGGTTCGTGGCGATGCAGTGACGCTGGCACCCACGCTGGGTTCCTTCGACCTCGCATACCTCGACCCCCCGTACAACCAGCATCGCTACTTCACGAATTACCACATCTGGGAGACGCTCGTTGCGTGGGATCG
>JBBREA010000137.1:0-7319 GCA_038203385.1 Acidimicrobiales bacterium | reverse complement strand
TCGACGTGCTGCGCAACGGCATCGAGTCGACGATGATGGGCATCGGCAAAGCGCGAATCGCCGACCTCAACCCAGAAGATCTGACCATCCCAGAGAACTTCAGCCCTCCCACCTGACCGCCCACCTGACGAACGGGGTCAGACACCTCGCGGCAGGTCGAACGGGCCGGGACATCGGCGACTGATTAGGTTTGCGCCATGTCCATTCCGAAGTCGTTTCGCGCCTTTCAGGCCATCACAGATGGTGGATCGGTCTCACGTGGCGTCGTCGAAATGTCGCCGCACGACCTTCCCGACGGTGCTGCGATCGCCGTCGAGTTTTCCAGCGTCAACTACAAAGACGGGCTTGCTGCAACACCAGCGGGCAAGGTTGCCCGAATCTCCCCGATCGTTCCGGGGGTCGACTTGGTCGGAATCCTCCTCGAAGACGCCGGCGACCTGGTGGCCGGCACCGAGGTCATCGCCCACGCGTACGACATCGGCGTCGGACAGCACGGTGGTTTCGCAGAGTACGCCCGTGTGCCGGCGCACCAGGTCTTGGCGCTCCCCGGTGGGCTCACCGCCCACGACAGCATGGTCATCGGAACCGCTGGCTTCACCGCAGCCCTGTCAGTGATGGCGCTGCAAGAGCATCACATCACTCCGGCCAGCGGTCCGGTGCTGGTCACCGGTGCAACGGGGGGAGTGGGTTCGATGGCGGTCGACATGCTCGCCAAGTTGGGGTTCGAGGTCGTGGCATCCACCGGGAAGCCCGAATCGAGCCAGTTCCTGCTCGACATCGGTGCCACGTCGATCATCGATCGCGACGAGTTGAGCGCGGAGAGTCGCCGACCTCTGGAGTCGACGGTGTGGGCCGCTGCCGTCGATTGCGTCGGCGGGGTCGCGCTCGCGAACCTGCTGAAGAAGATCCACTACGGCGGCTCGGTCGCGGCCAGTGGGCTCACCGGTGGTGCAGGGTTGCCGACCTCGGTTCTGCCGTTCATCTTGCGGGGCGTCAACCTGCTCGGAATCGACTCGGTGCAAGTTCCGATCGAGCGGCGTCGGTCCGTGTGGCAACGCATCGCAACCGACCTCAAGCCCAGCAATCTCAGCTCGATCGGCCACGACATCTCCCTCGAGGACCTCGACGACGTCCTGACCGGCATCCTCGCCGGCAAGGTCACCGGCCGCAACGTCGTCAACCTCCGGTAGCGCTGGTGCCCAGGCTCGGCCTCTAGAGCGCACGCGTGGTGCGGCTTCGGTGGAGTGCCGGTGAAGCACGGGTGAGACAGGGGTGAAGCGGCGGTGATGAAACGGTGAAAGCCGGTTGGAACAACGGCGGTAATGGAACGGTGAGCCGGTTCGACCAGCGGCGGTAATGTTGCAATCGCGTGACGACCCTGACACCACGCCAGTATCGTGACTCCCGTGAACGTAACCCCGGTGTTGCCCCCGCAACTCCGAGATGAACCGGAGACCATCGAGGGCCCGCCCCGCCACCGGATGCCGCTCGATGTCGTCGTTCCGCTGCTCGTCGTCGGTGTCGGATCTGCAGCCGTGGCACTCTCCGGAGTCCGCGGTTCCGATTACCCGGCGCATGAACTGCGGGCAGTGCTGTGGGAAGACGCTGGCGCTGCGGTGTGGAACAACTACTGGTATGGAGGCCACGCCACGCCCAGTTACAGCGTGATCGTGCCACCGATGGTGGCCGTGTTCGGTGCTGTTGCGGTCTGCATCATCTCGTCGATCATCGCTACCTACTGTTTCGCCCGATTGACCCGCTCCCTGATGGCGTCTCGCAGCGCGATGTTGGGCGAAGTGGTCTTCGCATTGACCGCGGTGGTCAACGTCGTCGTCGGTCGCACCGCGTTCGCGGTGGGTCTTGCACTGGCGCTGGCGGCGATGTGGGCGTGGCGGCAAGGCCGCGCCACGACGGCTCTGCTGCTGGCGGTGGCGACCCCGCTCGCCAGCCCGGTAGCGGCGACCTTCGTGGCACTCGCCGCCGGAGCAGTCTGCTGTGACGCGATCTGGCCGGGTGGTGGCGCCCGACGCGCCCTGAGTGAACGGCTGACGAACGCAGCGCTTCCGTTTGCAATGGGGCTTGCGTCGGTTGGGCCGATTCTGGTGATGGGTGTGTTGTTCGGATCAGAAGGGTGGTTTCCGTTCCGCGGTGACCAGTTCGTGTTGTCGGTGGCCGTGATGGTGGTTGCCGCAGCGCTCGTGAACCACAGAGTGGTGCGAATCGCACTGGTGATGGCACTAGCTGCCTCGGTGATCATCTTCGTGGTCCCGAATCCGCTCGGTGGCAACTTCTTGCGCTTGACGCAGTACATCATCGTTCCGGTCGCAGTCGTGGGTGTTGCGCTGGCCAACCGACGACTGCTTCCCATGGCTGCTTTGCTGTTGGCAGGTGCCACCGGCTGGAGTCTGCAGTACGGCATCGTGTCCGCCTTCGAGTGGTCCGGTGATGATTCGACTGATGTCGCTTACCACCAACCGCTGATCGACCAAGTGGTGGAACGCAACGGTGACGGTCGTTCGATAGGGCGCCTCGAGATTCCGTTCACCGAGAACCATTGGGAAAGTTTGTTCGTCGCCCCCGAGGTGCCGTTCTCGCGCGGGTGGGAACGCCAAACCGACCTCGAACGCAACGCAGAGTTGTACACCGACCTCGACGCTGAGACGTATCATTCTTGGCTGTTGGAGAACGCGGTTCGATGGATCGCTCTGCCGGACGTCCCCCTCGATCAGGGCGGCAGACCGGAGGCCGACTTGCTTGTACGGTCACGCGAAATCCCCTGGCTCGACCTGGTGTGGTCGAACCCCGACTGGCGTCTCTACGAGGTACTCGACTTCCAGCCCATCGTCGATCGGCCGGCAACGCTGGAATCGCAAACTCCCGACGAAATCGTGCTCACCACGGAGACGCCCGCCGTCGTGACCATCCGCTACGAGTACTCCGAAGACATGTCGATCTCAAACGGCGCATGTCTGGTGCCCCGAGACGACGGGTACATGACGGCGCACCTTCCCGCAGCAGGCACGTATACGTTGCGAGTCGACCCCGAAGCCGCGCTGTTGGGAACCGATTCGGCGGCCTGCGAGGCGTCGATCGAGTCCACGTCGGCGTTACTCGGTTCGTAGACCAAGGTTCACGAACCGAGGTCGATCAGGCCGTTCGGGCGACACACCTTTTCCTCACGCATTCGAGCAACATCGTCCTCCGGGCAAGTTCGGCAACAATCCGAACGTAGGTTCCGAGAACGGGGCCTCGAGAAAGCTGTTGTTGGAAGCACGGTCTGGGGCACGATGTTGGGCGAGCCCACGGTCAGAGCGACGCTGCTGCGGGCTCACGAGGGCCACGAGGCAGACGCTCGCCGACACCACGGCTGGTGTGGCGAAGCTGGCTTACACGACGTGGACGGGAGTTCCGATGTCGGCGAACTCCCACATGAACCGTGCGTCCATCAGGTGTTGGCGCTGGCAACCACCCGACAACTTGGTGCCGAGCTCGTCCGTGGTCTGGTACGGCTCTCCGGTGTCGCGATGCTTCGGAATGCCGTGGAAGCCGATCGCGCCGCGTTCGGTATCGAGCCAACGCACCATCAGGGGCAGGTCGGCTGCGCCGTTCCAAGCCGTGGTGGTTTCGGACTTGCTGTACACCTCGTGCCGGCCCGGTACTTCGTTGGCGTACTGGCTGCCGGTGACGAGGTACGAACGCACGACATATTCGTCGTCATCGATCGCCCAGACGCGCTGTTCGGCACGGCTGTAGACGATTCGTTTGCCGGTGCCCTGACCGGTGTCGTCGGGAACCGGCGGGGCGTCGCTGCCTGTGGAAGCGACAGGGGACAGCTCGTAGCCGAGCCGGTCCATCGTGCCCGGAGACGGGGCGGGCGTGCGAACCACGAACGATTCGTCGCCTGGCCAGATACCTAGTGACTCGGCGGTCTGCGGGCCGACGACGCCGTCGACATACAGCCCGCGCTGGGCCTGAATGCCCTTCACAGCGGTGGCGGTGGCTTCGTCGAACGTGCCCGTGAAATCGCCATCGTAGAACCCGGCGGCATAGAGGGCTTTTTGGGTGCACTCGACAGATTCGCCGGTGTTACCCACCGTGATCTCGATGACCTTCAGGGTGCACCCGTCGAGGTCGACGGTGCGCTCTTCGATCGCGGGTTCGACGATTGCTGCTGCGACGACACCAGCCGCTGTAGCGGCCGCGTCGGAATCTGGGAGCGAAGCGACTGGGACGACCTCCACTGGTGCGGTCCCTGCGGCGAGCACGTCGGGCTCGGGGCCGTCACCGTTGCCACCGGACACGACGATTGCCAGGGCAACGACGACTGCGGCCACAACGAGCAGCAACATCAGCCGACCGTTCTTGGCCGGCTGCACCACGCGCCGATCACGCAAGGTCGTCGGCGTCGGTTCGGGGGAGTTCGGGTTGCGTCCGTGCATGATGAGATTGGGCAGGCGCCGAGGCGGAGGCAGACGGCCCGCCCGGGAAGTCTAGGCCAATGCCGACGATCGCGCGGCTCATCGCGCCCAACCGACCCCGCCCCACCGTCACCCAACCTGACGATGGGGGTCAGACCCCGACCGTCATCCGATCGTCAGTTCTGACGATGGGGGTCAGACCCCGACCGTCACGGCCCTCGGTCGGATCCTGCTCTGTTCGCGGCCGCTGGGATTGGGTGCGCGTCTAGATTCGGCGTGTGGCACGCCAGCATGGTCAACTGAACTGCGCTGAACAGCGATCGGGCCGAAGTAACGGAGTGGCATGCCTCGTGTCGCTGTTCGTGGTCACGGTGTTGCTCACCGCATGCGACTCGAACGGGGATGACGGCTTGGCTGCCGTCACCCGGGCAACGGTCGCTGGTTCCTCCGTGGCGAGTCGCCACCCGGTGCTGCCGGTGGGTTTCGAGCGGGCGGCGGGGACCATCACGGCCGCCGATGGGACCGTGTGTGAGGTGTGTCTGTGGCTCGCGGAGACCGGCGATCAGCGCAGCCGAGGGTTGATGGGCGTGACTGACGTGGGCACGAGCAACGGCACTGCTGACGGCATGGCGTTCGTGTACCCGCGCCCGCACACCGGCACCTTCTGGATGAAGAACACCTTGTTGCCACTGTCGATCGCGTTCTTTGACCAGTCGGGTGCGTTTCTGTCGTCGTTCGACATGGAACCGTGCACAGCGGATCCGTGCCCGAGTTATCCGACGGCCCCCGAGTTCACGGCGGCGATCGAGGTCCCCCAAGGCGGCCTGCCCTCGCTCGCCATCGCCGAGGGCAGCATCCTGGACCTGACCAACCTCCCCTGCACCGAGAGCTAGCCAAGCTCACATCCTCGTCGCGTTCTGTAGTGATTGGCGCCGCCACGAAATCTGACACGGCGCGAATGACCGGGCGATTATTCGGCGGTGGTGGCGGCTACCCAGGCGTCGTACAACCTGGAGTACGTGCGGCCTGCTGCTACCAAGTCATCGTGGTGGCCGTCTTCGACCAACTTGCCGCCTGCCAGCACCAGCACTCGGTCGGCCCGCGCTGCGGTAGACAGTCGGTGCGCAATCGCGATCGTGGTGCGACCTTCAGCCAGCTTCGTGAGCGCCCGGGAGATTCGCACTTCGGTGAGCGCATCGACTGCCGACGTGGCTTCGTCGAGCAGTAACACGTCCGGGTCCGCCAGACCAGCGCGCAGCAACGCGACCAGCTGCCGCTCACCGGCAGACAAGGACTCGCCGCGCTCGCCCACCCGCGTGTTCAAACCGTCGGGCAACGTCTCCACCCAGTCGCCTACGTCGAGTTGATCGATGACGGCGGACACTTCGGCGTCGCTGGAGCCGGGCCGCGACCACCGCACGTTCTCCATGATCGATTCGTCGAACAGGAACGGCTCTTGGGCGACCACTATGAGTCGGTGACGCAACTCTGCGTTGTCGATCTGACGCAGCGGGACGCCACCGAGCCGAATCTGACCGGTAACCGGATCGGCGAGCCTGGCGATCAGGCGGCCGAGCGTGGTCTTCCCGGAGCCGGTTTCCCCGATCACCGCAACCTGCTGCCCGGCCGGAATAGCCGCACTGAAGTTGTCGAGCACCACATCGTCGGGCAGCGCCCGGTCTGCCCGACTGCGATAAGAGAACGTGACGTCTTCGATATCGATGTTGAGACGTCCAGCAGGTAACGGCTCTGGAGTTTCCGGCGGAGGGGGCCCGACGGGCATGTCGAGCACACCGAGTACGCGCCGCAAACCGGCAACGGCGGTTTGGGTCTGATCGAGCACTTCGGTGAACTCGGCGATCGGCTCGAGATACCGATACGTGAGGAAGATGAACCCGACCAACGCACCGGCGGTGAGCCCACCGGCCGGGCCGATGGCAACGCCCACGGCGACGATGGTGGCGATGGTGACCACCGAGAACACCTCACCCAACGGGAACAGTGCGGCACCGATGACACTGGCGCGAATCTGAGCGTCGGCGCGCCGCTTCACCGACGCCTTGGCGCGTCGCGCGAACAACGGCCCGGCACCGTACGCCCGGATGGTTTCCGCGCCGGTGACGAGCTCACCCATCGTGCCGAGCATCTCGCCGTTGGCCGATCGCGACTTCTCGTAGGCGGTCACGAGGTGGCGTTGCACCGCCTGCAGCACGAATGCCAGCGGGATGCTGATGGCAATCGCTATGAGCGCCAACAACCAGTTGTAGGCCAGCATGACCGAGGCCACGATCAGCATGAGGGTGCCATCGATGAGCCATGCCAAACCGCCCCAGCGGAAGAAATTGGCCAGTGTCTCGATGTCGCTGGTGACCCGGGCGACGAGGGCACCACGGCGCTCGTCATTGTGGTCCGCGATGCTGAGGCGGTGAATGTGGCCGATGAGACGAGCGCGCAGCTCGCTGAGTGCCTGCTCGCTACGAGTTCCCAACCGAATGATGGCGGCTCGCTGGCAGAACGAGGCGATGATCTGGGATGCCACGCCGATAGCCGCAAGTATGAAGATGTAATCCATACGCACATCGCCGGGCCCGACGATTCCGTGGTCGATCGCCTGCTGGATGACGATGGGCACCACCACGCGACCACCGGCGCCCACTGCCGCCAGCAACCACGTGACACCGAGACCTTGGCGCAGCACCGGTGCTTCGTTGAGGCCTCGTTGGATGGTGCCGGTTGCGGTGAAACGACCCGACGGTTCGGTCATCTCGTGCATCACTCACCGCCCCCGGGTACTGCTGAGAACGGGACTGATCTGGTGGAACCACTGGTGGCCAACGGCTGGTCGGCGCGATCGGCTTCGAAGGCGTCGACGAGCTCTTGGTAGGCCGGCAGTCGGTCGTA
>JBBREA010000136.1:0-7485 GCA_038203385.1 Acidimicrobiales bacterium | reverse complement strand
GCGACGTGCCTCTTGGAACCAGGGTGTGGCGCCGCATCGTTCGCCGACCGACCGAGTGGTATCGCCGCCCCTGGCCGGCAGACCGAATCGTCAAGTTCGCGTTCACGTCGTTCTCGTTGATCGCTACGACGTTCGTCATGACTCGTGTGGTCCATCTCGGCGTCAGCGCTGGGAGCGATCTGGTCTTCGACGACAACACGCCGACGGGCGGCGACTTCGGTGCCCACGTCTGGGGACCCGCGTACTTGCGAGATCATCTGCTTCCGTCGTGGCGACTCAACGGCTGGACCATGGACTGGTACGCCGGAATGCCGGCGTACCGGTTCTACATGGTGCTTCCGGCATTGGCGATCTTGGTGGCCGACATCTTCTTGCAGTACGGCGTAGCGATGAAACTCGTCAGCGTGCTCGGAGTCGTCACGATCCCGCTGTCTTGCTGGGCATTCGGTCGCCTGGGCAAGTTCGCGTACCCGATCCCTGAATTGATGGCGTTTGCTGGCCTCGCGTTCGTGCTCGATGAAAGCTTCGAGATCTACGGCGGCAACCTCAAATCCACGATGGCCGGTGAGTTCTCGTTCTCCATTGCTCTGTCGCTCGCCATGCTCGGCCTCGGTCTGCTCTCGGCCGGGTTGCGCACGGGGAAATATCGCGTGTGGACCGCCGTCGTCCTGGCTGCGGCGTGTGTGTCGCATGGCATCGTGCTGATCTTCGTGGTGCTCGCAGCGACGATCCTGTGTCTCGTGTGGGTCGATAGTCAGCGGATCAAGTACGCCGTCACCGTTGGCGCAACCACGTTGCTGCTGATGATGTGGTGGGTCGGCCCATTCCTCGCCGGTCACTCGTACATGACCGACATGAAATATGGCGCCCGGCCCGAAGGTGCCGAAGACTCGTTCTGGGACATGTTCTTCCCCCTCACCGCGCCGCTCGACATCCTCATCACCACCTTGGCGGTGATCGGGTTTGCGATGTGCATCGTTCGGCGCCAGTTGAACGGTGCCGCGCTCGGTGTCATCTGCCTTGCGCTGGTCGCTGGCGTGTATCTCACGCGTGACAGCCTGCCGGTCATCGGGTTGCTGTGGAACCCGCGTCTGTTGCCATTCGTCTACCTCGTGCGCTACCTCCTCATGGCGATTGGTGCATTCGAGGTGCTATCGCTCGTGGGGAACCTGGCGCGAAACCGGCGGGCTCAAGAGGCGCCGTCGGTGTACGCCGCCACCGCATTCGCCGGCGTCACCGCCTTGGGTGTGTTGTTGGTCCTCGGTTGGGTGTTTCAGGAACTGCCCGGGGCCACCCAAGAAGTGAAACGGGAGGGTCAGTCCGCGGTCTACACATGGGGTCCACTCAGCGCCACGAAAGACAACATCGACGCCAAAGGCGACGGATGGTCGCGCTACAACTTCCAGGGATACGAGGGTCGCGACGCCTATCCCGAATACCACGCCGTGGTCGAAACGATGGAGCGTCTCGGCGCTCAGTACGGCTGCGGCCGGGCCACCTGGGAGAACAACGAGGCCAACGGCCAGTACGGCACGACGATGGCGTTGATGCTGCTGCCACACTGGACCGACGGTTGCATCGGTTCGATGGAAGGACTCTTCTTCGAAGCGTCTGGCACGACTCCGTATCACTTCCTCACCACTGCTGCCGTGTCTGAGAGCTCGTCCAACCCCGTGCGGGAGCTGCGATACACCAACAACGACGGCCCACTTGGCGTTCGCCACCTCACCGACCTCGGTGTGAAGTTCCTCATGGTTCGCACCGACCCGGCCAAGGCGGCCGCCGAATCCCAGCCCGAGCTCACGATGGTGGCCGAATCCGGGCCGTGGAAGATCTTCCTCGTCGCCAACTCTGAAATCGTCGTGCCACTCGACATGCAACCGGTAGTGGTCAACGAGCGTCCCGGGGATCAGCGTGAACGCAAGCTGGAAGTCGGCACCAGCTGGTTTCAGCAGCCCGAGGAGTGGGTGGCCATGCCGGCCGACCACGGCCCTGCGGAGTGGCAGCGCATCGACGCGCAAGTGGACGCCAGCCGTCACCTCGGCGAGGGCGATGCGGGCGGCCCACGTGTCGACATCGTCACACCAGCGCAACCCGTAGCGCCCGTACCACTAGCGCCGGTCGTCGTGTCGAACATCGATCAGCAGGAACAGTCGCTGTCCTTCGAGGTCGATCAAATCGGCGTGCCGGTGCTCGTGAAGGTCAGCTACTTTCCGAACTGGGAAGTATCGGGGGCAGACGGCCCCTACCGAGTGGGCCCGAACATGATGGTGGTCATTCCCACCTCGACGCAGATCGAGATGACCTTCGGTCGCAGCCTCATGGACTACCTGACGATTTTGATGACGCTGGCCGGCCTCGCGCTGTGCTTCGTCTGGCGTCGGCAGGGCGACCTGGTGTTCGATTCCGAGACGCCTGGCTCGTTCACCGGTCGCAACCGAACGCTGAACGAACCTGCCCCGGACTCATTTGATTTGGGCGCTGAACCGTCGAACGGTGAACCGTCCGCCGGTGAACGTGCCGACCCGTCGCTCGACGACGGTGCTGAACCGAGCAGCGAGTGGTCAGCGCTACCGCCACCTGACCGATAGCCTCAACCCGCCCTATGTCTGCATTGAATCAAATCGTCAAGGCCTACGACATCAGAGGAACGGTTCCAGACCAGTTCCACCCTGAGATCGCGTATGCCCTCGGAGTCGCCTTCGCCCGCTTTACCGGTGTCGAACGCCTTGTCGTGGGCCGCGACATGCGACAGTCCGGTGTTGGCCTCGTCGCCGAATTCGCCCGGGGCGCCACTGAGCACGGCGTGGACGTGATCGACATCGGTCTGGCCTCGACCGACATGCTCTACTTCGCCTCCGGTTCACTCGGCATCCCTGGTGCCATGTTCACCGCTTCGCACAACCCGGCGCAGTACAACGGCGTCAAGTTGTGTTTGTCCGGTGCCCGTCCCCTTGGTATCGACAGCGGGCTGCCTGACGTGCAAGCGATCGCAGAGTCGGTGCTCGAGGGCAGTGGCCCCGCTCGTGCCGCGCAGGCAGGCTCGGTGACCGAACGCGATGTGCTCAGCGACTTCGTCGACCATGTCTTGTCGTTCGTCGACATCGACAAGGTTCGGCCGATGCGCATCGTCGCCGACACCGCGAACGGCATGGGCGGCCTCGTCGTTCCAGCAGTTTTCGAGCGGCTCCCGATGATCGAACTCGAAGTCATGTACGGAGAACTCGACGGCACGTTCCCCAACCATCCCGCCGATCCGCTGCAACCTGCGAACCAGCGCGATCTGCGGGCGCGTGTGGTCACGGGCTCGTTCGACGTGGGGCTTGCATTCGACGGGGATGCCGACCGGGTCTTCGTGGTCGATGAACAAGGTACCGGGCTCAGCGGTTCCACGACTACGGCCCTTCTCGCAGCAGCGGTGCTGCGCACCAACCCGGGTGCCACCGTCCTGCACAACCTGATCTGCTCTCGGGCAGTGCCTGAAGTGATTCGCGAGCACGGCGGTGTGCCGGTGCGTACCAAAGTCGGTCACTCCTTCATCAAGCAGGTCATGGCCGACACCGGCGCTGTGTTCGGCGGGGAGCATTCTGCGCACTACTACTTCGCCCGCAACTTCAACGCCGACAGCGGGCTGATCGCATCGATGCTGCTCATCGATGAGCTCAGCCGCACCGGACAGTCGTTGTCAGTGCTGCGCAAGCCGTTCGAGCGGTACGCCGCGAGCGGGGAGATCAACACCCAGGTCGACGACCCGGCCGCCGTCATGGCTGCCGTGAGTGCGCACTACGCAGACACCGCAGTCGAAGAGTCCCACCAAGATGGGCTCACCATCGAGTTCGGAACCTGGTGGTTCAACCTTCGGCCGTCAAACACCGAACCCCTGCTGCGCCTCAACCTCGAAGCCGACACCCGCGACGAGTGCGACAATCGCGTCAGCGATCTGCTGGCGCTGATCACACAATCGTGACCGCACTGACCGCACTGACCGTCGAACCGCTGACCTGTTACCTACGAACCGCTGACATTCGAACCGCTGACATTGGAGCAACATCATGAGTCTCGACGCCGCACTGCTCAGCATCCTGGCCTGCCCGGAAGACAAAGGCCCGCTGTACTACATCGAATCCGAGAGCACGCTGTACAACCCACGGCTCGGCCGCACCTACGAAGTGCGCGGCAATATTCCAGTGATGCTGATCGACGAGGCAACCACCCTGGACGAGGCCGGTCGCGCCCGCCTCGACGCGTTGGTGGCCGAACAGCACATCGCGCCCACCTTCAGCGCCTGAAAATTGTCGCACTTCTCGGCTGCGACGGCCAACTAGGTGACGAATAGGTTACGATCTGCTCCGTGATGCGAACAATCTTCCAGAAGTCTGCGCGCACTGCGGCAGTAGCAGCGCTCACAGTGGCAGCGGCGGTTGTTGCGTTCAACGGTGCTCCTGGCGACGAACCAGTCGTGCAGGCGGCTATCGGGGGAACGCTCGGAGCCGGTGGTGAGTACCACCCACTCGAGCCGACACGGATCTTCGACACCCGTACTCCGGCGCTCGACGTGGCTCCGCTCGGTGCGAAAGCCTCGGTGACCAACAACACCTCGGCCGGGTTCGACGTGCAGATCTCCGGTCTCGGCGGCTTGCCAGCATTCGCCGACGTCAACCGTGACGGCGCCGACGACAATGTGCTCGCCGTTGCGGTCAACATCACCGTCATCAGCCCCAACCAGCTCGGGTACCTGCAGGCCTATGGCAAGGGCGCGTCACGCGCTGAGTCATCGGTCGTGAACTTCGCTCCGGGCGGATTCGTACCCAACATGGCCATCTTGCGGCCCGGAGCTGAAGGCAAACTCACCCTGCATCTGGTGTCGCCCCTCAGGGCCGGCACGTCCCACGTCGCAATCGATATCTTCGGCTGGTTCTCTTCCAGTTCGTACGCCGAGCGAGGCGCACGGGTGGTGCCGGTCGGCCCAGCCCGCGTGTACGACTCGCGCCTCGAGGCGTTCGACGCGACTCCCCTCGGGTCGAAGTCAAGCGTTGAGATCCCAATCCGAGGCGCCGATTCGTACGAGCCCGTCATCACCGATCTCGTGCCGAACAACCCCAACGTCGTGGGTGTGATGGTGAACATCACCGGTGTGAACTGGTTGCCGCTCAGTGCACCCACGTTCATCGCTGTCGTGCCGGATCCTCTGGCTCCCGACGAAGAACCAACCACCAGCAACCTCAACCTCGTGCCGGGGCAAGTTCGTTCGGTCATGGGCATTCTGCCTGTCGGTGCCGATGGGAAGATTCACGTGTTCAACCTCGGTGGAGAAGTCGACATCGTCGTCGACATTCTGGGGTACTTGGTCGATGGTGCCAATGTCGATACGCGCAGCGGGCGAGTGGTACCACTGGTGCAGCCCTACCGGGCGTTCGACACCCGCCTGGCTTCGTTCGGCAATCGTCCGCTGTCACCGGCCAACGCAGAACCGTTCAACTTCGGCCCCCTGGTCGACAGCGTGAAGATCGGCAGCGAGCCAGTCGGTGCGCAGCTCGGCCTCATCGGCAACCTCACTGCTACCGACCTGAAGCCGCAGTACGCCGGGCCTCCGGCAGCAACATTCCTCACCGCGTATCCGCCGGCCGACAACCCGCCGCAGATCTCGAACATCACCATCACCGAGGGCGAAACGCTGCCGAACCTCACACTGCTTCGATTCGGTGCAGATCCTGACGCAGCCGCTGGCGCTGCCTGCTCCCAGCCGACGTGTGTGATGTTCTACAACCTGGCCGGCTACCTGCACTACCTCTACGACGTCTCCGCTGTGATTTTGGCGGATTGACGCCAGATTGTCCGATTGCTGCGTTGCCCCTCACCGCTCGTCGCCGGAAGGCGACTCGGGTTCGTGGCGCCTTGCACTCGAACAATCTGATCATCAATGAGTTTTTCTGATTTCTGTTGTCGAGCGTGTTGAGGGCCTAGCAACTCTGGTTCGTGTCGTCTCGGCGGTAGGCTTTTGGGCGCGCGGGCTGACTCGATCGGAGCCAGCAGGCCCCGGCTCGCCCTCAGAGAATACTTACACCTGAAGGGGTACCCGCATGTCTGAAACTTCCGTTCTTGCGCAGCACGATTTCCGTGTTGCCGATCTGTCGCTCGCACCGTTTGGCCGCAAGGAAATGATCCTTGCCGAGCACGAGATGCCGGGTCTTATGGCCATCCGAAAAGAGTACGGTCCGTCGCAACCACTCGCCGGCGCACGCATCTCTGGCTCGCTGCACATGACCATCCAAACCGCCGTGCTCATCGAGACGCTGACCGAACTCGGCGCCGAAGTGCGCTGGGCCAGCTGCAACATCTTCTCCACGCAAGACCACGCTGCCGCTGCTATCGCGGTCGGCCCGACCGGCACGCCAGATGAGCCACGCGGAGTTCCGGTGTTCGCCTGGAAGGGTGAAACGCTCGAGGAGTACTGGTGGTGCACCGATCAGATGATGACGTGGCCCGCCGACGCCGACGGCTACGACGGCCCGAACATGATTCTCGATGACGGCGGCGATGCCACGATGCTGTTGCACAAAGGTGTCGAGTTCGAGGCGGCTGGCGCGGTGCCAGACCCAACCGAGGCTCCGAATGCGGAACTGGCCATCGTGCTCGGCCTTCTGCAGCGTTCATTGAAGGCCGACGGCCAGAAGTGGACCCGCATGGGCCGCGAAGTCAAAGGCGTGACCGAAGAGACCACAACCGGTGTGAAGCGCCTCTACAAGATGTTCGCCGACGGCGAGCTGTTGTTCCCGGCCATCAACGTCAACGACTCGGTCACCAAGTCGAAGTTCGACAACCTGTACGGCTGCCGCCACTCGTTGGTCGACGCCATCTGCCGTGCAACCGATGTGATGCTCGGTGGCAAGACCGCTCTCGTGCTGGGTTACGGCGACGTCGGCAAGGGCTGCGTTCAGTCGCTACGCGGCCAGGGTTGCCGAGTGCTCGTCACCGAGATCGATCCGATCAACGCGCTGCAGGCCGCGATGGAAGGACTAGAAGTCGTGCTCATGGAAGACGTCGTCGGCAAGATCGACGTGTTCGTCACGGCGTCGGGCAACAGCCGTCTCATCACCGCCGAGCACATGGCTCAGATGAAGCACAACGCCATCGTCTGCAACATCGGTCACTTCGACAACGAGATCGACATGGAAGGCCTCGCTCGAAGCGGCGCCACCCGCGACGAGCTCAAG
Source organism: Acidimicrobiales bacterium (assembly GCA_038203385.1). Classification (GTDB taxonomy): domain Bacteria; phylum Actinomycetota; class Acidimicrobiia; order Acidimicrobiales; family Ilumatobacteraceae; genus Ilumatobacter. Next base: position 271 of record JBBREA010000136.1, on the reverse strand, counting down.
CCCGGCACTGACGTGTGGAAGTTCGATGACGGTCATCAGATCTTGGTGCTGGCTGAAGGTCGACTCGTGAACCTCGGTTGCGCCACTGGCCACCCGAGCTTCGTGATGAGCTGCTCGTTCTCCAACCAGGTGATCGCACAGATCGAGCTGTGGAAGAACACCGACGGGTACCCGTTGGGTGTGTACGTGTTGCCGAAACACCTCGACGAGAAGGTGGCCCGGCTGCACCTCGACGCCCTTGGCGCCAAGCTGACGGTGCTCAGCGACGAGC
>JBBREA010000135.1:0-7530 GCA_038203385.1 Acidimicrobiales bacterium | reverse complement strand
CACGTCGTCGATCACTGTGGAGTCGTGACCTTGGAGTCGATCGATGACGAAGCGTCGGGCTTGTTGCGGGCTACGCAGGCCGTGTTCGAAACTGGCGCTGTCGATCACGGCTCGACCGTGAAGCTGTTGGTCAGACCTGTTACTGCGAGCAAGCGCTGCACCACTTCTGATGGCTTGCGCAGCATGACCGAAGCGATTGCTTGCGTGGTGATCACTGCGCCGATTCCCGAGCTGTCCATGAACGTCACCTCAGACATGTCGAGCACGAGGCTGCTCGCGCCGTCCGCGACTGCTGCCCGTGCTGCGTTGGTGACGGTGTCGCGAGACGCAATGTCGATTTCGCCGACGATCCGAATGACTGCGGTGTCGCCGTGGAGGGTGTAGTCGGCCGTCAGGTCGTCGGGCTCGGTGTCCATGTGACTCCTAGGATTGCGCTGTCATCGTGCGACTCGGCGGTCATTTGGTTGGCAAGCACACCGTCGAGCACGTCGGTTAGCCGCTCGGCGCTGGCGGGAACTGATTCGCGGAGTCGTTCCAGGCCGGTGTCCACGGTCTCCCCGCGGCGCTCGAACACCCCGTCGGTGAACATGAGCACCGAGGACCCTGGCGAAAACTCGTGGGTCACCGCGTTGTAGCCGCACGAGGTCGCGACGCCGATGGGCGGGCCCACTTCGGTCGCAAGGAACGAGACGCCGGACGAATGCAGCAGCATCGGGGCGGGATGGCCTGCGTTCGCGATCGTGATGGTCTGTTGATCCAGATTGACGATGGCACACAGCACGGTGGCGAAGTGGTGGTCGTGAACCACGTCGAGGAGCCGGGTCAACCCGTTCAAGATGTCGGCCGGGTCGTCACCACGGCTGGCGAACGCGCGAATCGCGTACCGGAGCTGCGCCATCACCGTGCCCGCCTCCAGGCCGCGGCCCGACACATCACCGACGACGAGCATGACCCGCTGGTCGTCGATATCCATGACGTCGTACCAGTCGCCGCCGATGTCGAGACCGGCCACGCCGGGCACGTAGCGGGCGGCCAGCTCGAGCCCCGGAATGTCTGGCAATTCCTGCGGCAACAGGCTGTGTTGCAGCGTGCGCGACACCGACAGCTGGTTGGCGTACAACTGCCGGTTCTGCTCGGCGAGCATGTCGGCCCGGTCACGACGTCGTAGCAGCAGTTCCACAAGGGTCACAGCAGCGATCGTGCTGAGGGCTCCGACGACGCCAACGAGCAATGGGAACAGCGCCAGCAGGTGTCCTCCCAGTTCGGTCGTGGGACTCATCACCAGCAACAGGTTCGAGTCACCGAACGGCACCGATTCCACGGCGCGGCGCCCAGACAGCGGCAGTTCCTCGATGCTGGCCGTCAACAACGTGTCTCCGGTTTCAGACGGGCCGAGGTATATCGCGTGGTCCACGCCGGCAAATGCGGAATCGGCCCGTGGGGGCGAGACCCGTCCGGAGGGCAGTGCGCCTTCGGCATATGCGACATACCGCACCGACCCTGCGCTGGAGGTGTAGGCGTATCCCATTCGCGGATTGTCGCCCTCGAGTAACCCGAGTAACACGAGACCGTTCGACGCGGCCGCTCGCTCCAGCAGGCTTTGGATCATCTCCGGGGGTTGTGAGACGAGTTTCGGTTCGCCGCCCACCACCTCGACGGGCATCAGCGGGTCGCTGTCCACCGACCAGAGCGACGCCGACACGAACGGTTGCTCAGATTCGACGATGGGGGTCATGAGTCGGCGGAACGCGCTCTGGTCGTCGCTTTCCTGTTCTGCCAACTCCGCCGCCGCCGCCAGCGGTGTCTGAATACCCGGTAGGGCAGCGGTCAGCACGGCAGCGGCTTGCTTTGTTTGCTGCTCCAACAACCGGTCCTCGTTGCGTTTGTAGGCCGTTTGCGCCGCCAGCCCGAGCACCGCAGTCGACACGAGGCCAGCGAACAGCACGATCAACGAGACGCCATGCAGCTTTCGATTCTGGAGTGGAACCGATGGATCTGCCGGTTGAAGTGTCGAGCCGTCGCCCTCCTCTGCACCAGCAGAAATGACTGATTCTGACGACATCGCGTCAAGATAGTCGGCTGGGTGAGCAAAGCCCTTGCTCAGTGGGTCCTGGCTCGTTTCGACTCGTACATCGCCCGGTCTGCCTCGCCAAGGAGCGCTGAGCGGTCGTACCCGACGTGGCCGGTATCGGCGACCCCGATGCTGACGCGGCAGAACACCGCCGCGGTGGGCGAGAGATCGATCGGTGCCGACAGCACCCGCTGCATACGGTCGATGAAGTGCTCCGAGTTCGAGTCGTCGGGCTCGAAGACGATGACGAACTCGTCTCCTCCGAACCGTGCCACCGTGTCAGCGTCGCGCCCAACGCTCAACAGGCGGTGGGCGATCTCGCGTAGCACGAGGTCGCCGCACTCGTGACCGTACGTGTCGTTCACGCTCTTGAAGTCGTCGAGATCGAGGAATGCGACAGCGAGAGTCAAACCGTGGCGTTGCGTGCGCTCGAGCTCGGCATCCAGCAACTCCTCGAGCAGGCGTCGGTTCGCCAGCCCGGTGAGCGGATCCCGCAGAGCGAGCGCCTCCACATCTGCTTGCAACCGTCGCAGCTCGGTGACATTGCGGCTCACGCCTTGCAGACCACCGCTCACTCTCGCTGTTCGTGTTTCGCCGATGACCGTTGACCCGTCGGCATGTCGGAAGTGGCAATCGAAGTGCTCGAGCACTCGCTCACCATTGAACGCACGGCCGATCGTGGCTGCACTCGTCTCGTCCAGGATGTCCAGCATCCGTGTGAAGTGCTCGAGAAAGTACGACGGCGGATAGCCGAGCATGCTCTCTACCGACGGGCTCATGTAGTCGAAGTGGGGCGTCGGTTCGAGGGTGAAGCGCCACACGACGTCGACAGACTTGTCGGCCAGCTCGCGATAACGGGCCTCGCTCGCCGCAAGCTCTGCCTCTGCGGTGTAGCGGGCGGTGACATCGCGTCCGATGGACAGAATTTCGTCACCATGCTCCCCGACGAGATATCGATCGATCCAATGAAGCCATCGCAGCGGCGGGTGCGCGACGGCACGTGGTGCGACGTCTTCGAGAACGGGATTTTCTGGGCCGAGCAGCGCGAGTTGAGCTGTGAGACCAGCCACCTCGTCCGCTGACAAGAACGTGTCCAAGGGCTGGCCGACCGCGCTGCTCGGCGTGCAGTGGTAGAGGCCCGCCCATGCGACGTTGCAATACGTGATCACATGGTCCGACAGCCGAAAGCGCGACACGTGATCGGGGATCGCGTCGAGCATCATCGCGGCGCGTTCCAGCTCAGTCCGCTTGTCGTGCAGCGCTCGCGCGACCTGCCCCGTGTCGGCCACCACGCTTTGCAGCGTGATGCCCATGCCGACCGCGCAGATGACGAACACCGCAGTGGCGACGAGCGCCTGGCTAGACGCCGCTTGGTCGACGGGTACCACCAGCCAGAGGGCAGCGCCGGTCAGCGCGCCAACCGACATCACCGCCCGACGACTCTCGTAGATCGCCAACCACATGAGAGGCAATACAGCCAACGCCACGAAGGGGGAGCCGAAACCGCTCCCTTCCGCCGATGTCAACAGCAGCGTGGCGATCAGCAACAACACTGGCGGGACGAGCTGCCACGGTCGGGCGAACTGCCCCCAGGGCACAACCAGCGCGACGACGATGGTGAAAGCGACGCCGACGGACCCGAGAGCGGCAAACCACGGTCGCGACCACGCGGTGGCAGGGACGGCAACCATCAAGCTCAGAACCGAGGTGATCACAAACGGCGCACCGCGGCGGATTCGCCCTGCGCCCACCAACGGTCCCCGTGTGGCGTCGACGATGTACGTCAACTGCCGAGGGGCCTGTCCGAGCAGCTCCCCGGTCTTTGATGGTGTGGCCACTCCAGCCTCCTGGCCTGTATTTGGTGACACGGTGGTTGTTTCTCAGCCGACAAACGTCCGTCGTGCCTGACGGCCACTCTCGCGCCGTCACGTCACCTATCGGCACCACGTGGCCTCCAACTGAGAAACAACGCGTCGATTCCCTGACAAACTGTCGGAACGTGCGTTGACGCAGAGTCTGCAACACTGACGACCATGGCCCGACGGTCACTCGTCCTGTGGCGGGTCGCTCGCAATCCCCTGTTGCGCCGACTGCAGATGTCTTTCGTCGGTTTCGCGTTTGCCGAACACGCGACCTGGCTCGCAATCCTCGTGTACGCGTATGCCCGCGGTGGGGTTGGCGAGGCGGGCCTCGTGGCCATGATCCAACTACTCCCGGCGATAATCGTCGCGCCATTCGCTGCGTACGCGGGCGACCGTTTCCGCACGGAATTGGTGCTGTCGTTCGGGTACGCCCTGCAGTCGGTGTCCATGGCTGCAACGGCACTGGCGATGTGGGCGAACCTTCCGATCGTCTCATACGTCGCAGCTACGGTCGTGGCGTCGTCGATCACCTTCAGCCGCCCCTTGATGGGTGCCGTGCTGCCCGAGATCACGCGAACGCCGAGCGACCTCGTGGCGGCCAACGTCGTGACGGGGTTCGTCGAGTACGTCGGAATGTTCATCGGGCCCCTCGTCGCCGGACTCATTCTCGCCAACGGGTCACCAGCCGCCGTTTTCGCCGTCTGTGCGGTGGTCACCGCGAACAGCGCATTCCTGTCCCTGCGGCTGCGCCTCGACCACGACGGCAAGATCGGCACATCGAGCACGCCACGAGACGTGCTGGCCGGGGTGTGGGAAGGTCTGCGCGGGGTGGCCTCGCACCGGGCGCTTCGTTCGCTGATGGTGTTGATGATCATCGGAGGTCTGGTTCGCGGGGCGATCGACGTCCTCATGGTGCTGTTCGCCGAGGCTCGTTTGGACGGCGGTGGAGGCGCAGCCGGACTGCTCGGTGTCGGCGTGGGAGTTGGTGCGATCGTGGGTGCCGTCGGGTCGGCTGGCTTGATAGGTAGCGCCCGGATTGCTTCGTACCTCGCTTGCAGCGCAGCACTGTTTGCATTCGCGTTCGTCGTCCTGAGCGGCGTCGAGCTGCTGACCGTCGGCATGCTGCTGTTCGCGTGTTTCGGTCTCGGCGAGAGCTTGCTTCGAATTACGGCATCGGTCGGTACGCAGCGCTTGGCACCAGATGCGTTGCTAGCTCGAATCTTCGGCGTGGCCGAGGGGCTGCAGATGGCCGCGATGGCGTTCGGTTCCTTCGGCGTCTCGGTGATCGTGAGGGCGATGGGGCTGGGTCCGGCGCTCGTTTCGATGGGAAGCGTTGTCGCGCTCACGATGATGGTGACCGCGGTGCGATTCCGTCAGGCGGGTGGCGACGTGCCGCCGCCACCCGCCGAGCTCATCGACCGCCTACTGAACAACGACGTATTCCGACACCTCCCTGGACTGGCGCTTGCGAGACTGGCGGGTCGCGTTCGGGAAGAGCGGTTCGAGTCTGGCGCAGCGGTGATCACCGAGGGAGAGATCGGTGACCGTTATTACCTCATCACGAGCGGTCGCGTCACCGTGACCGTCGGCGGTGAGTTCGTTCGCGAGATGGGCCCGGGACAGGCGTTCGGTGAGATCGCTCTGGTGCGCGACCTGCCGAGAACGGCCACGGTGACGTGCTCGGTGCCCAGCGATCTCCTGATGGTGGAACGCGACGACTTCTTGGAGGCGGTCACCGGGCATCCGAGGACTTTTGTTGCGGCCGCCGACGTCGCCTCAGGCCTCATGCCGGACGAACGCAGCTGACACGTCCCGAGCGCTGGGAATCTCAGGGCCACGGCGCCGCATGGTCGTCGATGAACTGCTGTAACGCACGTGGTGGCCTGGCGGGGTCGACGCGGCCACAGCGGCCGGCCGTTCGCCGGTCTGCTCGTCCTCGCCGGAGCCGGCCTCCTCATCGCACGCCGCCGCCCGACCGTATGACCTGACCACCGACCCGATCGTTCACCGCCGGTGGGCGTCTGGTCGGACCGACCCGCCCGAACGAGGGCCCTGGATCATTCCGGGCCCTCGTTTCGCGTGTGGTGGAAGCTGCGCAGTCGTGGACATCGGCAAAGGCGAGGCGATACTCGTCACATGTCAACCGTGGAGCTCTACGCCGACATCACCTGCCCGTTCGCGCACGTAGGGCTGAAGCAGGTGATTCGCCACGTCGAGGCGATGGCCGAACCGGCCGACGTCATCGTGCGGGCGTGGCCCCTCGAGTGGGTCAACGGAGCGCCGCTCGCCTTCGATGCCGTCGAGGTGAAAGCCAAGGCGCTGACCGACCAGCTCGGCGTCGACGACTTCGTCGGTTTGCGAGCAGGTCGCTGGCCGTCGAGCACGATCCCGGCCCTGAACCTGGCTGCCATCGCGTACGAGCGCAGCGCGGCAACCGGCCTCGCAGTCAGCGTCGACCTGCGGGCGGCGCTGTTCGAGCGCGGTGAGGACATCGGCGAGCACGGCGTGCTGGCGACGATCGCCGCCGCCCACGGCCTTCCGACCCCAGGCATCGAGGCCTCCCGGGCCGTTCAAGCCGACTACGACGAGGGCCGGAAGCGTCGCGTGCAGGGATCGCCGCATTTCTTCGTCGCCTCCGACGACTTCTTCTGCCCGGCGCTCGACATCGGCCACGACGCCGACGGTCATCTCACCGCGCGCTTCGACACCGACATGCTCACAGAGTTCTTCGCCAGCATCGACATTTGAACGGCGACGAACACCGTCTTGCGCGCCCCAGCTCACCGGTGGCGTAACCGTAGTAGGCGGCACATGACTGGACGATCGCACACGCAGTGCGATACTGGCCATGTGCGGTTCTCGACTGGGGGCAAGCTGTCGAAAGCGGTTCTCGGCCCGCCGTCCACGCGGCGGCTGACAATGACCCATTCGGTCGATGACTTTGCTGACTCGATGATCAACCTCTCGATGGTTGGCTCGCTGTTCCTCAGTGTTTCGTTCGACGCGTCGCGACAGCGGATCCTGCTCTATCTGGTGCTGACGGTGTTGCCGCTCGCCTTGGTTGCCCCGGTGGTCGGCCCCATGCTCGACCGATCCCGGATCGGGCATCGGAGTCTGCTGGCGAGCACCCAGTTCGCACGTGTGGCGCTGGCCGCCGGGCTGGTGGGCTCGCTGGGTTCGTTGGCGTTCTACCCGCTGGTGTTCGGTGTCCTGCTGTCCCGCAAAGCGTATGCGCTCGCGAAGACGGCTCTGCTCGCTCACCTGACTGAGGACGAAGGCGAGCTGGTCGCGGCGAGCGGTCACCTTGCGCGAGTCGGAACAGTGTCTGGCGCGTTTGGAATGGCCGTCGCCGGTGCACTGTTGGCGACCGTTGGAGTCGAGGTTGTGCCCGTGGTCGCAGCAGTGGGCTTTGCGGTTGCGGGTGCAGTGTCTCTGACGATTCCTGCGGTGAAGGTCCGTGCATCGCGACTCGATCTGCCGATTGCAGCAATTGGGGTGCCGGTCGAAGTGCGCGCTGCGTCCGTGGCCGTCGCCGTGTTGCGCGCTGGGTTCGGAGCGCTGACCTTGCTGCTTGCGCTCGCGATCAAGCGGGGTGGC
>JBBREA010000134.1:0-7644 GCA_038203385.1 Acidimicrobiales bacterium | reverse complement strand
CAGATGCCGTTCGACATCGAGATCAAACCAGACGGCGAAGCTGGTGCTGCGGTGGCACAAGCGCTCGCCGACGAACTCACACGCCTCGGCCGCCTCGAGTCATCCGTGGTGGTGTCGTTCGATTCGGCCACCGTTGCGGCGTTCCATGAAGCAGCTCCCGACGTGGCGACCAGCCCCGGTCTCGATGAGCTGGCGGCGTGGCTGCTCGCGGGCACCCCGCTCGCCGACTATCACGATGTCGTGCAGATCCCGCCGATGTACGACGAAACCGCCGTGCTGACGCCTGAAACTTTGCAACTCGCCGCCGACGCTGGTGTGGCCGTCTGGGTGTGGCCCAACGATGCCAGCACCCAAGAAAATCAGGCGTTTTATGAATCCTTGGTCCATATGGGAGTCACCGGAATCCTGGCGGGGCGACCGGCGCAAGCGACCGCAGCGATCGACGCGGCCAGCGCCGGCTGAGCTGCCGAAATTCAGATCGCCGGACAAAGCGGCGTGCACTTATTCACAACCTGTCGCGTGGGTCGGACTTGGTTGCCAGACTGACTCCCGGCAGCGGGCACAGACCGCGACGCCGGTCAAGGTGGTCACGGTCACGGTCTTCGGTGATCCGGCAGCCTGGCGAATGGATCGAGATATGGCAGCTCGGCACTAGCCGACTACAGTGCATTGCGGGAGTTCGTGCGACAATTCACGAGCCCTCGAGTTCCAGACCCGCGCGACGACATCACACCCAGAACATGACGGCACACCCCACGACAACCGACCAGACGACACCCGAGAGGGAACAACGACCGCGATGATCGCTTTCAACTGGGCGAACCCCCTCGAGGGCAAAGCCGTTCCTGGCATCAACACAGCCTTCTTGGTTTCGTTGATCGTTGCGACGGTGCTGACGCTCATCGCCATTCCGTATGGTAAGCGCCGCCCGAAGGGCTCGTCGTTCTCATGGGGTGAGGCGATGCTCGGCTCCACGTACGCATTCGGAGTGATGTTCCTCGCCTTCGGCGTGGTGCCGCACCAGTGGATCGACCACGCCGACAAAGAGCTCGGGTGGGACAAGACAAAGATCATCTACGGCCCGTGGGGCATTCTCAAGCCGCAGTCGGCGGGCGGCTGGAATCCGATAACGCTCCAGTACGAAGCCGTGCGTGACGTCGTCGTCGTCGTCATTCACTTGTACTTCTTTGCCTTGTTGCTCTTCGTCTGGAAGTGGTGGCAAAGCCGCGGCGACAACGTGCCGTCAACCGAACTCGCCACCTCGTCCTACGGGCGCCCATTGGTGAAGAAGGCCTGAGAGAGACGCCATGGCGAAGACCGACGCCAATCCGCCGATGATGCCGTACACCGACGAGTACCAACTCGTGGAAGTGGACGCTGACTATCTGTCACGCGCGGTCAAGCCGAAACAATTCATCCACATCGACCAAACTGAATGCATCGCGTGTGAGGGCTGCGTAGATATTTGTCCTTGGAAATGCATCCATATGGTCAACACGTCGGCAATCGTTGAGGCAGACGGCACCGAACTCCCCGGTGTCGACCCATCTGACGCCTTTATGTTCATCATCGACGACGACATCTGTACCCGCTGCGCTTTGTGCGTCGACCGCTGCCCGACCGGTGTCATCATCCTCGGCAAGGTCGGCCAGTCCACCGCCGCAGGCGATTTCCATGCCCGCACCAACAGCCATGGCTACGGCTATGGCATGAGGCTCTGAGCCAGAGACGACAAGAGATCACAGATCAACATGGCAAAGATCATCGACGACACCCCCAAACCCACTCCCAAGGAACGCGCCCAGCAGGTAGTTGGCCAGGTGCAGGGCGGCCAAGTCTGGTCCAGCATTTTCCGGCCGGGCTCGATTTTCCGCAAGGGCTACTCCGACAGCCCGCGTAACCGCAGCTACGTCATCATGAACTCAGTGCTCTACCACCTGCACCCGGTGAAGGTGAAGCGGCACGCGGTCAAGGTCAGCTACACCCTGTGCCTCGGCGGTTTGAGCTTCTTCTTGTTCATCTTGCTCACGGTGACCGGCATCTTCTTGATGTTCTTCTACCGGCCCGAGGCAACCGCCGCCTGGAACGACATCTCGAACCTCGAGACATCGGTCACCTTCGGCTTGCTGGTCAGAAACATGCACCGCTGGGGCGCACACCTCATGGTGATCTCCGTGTTCTTGCACATGACGCGAGTCTTTTATCACGGCGCGTACAAGGCGCCGCGCGAGTTCAACTGGGTCATCGGCGTGATCTTGCTGAAGCTCACCTTGCTGTTGTCGTTCACCGGCTACCTCCTCCCGTGGGACCAGCTGGCGCTCTGGGCAGTGGCGGTGGGCACGAACATGATGGGCTACACACCCGTCTTCGGGCAGGACGTGCGATTCGTGTTGCTGGGCGGTGCCGAAATCGGTTCGGAAACGCTGCTTCGCTGGTACGTGCTCCACGTACTGTTCTTCCCGTTCATCATCGTGATCTTCATGGCAATCCACTTCTGGCGAGTCCGTAAAGACGGCGGCATCAGTGGGCCGCTATGACCATTTCTGAATCGACCATTTCTGATTCGACGGGAGCGTGCAGGTATGACTGAGATTCCAGAGCATCTGCTGAAGCGGGCGCAGCAGGCCCGAGACAAGGCCGCTACTGAACCGGCGGCAGCTGCTGCCGCCGAAGAGCCCGCAGCGGCAGCCGAACCGGCCGCGTCCGATTCGCGAATCCCCGCACACCTGCTCGAACGCAGCAAAGCTGCCAAGTCGAAGACCGCCGGCGGCGAGTCCACCGGCGGCGGTGGCGTCGCTGTTCAAGACAAGGTCGCTTCGGTCGTCCAGGCTGCTCCCGCCAGCGGGGGCGTGCCGGTCGGCGCAGGCCCTGGTGGGCACACGCAGCGACTCCTCACGGTGGTGAAGTCCGGGTCGATTCAAGACGTCAAGGCCCAGCCGGTCGACAAGGTCCACACCTGGCCGCACTTGCTTGCAGCGGAATTCGTTGCTGCACTTGCCTGCCTGGCGTTCACGTTCTTGTTCTCGATCTGGGTGAACGCTCCGTTGCTGCAGCACTCGAACCCGAACCAGACGCCGAACCCGTCGAAGGCCCCTTGGTACTTCCTCGGCTTGCAGGAACTGCTGACGATGTTCCACCCGATGATCGCCGGTGTCACGATCCCCGGCGTGGGGCTCATCGTCTTGATCTTTGCCCCCTACATCGACAAGAACCCGTCGAACAAACCCGAAGACCGCAAATTTGCGATTTCGTTAATGACCGTGCACCTCATGTTCTGGGCTGTGCTGGTCATGATTGGTTCGTTCTTCCGGGGCCCCGGATTCAACTTCACGCTGCCCTGGCGCGACGGCTTGTTCTTCGAGCTGTGAGCGACAGGGAGCAATCAACAAAAGGAGAGAGAGCATGAGTGCAACCGCAGTCATCGCAATCGCCATCGGCGTCGCCGTGGTGCTTGGAGCCTTGGCGTTCATGACCCTGGCTCGCAGGTCCGATGTGCGCGGCGCTGGCGCGCTCAGTGCCGAGACCAAGCGTCGTGACAACGCTGCGCGTTCCACCCAGGTGGCCGTGCCGGCGGGTCGATCGGCGGCGGAAGCAGAGGCCGAAGGCGCTGTCGCCCGAGCCGGGGTGAGCCTCGCGCCGGTCACCAGCGATACAGGCCTCACGCCGTGGATCGCGCCCGACCCCGATGCGCTCGGTGTGACCCGCCGGGTGTTTTTCAACCGTGCCCTCATCTCGCTCATGGCGGCCGGCCTCGGCACGTTCTCCGCGGCCAGCTTCGTCGCCTTCTTGTGGCCCACCAAGACTGGCGGCTTCGGCGGCAAGGTCCCGGTTGGAAAGCTGAGCGACATCAAGGCCGGCATCACCGAGGGCAACGGATTCTTCTATGCACCGGAGGCGCGAGCCTGGATCACCACGTACCCGGCTGACTCGCTGCCCAAGGCCGAGGCCACCTACCAGGCGGCGCTGCTGCCAGGTATGCGGGAAGGCATCATCGTGTCGTATCAGAAGTGCCCACACCTCGGCTGCCGAGTGCCGCAATGCGCCACCAGCCAGTGGTTCGAGTGCGGATGTCACGGGTCGCAATACAACCGAGTAGGCGAGAAGAAGGGCGGCCCAGCGCCGCGCGGTATGGATCACTTCGCGCCCGCGATCGCTTCGTCGGGTGACGTCGTCATCGACACCGGCACCATCTGGCAAGGCCGACCCATCGGCGTCAACACCACCGGCCAAGAAGCCGAAGGCCCACACTGTGTGGGAGCCGCTGAGCACTGATGCTTGCCCTCACCTCCACATCGATCGCCTGGCTGCTCTTCGCGGTCATCGTCACCGGATGGGCGATCTACGCATTCTTGAATCTCCGGCAGTCGCGGGATGAACTCGGCTCAGAGATCGAACTCGCAGCGAACCGCAAGAAGTATTACGACGACGAAGAACTCGAAGGACCGAGGCTCACCCGTGTGCTTGGCATCGGTGTGATTCTGATGGTGATCATCGTCATCGCCCTGCCGCTGTACTGGATTCTCGAGCCGGCGCGGCTCACCGGTGCCACCGAGGCCAAGGAAGAGCGGTTCATCGAGTGGGGATCAAACTTGTTCGAAACCACTGCGAACGGTGGCTTCAACTGCGCTGGCTGTCACGGTGGCATGAATGCTGTCGGTGGCGAAGCGCCGTTCCCGTTGCTCGATGCGACGACCGGCTCGATCGAGTCGGTCAACTGGAAGGCGCCTGCGCTGAACACCGTTTTCTACAAGTTCAGCGAGGAAGAGGTTCGGTACATCCTGGTGTACGGGCGTACGTTCTCGCCCATGCCACCGTGGGGTGTCGAGGGCGGTGGGCCCATGAACGATCAGCAACTGGAGACGCTGATCGCCTACATGAAGAGCATCCAGGTCGCACGCGAAGACTGCGGCGAGGGCGAAGAGGACCCACTCACGTGCCCGTCGGGCCATCTGCCCTCGGAGCTTCAAGCCGACATCGACGCGCTCGCCGACCAAGCCGTTGCGAACGGTGAGGCAGCGTCTCGCGGCGAAGCGTTGTTCAATCTGGAAGCCGGAAGCGGGTCGTACAGCTGCGCCCGCTGTCACACGCCTGGTTGGAGCTGGGGTGACCCCGGCGTCACTGGCCAGGGCGCCTTCGGGTGGAACCTCACCGGCGGGGCGACCAACGACCACTTCGCCAACGAAGCGGACATGATCGCGTTCATCACGAGCGGTTCCAATCAGGGCGCAAAGTACGGCACCCAGGGCCAAGGTTCTGGCCGCATGCCCGGTTTCGGTGCCTTGCTCACCGAACAGCAGATCCAAGAAATCGTCGAATACGTGCGGAGCCTGTGATGTTGTCAGTCGTGCTCGCAATCGGCTGGGAGCCAGAACTCCGTGGCATCCTCACGGTGCTCATCGGCGTCGGCGTGTGGATGGGCTCGATCTACCTCATTCTCGGTACCAACGTCGGTGCTCGGCTTGGCTTCATCGTCACGCTCACCGGACTCATGGGCTGGATGGCGCTGATGGCCGGAATCTGGTGGATGTACGGCATCGGCCTCAAAGGTGATGTGCCCACGTGGACGCAGGTGGAGGGCCGCACGGTCATCCAAGACGTCGGCTTGCTCTACAACGCTGGCGTTCTCGACGCTCCCCTCGAATTCACCAAGGCCGACGAACCGCTGGTGGCGTCGTCGGCGTTGGCTACACAGCTGCTGAGTGAAAGCTGGTCCCAGGTCGATGCGTCGGCTCCAGAGTTCGGACAGGCCCAATCGCAGGCGGCAGTCTTCCTGGAAGAGGAGGGCGCGTTGTCAACTGGCGAGTACACCGTGACCGCCGTGTTCGAAATTGATCCACCGCATGAGTCGGCCTTCCCAAAGTTCGGCCCGAACGGTGAGTTCGATCAGATTGCGTTCTTCCACAAGCCGTACTACACGCTTGTTGAAGTGGCCCCGTACACAGAACTTCGTGAAGAGGTCGGCCGTGCGCCCACACCGCCCCAGGTCGACAACACCCAGCAACGGCAGTACGTGTTCATGGTGCGCGACCTCGGCTCACTTCGTGAACCCGCTGCGTTGATCTGCATCGGCTCCACCGTCGCGTTTCTCGCCCTCTGCCTGATCTTGCATCGTCGAGACAGGTTCGTGGCACAGAATCTCGAGCGGAAGGCAATCGCTGCAGCCTGATGGGTGAATATCTCCCGCTCGTCGTGCTGGCCATTTTGGCAGTGCTGTTCGGCGGCGTCAGCATGATCGCTTCCAAGCTCCTGGCGCCGTCGCGGCCCAGCGCTGCCAAAGAGGCGCCGTACGAGTGCGGCATCGTGCCGAGCCGCGAGCCCCCAGAGCGGTTCCCCGTGAGCTTTTACATCGTCGCCATGTTGTTCATCATGTTCGACATCGAGATCATCTTCATCTACCCGTACGCCGTCGAGCGCCAAGCGCTCGGTGCGTTCGGATTCTGGGCGATCGTGCTGTTCTCGGTGATCTTCTTTCTCACGTTCGTGTACGAAGTCGCTCGCGGCGGTTTGGAGTGGGGCCCGATGCATTCGTATCGCAGCCTCACCGCAGACGCCGACATGGTGACACCACTGCGCGACTCTTCGTCAACTATTCGCCGGGTCGGCCTCGAGGGACGAATCCCCGACGACGGCACCCGAGCTGCATAGGAGTTCATATGGGAATCGTCGACGATGTGCTTGCTGATGGGCTCGGCGGGCTGAGTCACAACGTGATCACCGGCAAACTCGAAGACCTCGTCAACTGGGCTCGTTCGCGTTCGTCGTGGCCAGCTTCGTTTGGCCTGGCCTGCTGTGCCATCGAGATGATGGCCACCGGAGCGGCCCACTACGACATGTCGCGATTCGGCATGGAAGTGTTTCGGGCATCGCCCCGACAGGCAGACATCATGATCGTGGCGGGGCGCGTCAGCCAGAAGATGGCCCCGGTGCTGCGCCAGGTCTACGACCAGATGATGGAGCCCAAGTGGGTCATCTCCATGGGGGTCTGTGCCTCGTCGGGCGGCATGTTCAACAACTACGCCATCGTTCAGGGTGTCGACCAAGTGGTGCCCGTCGACGTGTACGCACCGGGTTGCCCACCCACACCCGAAACCTTGATCCACGCGATCGAGACCCTTCATCAGAAGATCGAAACGGGCGAGATCTTGAAACGGCGGTCCGCCACGGGTGTGGGCGCCAATCTCCATGTGTCGGAGATCGCTGCAACCTCCACGCCGGTTCTGCTGGGATTCAAGTAGTCATGACCGACGAGCACCAGCCCACTGACGCGCCCATCGAAGCAACAACTCAAGGGGCAGGCGAATTTGCGCAGGAGCTGCACGGCTGTGCGCTCGTGAACAGCTGCGGTCAGCAAGTGATCTTTCCGACGCGCGACAACTATTCCCAGGTGTTGCACGCGTTGGCCGACGAGGGCTATGTGATGGTGATCGACCTCACCGCGGTCGACTACCTCGACTTCATGAGTCGTCCGGTGCCAGCCGGCATCGAAGCCGAACGTTTCGAAGTGGTCGTCAACCTCCTCGACCTCTCCCATCGCCGCCGACTCCGGCTGCGCGTGCAGGTGCCCGAGAGCGATGCGACGCTTCCCAGCCTGTTCAACCTGCATCCCGGTACCGAGGCCATGGAACGTGAGGTGTTCGACATGTT
>JBBREA010000133.1:0-7693 GCA_038203385.1 Acidimicrobiales bacterium | reverse complement strand
TTCTGGCGGTGGGTTTGGTAGCCGCGCGTTGGTCGATGTCGGCGAGGAGCAACGTCACGACGCGGCGGGAGAGGACGAGATATCGATCGCCGCCCGGATCGTTTGCCACCTGCTGATGGGCCAGGCCGGCGACCATGGCCGAGAACAGATCAACCTCGCTCTGCCCGTCCACCCCTGCCGCACTCAGCCGTTCGACCATGAGTACAACGAACTCGTTGGCAGGCTCCATCGCGGCGTCCGATGGTTCGAAGCCAGGGATGGTGCGTTGGAAGAGAAGTTGATGGCGAACGGTGTTCTCGCTCGAGAAGCGCACGAGGTCTTCGACGGTGGCGACGAGTTCTTCCCGAGCGTCAGCGAGCGGTTCGCGCGCCAGACACTGATTGAGCAGTTGCCGTTGCCCGTCCTCGAACATCAGGTCGTAGAGGCCGAGCTTCGACTCGAAGTAGGCGTAGAGCGAAGGTTGCTGGAGATCGACGCGCTCGGCGAGGTCGCGCAGCGATATGCCGGCGAGGCCATCGCGTCGGACCAACGACCACGCTTCACGAATGATCCGGGCGCGTTTTGCCGCGTGGCGCCGACCGCGTCGGTCGGGCGAGGCCGGTGGTTGCTGCTGGTTGGTGGAGGTTCGTCTATCACTCATAGATAATCTATGAGTGATAGTAACACTCGATCACCGCGAGTCAAGAGGGTTCAGCTGACTCCGACGACGCCCGAGTTGCCGAGCGTCGCATCTGGACCGTTCGCCGCCGACCGTTCCAGGGCCGCAGCGGAGGGGCCGAGCGAGCGAATCCGAATGACATTCCAACTGACTCCATGCCCACCCGGTATCCGGTGAACTGTGCCGCCAAGGAGCGGCTTCAGGACGCCGCATAATGCCCAGGGTCTGAACACGAGGCCACGTCCCCGAAGTGCCGGTGGATGGCGACTCGAGTGCTGTCGTCCAGCCACCCCTGATCACGGAGCGTGAAGGACTTGGCCGAAATGGGCAGTCGTCAAGGCAAGTCAGGTGAAGCCAGGCATCCGTTGGTTCAGGAACGTTGGTAGTTCGGTGCTTCCTTGGTGATCGTCACGTCGTGGGGGTGGCTTTCTTCGCGACCAGCGGTGGTGACTCGCATGAAACGGGCGCCAGTGCGGAGCGCTTCCAAATCAGCGGCGCCGGCGTAACCCATGCCGGAGCGCAACCCCCCAACCAGTTGGTACAGCGTGTCGCCCAGCGGCCCCGAGTAGGGCACTCGACCTTCGATGCCTTCTGGCACCAGTTTGTTCGTGGTCTTGGCGACGTCGGACTGGCTGGTTGCGTACCGGTCCGCGCCCATGCCTTGCATGGCACCCATGGAGCCCATGCCTCGGTAGCTCTTGAAGCGGCGGCCCTCGAAGAGTTCGGTTTCGCCAGGGCTTTCCTCCACGCCGGCCAGCAGTGAGCCGAGCATGACGGTAGAGGCGCCGCCGGCGATGGCCTTGACGATGTCGCCCGAGTAGGTGATGCCACCATCGCCGATGATGGGGATACCGAGTTCGCGGCCCCGACGCGCAGTGGCGTAGATGGCTGACAGCTGTGGCATTCCGGCACCGCTGACGATGCGGGTGGTGCAGATGGACCCTGCACCGACACCGACTTTCACCGCATCGGCGCCCGCCTTGTGGAGCGCTTCGACGCCTTCGGGTGTGACCACGTTGCCAGCGGTGACTGGCAGTTCCGGCCACGAACCCTTGATGCGCTCGATCGTCTTGATCACACCGGCAGAGTGGCCATGGGCGGTGTCGATCGCAACGGCGTCGATTCCCATTTCGATCAGCGCTTCGATGCGCTCTTCGACATCGTCACCGACACCACACGCGGCTGCACACAACAGACGGCCGCGGCTGTCGCGGGAGGCATTCGGGAAGTCGAGGCGCTTCTGGATGTCTTTCACCGTGATGAGACCGACCAACTTGCCCCGATCGTCGACGAGGGGCAGCTTCTCGATCCGGTACTTCTGCAAGATCGCCTTTGCCTCGTCGAGTGAGGTACCCACTGCAGCGGTGTGCAGCGGTGTACTGGTCATGAACTCGCCGATCGGGCGTCGATAGTCGCTCGGTTCGCAGAACCGGATGTCGCGGTTGGTGAGAATGCCAACCAAGATGCCGTGATCGTCGGTGATGGGCACTCCGGAAAACTTGAACTTGTTCATCAGGTCTTCGGCCTCGTCGAGCAGCGCCGTCTTGGGCAGCGTGACCGGGTCGGAGATCATGCCCGATTGACTGCGCTTGACCTTCTGAACTTCTGCTGCCTGCTCGGTGATCGACATGTTGCGATGGATGACGCCGATGCCGCCATGGCGAGCCATGGCGATGGCCATGCGACCGTCGGTGACCTTGTCCATCGCGGCCGATACCAACGGGATGGCGAGTTCGATGCCGGCAGCGAAGGTGGCGGTGGTGTCGACAGCATCTGGAAGGGTCTCGGAGAATCCGGGAATGATGACCACGTCGTCGAACGTGAGACCTTCGTAGCGGGTGAACAGTTCGGCGTTGTGCTGACTGGGGGTGTTGCTCATGGCTGCTCCACTGTCGTTTGTCGGGGGGATCGGGCGGTTGGTGCTCTTTTGGCGACGAACACGTCGTCGCAGAGCCGAGAAACGGCAGCGACGAGGAGGCGGTGTTCGGTCGCATGCATTCGCTCTGCAAACGTGTCGATGGTGTCGTCGAGCCGAATCTCCACGGACTCGCTGAGCAAGACCGGCCCGCTGTCGACGCCTTCGTCGGGCACCAGGTGCACCATCACGCCGGAGGCCGTGCGTTCGCCAGCGAGCGCTTCTTGCCAGGCCCGCTCGATGGCGTGCGCGCCCGGCAACTCTCCGGGCAGTGCTGGGTGAAGGTTGACCACTCGATTTGGGAATCCGTCGAGAAAGGTGCTGGTGAGGATTCGCATCCAGCCGGCGAGCACCACGATGTCGGGTGCAGCTTCAGTGACCGCTGTGAGCAAACGTGCGTCGTACGCGTTGCGTGGTTCGCCTTCGTGCCGTTCGAGAACGACAGCCGGGACACCTGCATCGGCGGCCCGCTGCAGCCCATAGGCGTCGGCGACGTTTGACACGACGAGCGCCACGTCAGCGTTGATCGCTGCCGCAGTACACGCATCGAGGATGGCTTGCAGATTGCTGCCGTTGCCCGAAACGAGCACTGCCAGCCGGGCGGGCGGTGTGCTGGTTGAAGTGCACGAACCGTCCATACCCAAACGCTAGGCGCGCCGCCCCGCCGAGCGAAACAATGCAGACGAAAAATCCAACAAGGACGACGAATCGTCGGCGCCCACGTCAGCAGCCCCGCTAACCGAATTACACGAGGTGGACGTTGCAGGTACCCGGTTGACCTCGTACGAGGCGACCGATTTCCCAGGTGGGTTCGTCGATGCAGGCTTGTACCGAAGCAATGTCTTGGTCGGCGCAGACGATGACCATGCCGATACCCATGTTGAGCATGCGGTGCAGTTCGTGCACATCGACCCCAGTAGCGAGCTCGGCCACCAACTCGAACAGCGGACCCCTTGGCCAGGAACCGAGTGCGATCTCGGCGTCGACGCCGTCGGGTAGCACCCGAGGAAGGTTCTCGGGCAGGCCGCCACCGGTGATGTGAGCGAGTGCCTTCACCTTGCCCGACTTCAGGGCTGCCTCCAGCACGAACAGGTAGGACCGGTGCGGTTCGAGCAGGGCGTCGCCGAGCGTGCTGGTGAAGCCGACGGGAGTCACGTCCATCGGCACCCAGTCGAACAGCTTGCGCAGGAACGAGTAGCCGTTGGTGTGCGGGCCGCTGGACGCCACTCCGATGAGTGCGTCTCCCGCTGCGACGTCGTCGCGAGGCAGTATCTCACTCCGTTCGGCCAGACCGATCAATGTGCCAGCGATGTCGAACGCGCCCGGCGCGTACACGCCGGGCATCTCGGCGGTCTCGCCGCCGAGCAACGCGCAGCCGGCGGCCTCGCACGCATCGGCCATCCCCGATACGACCTCGGCCACCATGTCGGCGTCGAGCACGCTGGCTGCGATGTAGTCGAGGAAGAACAGCGGCCTGGCCGACTGGACCAAGACATCGTCGATGCAGTGGTTGACGATGTCGGTGCCGACGCCGCGTACTTTGCCGAGACGCGCAGCGAGTTCGACTTTGGTACCGACACCGTCGGTCGATGCGACCAGCACCGGGTCGTTGAGTTCGAGGATCCGGCGCGCAGAGAACACGCCACCAAAGCTGCCGACGCCGCGCAGCACATCGGGGCCGAGAGTACGTTCCACGGCCCCTTTCATCTTGCTGACTGCTCGGGCGCCTTCGTCGATGTCGACTCCGGTGTCGGCATAGGACGTGAGGAGCGCGCCTGGAGCGCGCCAGCCAATGTCGCGACGAACCTGCATGTTGGCGAATTTCACGCCGTCCATTCCTCGGTACGCCGCGGCGCGAGCGGCAGCCAGGTTCGACCCGAGGCCCGTGACTGCGAGGATTCGCCCACCTGCGGTGCGCCCCTTGGAGACTGCGGCGGGGAACAGGATCGCGTCGGGCTCTGACGTGGAAGTGTTCGCCCAGTCCGTGGTGGAGAAACCCGTGAGTGAGATCGGCGCATCGATGTGCGGGTCGGCCGGGTAACCGGGGGCAGCGGCCACCACGGTGCACGACGCTCCTTCGCGGATGGCAATCGTGCGCCCTGCGAGCTCGCCCTTGGCACAGGCAAGGGCAAGCTCGGCCAAGTCGCTGTCGAGGAGCGGCAAGATTGCCTGCGCCTCGGGGTCGCCGAAACGGCAGTTGTATTCGATGAGGCGCGGACCGGCAGGCGTGAACATCAACCCTGCGTACAGCACGCCCACATACGGAGTGCCGGCGGCAGCGAAGTAGTCGAGCACGGGTTGAACGAACGTTGAGAGTAGGTCGTCTGCGTTGAACGGAACGGGAGCGGGGGCGAACGCACCCATGCCGCCGGTGTTGAGTCCGGTGTCACCCTCACCGATGCGTTTGTGGTCCTGTGCGAGCGGCAACGCCACCGCAGTGGTGCCGTCGCACAGTGCCAGCAGCGAGCACTCTGGCCCGCTCATGAGCTCTTCGAGCACGAACGAACCGAGTTTGGCCACCTGGGTGATGGCGGCAATGGTGTCGGCCTCGGTGGCCGGCAGGAGTACACCCTTGCCACCGGCAAGCCCGTCGCGCTTCACTGCTACCGGTTTGCCATACTCGCGAAACCAGTCCACCGCCCCGGCATTGTCGTGTTCCTCGAACCGTGCGTACGCCGGGCCAGGCACACCGAGCGTGTCGGCCAGATGGCGGCTGTAACCCTTCGAGCTCTCGATGCGTGCCAATTTGGCCTTGGGTCCGAAACACGGAATATTGCGAAACGCACACTCGTCGGCGGCGCCGCCCACCAACGTCGCTTCAGGCCCGGGAATGACCAGATCGACGTCTTGTGCGGTGAGAGCGCCCAAGTCGCTTGCCAAGGTGACCGTGTGGCCGTGGCGTTCGCACGCCCACGCGAGTGCGTGTTCGCGTCCGCCGCTTCCGAGTACAACCACTCGCATCAGGCGATCGCTCCTTCGAACGACAACTTTGCCTGGGCCTCGTCTACCCGGATCGGATACATGCCGGTGAAGCAGGCGTTGCAGTAGCCGTGGTGACTGACCGGAGCGTGAGGATCGCGCGCCGCCGCAGCAGCGGCAGCGGCCGCACCGTCAGGCCCCGCGATTGCCCGCATCATGCCGTCGAGTGACAAGAACGCCAAACTGTCGGCACCGATGTGATCACGCATCTCGTTCACCGTGAAATGAGCAGCCATGAGATCGCCCTCGTGACCCATGTCGACGCCGAAGTGGCACGCATGCGAAATCGGCGGACACGTGATGCGGAGGTGCACCTCGGCGGCGCCTGCGTCGCGTACGAGCTTCACCAGCGGCCCAGCTGTGGTGCCCCGAACCAGTGAGTCATCGATCATGATGACGCGCTTGCCGGCCAGGTTCTCGGTGAGCGCATTGAACTTCAGAGCGACACCCCGTTTGCGCATGTCTTGGGTGGGTTCGATGAACGTTCGGCCGATATAGCGGTTCTTGATGAGCCCGTCGTTGAACTTGATACCGGACGTTTCGGCGAATCCGATGGCGGCAGGAATCGACGAGTCGGGCACGGGAATGACCACATCGGCATCGATGCCGGACTCGCGAGCGAGTTCATTGCCGAGCCGCTGGCGTACGTGGTGCACGTTTGCTCCACCCCAGACCGAGTCGGGACGCGAGAAGTAGACGAACTCGAACGTGCAGCGCGCTCCGACGGTGGCCGGCGCCAACGCCTGGTACCGCTTCACCTCGGCGCCGCGGAGTGTGACGATTTCGCCGGGCTTGACCTCGTCGATGTCGGTGCAGCCGAGCGTTGCCAATGCACAGGTCTCGCTGGCGACAGCGTGGCCTCCGTGGGGCAGTTTTCCGATCGACAGCGGCCGAAAGCCCCAAGGGTCGCGAACCGCGATCACCTCGTCGTTGACGAGCAACACGAGCGAGAACGCCCCCTTCCAAGCAGGGAGCGTGCGCTCGAGACGCTCCTCCCACGTGCGCCCGCCAGCGGCGGCGAGCATGAGCGCAATCACTTCGGTGTCGCTGGTAGCGGTGAGGCCGAACCCGCGACTGAGAAGTTCGTCGCGGAGCGCGGCGGCATTGACGATGTTGCCATTGTGAGCCACCGACAGCGGGCCGTGCATGGTCTCCACGAGGAACGGCTGAATGTTCTTGAGCGCATTCGAGCCGGTAGTCGAGTATCGAGTGTGCCCGATCGAGTGGTAACCCACCAGCGGTGCCAACGTGGACGGGCTGAAGACGTTGCCAACGAGCCCTTCGTCTTTGTGGAGTCGCACCCGGTGGCCGTCGCTGACGGCGATACCGGCGGCTTCTTGACCGCGATGCTGGAGCGCGAACAACCCGAAGAACGTCATCTCGGCGACGCCGTCGCCGTGCGGGGTGGAGATGCCGACGACACCGCACTCCTCGTTGGGAGCGTCGTCGCCGAGCGCTGATGGGCTGGACGGGCGACGTCGCGAGAGTTCGACGGGCGTTGCGGTCATAGCAGACCTGCTTTCGTGAGGTTCGCGGTGAGGCGATCGGCGACTGGATAGCCGCCGGGAACGAACGGGGTGCCGGTGAGGCGTTCGAAGGCAACGATGTAGCGGGCCGTGGTGGCCGACCACACCTCTGGGGGCAACTCGGGGATCGGCCCGTCGCCGCGGTATCCGATATCGGCGAAGGCTCGCCGTACCACCTCTTTGTCGAGGCTCTCGGGTTCTCCGGCGTGTGCGAGTCGCGACTCGTAGGTGTCTGCCATCCACCAGCGCGACGAGTCTGGTGTGTGCATCTCGTCGATGAGCAAGAGTTCATCATGTTTCGTGAGGCCGAACTCGTACTTGGTGTCTGCGAGGATGAGGCCAGCGTCCGCGCCGACGGCGACGCCACGTTGGAACAGTGCGAGTGCAGTGTCGACCACACGGCCCCAGAGTGCGGCATCGACCAAACCGCGTTCTACGACTTCGGAACTGCTGAGCGGTTCGTCGTGCCCGCCTGCTTGGGCCTTGGTCGTTGGGGTGACGATGGGTGCCGGTAGGGGGGTGTTCTTGTGGAGCCCGTCGGGAAAGTCGTACCCGTACATGGTGCGCGCGCCGTCTTGATACATGCCCCAGATCGACGTGTCGGTGACGCCGGTG
>JBBREA010000132.1:0-7869 GCA_038203385.1 Acidimicrobiales bacterium | reverse complement strand
GTGGCATCGACTGGGATGACCACCTGGCCGCTGGTGACGATCGGTGCAGCGGCGGCCGACGGCATATAGCCGCAGATCGAACCGTCGGTGGCTACCGGGTAGTCGAACTCCCACCACCACTGTTGACCGGTGACGTTGATGATGCACTCTGCGTCTTCGGTCTCGTTGAGCGCCATGACCGTGGCCACCGTGGGCACTGCAATGGCTGCCAGCATGACTGCCGGAATGACGATGAACACGATTTCGAGCCACGTCTTGCCATGACTCTGTTCGGGAATGGGCTGGCCGCGATCCTTGAATCGCACCACGCAGTACATGACGGCGGCGAACACGATGAGGCCGACGATGCCGGCGATCAAGAAGATCGGCCACTGCAGGTTGTGGATCTTCTGCGCGTTCGGACCCGCTGGGGCCCACGTGTCTTGTGGTGCGTCCGTAGCACACGCCGAAAGCGCCAGCACGCAGAGTGCGAGCAGCCCGGCAATGCGCACCGGGCGAGGGGGGTTGGTCACTGTTGTCTCCGTTGGGGGATTGGAGTAGCGAACGATCGGAATCACGGAACGATCACCTCGAGCGAGGCGTCGGTACCTGGCACGAACAACGAATAATTCTCGCCGCCAGTGGCGGTGAGAGCACGACTGGAACGGCCGAGCCGAACGGTCATCATCTGAGCACCATTTGGATCGACGATAGCGGTGCACACCTGCTCAGGGCCCGGGACTTCAGATTCTTCGTCGGGATGTAATGCCATCACCATGCGAACGTGCTCGTCGGACTCGTTGCGGAAGATGATGTTGGATGCGTTGCTGCGAGGCAAGGTGAGCGCGGGATACTCGCCATCGATTCCTGGCACGTTGGCGGTGAGACTCGTGCCGTCGAAGGTGACTTCTGCGGCGACATTGGACTTCGCAGAGACGGTCTGGCTGGCATTTTCGTCGGCCTCGGTCTCTTCCACGCCGCACTGGCCTTCTTCGGCCAACTCCACCACGGTCTCGTGCGGATGCGTTTCACGTTCACCGTTGAGCCCGGCGAACGAGCCACCGGCCACGAGGGCGACCGCGGCGATCGAGAACGCCCCGGTGAGCGCGGGCTTGGATACCTTGCGGACACTGACGAACGAGCCCACCGCCAGCACCAGCAACGCTGCCACCCCGAAGGCAATGACCGTAGAGGTCTTGGTGGGCAGACCGAGCATGATCCGGCTGAACGAATACACCACGATGCCTGCGGCTGCGGCCGCGGCGACCGGCAGTTCGATCGGGTCGACGAGCATGTCGCGTGCGTCGTCGTTGTAGGCGTCGCTGGCCGAAGCGCGTTCGCTCCAGCCCTGGATCATCCACTCGATCGTGGCGGCCGCGATGACGACCCAACCGACGATGAAGAACGATCGATTGGTGACCAGACCGAGCGCAACCGTGGTGATGCCGAGTCCCATCAGGAGTGGCCACAGGCTGGGTCGTGCGGTGAACTGGGCTCCGGGTGCGTTGGCGAACGCTTCGTGGTCCATCGCCGACACGTTGGCGTCGCGAACGAACACGTTGATGGCAGCGAGCAGGCCCAGCCCAACAGCGGCGGAGACCAGCCCGATGGTGCCGAGCGTTCCGCCTTGCGCGATGCCGTACACGGCAGCGAAGACTGCCGACACCAGCGATGCGCCGACGAGGAGTTTTGATCCGGTGGTGAACATCAGTCAGCAGTTCTCACAGTTCAGAGTCACTTGGTGACGTAGACGACGAACCACACGGCGGTATACGCGGTGGCTACGAAGTACCAGTAGAGGGCATGGGACGTGAGCACTTCGGCGTCGTCGAGACGGCCACCCAACGACTTGAATGCAGCGACCACAGAGTAGATGAGGCCAGCAACCACCAGCGCCAACATGGTGCCGGTCATCGCGTAGAACAGGGCTCCGTAGTAGTCGTCTGTGATCGGGACTGCCATGTCGACGTACACGAACGCCTGTGCGTTGATGAACGCGATCGCCAACAGGCCGGTGACGCCGAGCGCCAGGCCGGTGTGGGCGCGGTCGCCGCGACTGCCCGAATAGACGGCCCACTGCGCAAACAGGCACAGCGCCCACAGCGTGATCCACATCACGTTGGATACGACTTCGGGGATGATGTAGTCGACCGGGAACCGCTCGCCTTGACTGACGACACGCTCGCGAAGGAGGACCCAGATGGCCAACATCGAACCGATGAGCATCGAGCCCGACACGCACGCAACGGCCGTGCCGACAAAGAGTTGACGGCGCGGGTCGCCCGGCCCGGCCGCGGGAAGCTCGAGTGGAGCGGTTGAGGTGCTCACGCGCGGGTCCCCTCGTAGGTGAGATCGAATTGCGGTTCAGCGGACGCCACGGTGGGCACGTGCTCGAAGTTGTGTTCGGGTGCAGGCGACGAGGCCATCCACTCGATCGTGTGGCCGTGGTACGGGTTGGCGTCGGCGGCGTCTCCGCTGCGCACGGTCTTCATCAGCAAGCCGGCAAACGCAAGGCCGGTGATGGCCACCAGCGCGTGACCGAGCGCCGACAGGATCGCCAGAAGCTGTGCGCGTGCCGAGTACGACGTGTCTAGCACGGCTTGCACGGCGATCTCGTTGGTCGGAATGCCACCCGGCGCATCGAGCAACCCAGCGACGTAGAGCGAACCAGCTGCGAGCACCGTGCCGAGTGACCCCAGCAGGGCGAGCGGCAGCACTGCTTTGGTGGGCAGCACGACACCCCACAGCTTCGGCGCCCAGAACACGAAGCCACCGAGCACCATGATCGCGGCGCCGTACACCACATACAGCGTGGCGCCTTCTTCGAACGACGTGCCGATCAGTTCGAGATCGGTGATGGACTGCACCGCGTTGCCGAGAATGCCCAAGCCGATCATGAGCAGGCCGAGGAATGCGAACACGAAACCGGGCGACACCGCTGGCTTGTCGTGCTGCAGGCCTTGCTTGGCGGTGAGTGCGCCGAGACCCATCGCGATGACGAGGCCGAGCAACGGAACTCCGGCAAACACGAGGAACGGCACGAGATCCTCGACGAACGCCTGGAAGGTTTGGTCGGTGTCGATCGTGACGGGAAAGAGGAACTGGCGGGTGACGGCGCTGAGTGCGGCAACCCCGACAAGCGCGATGCCTGCGAACTTGACGCCACGCATGGCCTGACGAGTGCGGAAGGTGACCGGAATGAGTTCGGCGGCCACACCGACAGCCGGCACTGCGAACGCAATGACCGCTGGCACGGTGTACAGGAACGAGATCCAGGCACCGATGCCTTCGGAGCCGCCGAAGTTGGCACTGATGCCGATGCGGTGATCGATGAGCAGGTAGATGATGGTGCCGAAGCCCACGGGGAGCACGAGTAGCAGACCGAGCGAGCCGACAAGACTGGACCAGGCGAACAAAGGCACCCGGCGCATCGTCATGCCCGGTGCCCGGGTGGTGAGCACCGACGTTGCGACGCAGCCGGCGGAAGCCAACAGCCCGAGCATCATCAGACCGTGGCCGACGAGGAACAAATCGACCGCTTGCTCATTGCCGCCGCCAGCGCCGCCGTTACGCAGCAGCGCTGCCAACGTGAGGGCCATGCCGCCGAGCCACGAGTAAAACCCGGTGAGCGCTACGCGAGGAAACGCAATGGAGCGAGCACCCAACTGCAGCGGAGCGATCGCCACCGACAGCCCCACCGTGAGGGGCAGCAACGCACCGAACACCAAGACGACTCGGTATCCCTGGAACAGTTGCAACAGCACACCGCTGTCGACCAGAGCATCGCTCGCGGCTTTCTCCAAGCCGAGCACTGCGCCGAGCACTGCGCCGGCGAGCAACGAGAGAAGCCCGAACCCGGTGTACATGCGACCGATCTTCTTGTGGTCGGTCGTGGTCAACCAGCCAGCGAATGCGGCGAAAAACCCCGAGACGGACCCGAGCGCTGGCGCGGTTGCGGAGTCGCCAGCCGCACCGGCAGCTACTGGACGTGTGTCAATCGTCGTCATGAGACGTGGTTGGTTCCTTCGACGTATGAGATGGGGCCGTATGAAGTCGGTGAGTTCAACATGGAAAATCGTTGCGAGACTACCGACGGCAGACTACCGGCCTCGACCTCGCAGGAAGGAAATCCACAGGTCATTGGCTCAGCAGCACATCGAGCGTCATGGCACCGAACAGCACGGTCACGTACGTGATGGAATACGCGAACACACGCATCGACATGGACGGACTGGGATGCTTGCTCAGCCAGAGCACCGCACCGATGAATCCGGCACCCAGCACCACAGCGGTCACCGAGTACACCAGCCCGAGATCGGCGACCGGAATGAGCCATAGCGTGCAAGCCACCATGGCCAGCGTGTGGCCGATCATGTGGCGCACCGCGTGTTCGAACGGCACGACGGCGGGAAGCATGGGCACGTTGGCCGCCCGGTAATCGTCGGCGTACTTGATCGCCAGCGCCCAGAAGTGGGGAGGGGTCCAGAAGAACATCACCGCGAACAGCAGCCATGGCGTGAAGCTCAAGTCGTTCTGCACTGCTGACCAACCGACCAGCACGGGAACGGCTCCGGCGGCCCCACCGATGACGATGTTCTGCTTGCTCGTGCGCTTCAACCAGAGGGTGTAAATGCCCACGTAGAACGCCGTGGCCGACAACGCCAGCAATGCTGAGAGCAAGTTGGCGCCGGCCCACAGCACGGCAAATGCGACCACTTCGAGCGACAACGCAAAGATCAAGGCGTGTTTCGGCTCGATCGCACCGGTCACCAGCGGCCGATTCTTGGTGCGTTCCATCAGCTGATCGATGTCGCGATCGATGTACATGTTGATGGCGTTCGCTCCACCAGCGGCGAGCGTTCCGCCCACCAACGTGATCAGCACCAGCCACGTCGATGGCCAACCGCCCTCGGCCAACACCATCGTGGGAACGGTGGTGATGAGCAGCAGCTCGATGATGCGAGGCTTGGTGAGGGCGATGTAGCAACCCACCCGGGACGTGGCGACGCGCCGGTTGCCGTGCACGATGCCGCCGGGCGCGAGCCGAGACGGAACAAGAGGTCGGCTGCCAACGGCCATACGACCGACATCGTACGGGGGCCGCAGCAACCCGGCCAACCCCTCTGAACGACGTGATCAGGCGACGATGATGCCTGGGGGGTCGAGGGCCGCATGAGTCAACATCGCGCCGCGCCGGCCCCAAGTCGTCGGAGCCGGCCACTGCGGCATCCGGGGCCGACGATGCATCACCTGCGCTGTTATCACCGACTTGGTGATGTTGTCGGCGGCACTCGTGTCGCCGTCAGCCGGGGTGGAACTCGATGGATTCGATGATCGGCGAGGTCTCGGCGATGACGTCGTCGAAGCGCTCCTCGGGCGCCACGACCGTGATCGCCAGCGTCTCGACCGGCATGCCCTCCGGGAGGTCGACGAGGTAGAGACGGAGGCGCAATCCTGGGTCCCACCCAATCGTGTGGATCCAGCGGCTGATCAAGATCATTCCTACACCGCACGCCTTGCCGCCAGGGGCAAGGGTGACGTCGATGGACACGGCGTCGAGGCCGCCGATACGCGCTGCCACCGGCGTGGTCGTCTCGAAATCGGGACTGGCGATGAGCGCCTGCGCGATCGCGGCTGCATCGGCCGGTGCCGACAGCAGTGGGGATCCGCCGTTCGCTGCGCACCACGAGTCGTAGGCGACGGGGTCGGTGAACTCGACGCGATCCTCGTCCCCGATCTCGCCCCTCTCGAGCTCCCAGAACCACACCTCCGGGGCCATCGGGTGATTGGTTCCACCGCCCGACCACGTCTTCCACGGGCCGGGCGCCGCAACCGTCACCTCACCGGCGGTGGAGGTGTAGGACACAACGACCGGCTGACCGTTTTCGGTCGTCGTATTGAGATCCATCCGCAACTCGCCATACCAAACGATCTGCTGTTCGACCACGGCTGAGTTGCCGTCGGCGAACAGCCGGACCCCGAAGGTCATGGAGGCGAAGGGCCACTGCGGACCGTCCACGCGCTCGATCTCGTATCGCTCGTAGGGGGCACCCAACGTGGTGGAGTAGAGGAGCGGAACGTTGACGACGTACTGGCCGAGCGCCACCAGCCCCTCGGCACCTTCACCGGCGATACGTGCGGCGAGGAACTCCTCCAGCCGCTCCCTGCCCTGTGCCTCGACAGCCACCGGGTCGGCTTGAGCGAACGACGCCCTCAGCTCCCACCGGTTCACCACCCAGATCCCGTCACTACCTTGGCGGTCCAGCTGGACGAGGTCGATGCTCACCGACTCGTAGTTGAGGTCGTCGATCGTCGGCGCGCACAGCTCCCCCATCTCCGGCTCAGGGCCGGGCGTGTACAGCGGGTTCGTGCGGCCCGGTGCACACCGCAAGTAACGCTGGTCGAGGAGAGCGCCATCGGTCCGGCCGTCGGGAGCCCCGCCTTCGTACGGGACGAACAGATACGCCTCCCAGCCCAGCACCTCACGGAGGAACCGGTCGACGAGTTCGACGTGGCCAAGTTCCTCGATCGTCATCTCCTCGTACAGCGTCAGTTGCGGCTCGACCTGCCACGTGTGGTCAGGGTCGCCGGCGTCGGCGAGCTTCTGGGCGGCACGCACCTCCTCGAGGGTCGACTGCGGCCACATCTGATCCGACGGCGGCGATGATGTCGCCGGCCCACCCAGGTCGACGTTCGAGCCCTCTCGCTGCCACACGACCCCGAAAATGTCGGTCAGCGCGTCGGTGACCGGGTCGCGGTCGAACGTGAAGTCTGCAATGTCCGTCTGGGGAGGCAGCCCGATCGACGGCGTGGCTCCGCCGTCGCACGTCAGCTCGGGCTGGGCGATGACCAGCCTCTCGTCGGTCGCGAGGAGCCCGGTGCCGGTCATGGTGGACGCCGCCCCCGCACACGCAGCGGTTGCGACGTCGTCGCGCACGACCACCTCGTACTCGCCCGTGTCAGAGGGAACGATCTCCATGGTCTGGGAGGAACCATCGGTGTCGGTCGACACCCACACACCGACGAACGGCTCGGGCGGCGGAAGCGGCGCGGCAGTGTCGATCGTGACAGCAGGATCAGATGCCGGCACCGTCTCGTCCACGAACGCGGTCGTCGCCTGCGGCGATTGGACCGCTGGTGCGACTTGGTCGTCCCGCCATGCCACGACCAAGAGCGCGACGACTATCGCAGCCGCACTCATCAACGCTGCGGCGCGGGCGACCCACCGGTGGTGCTGACGCTGAAGTGACACCGGTCGTAGCGTGTCGAGATCGATCATCGTCTCTTCGGGCGAAGCCTCTCCCGTTGGAGCCGCCCCGGAGTCGTCGAGGATCGCAGCCACACGCTGCCGCAACGCCTCGCGGTAGTGCGGATCGGCGTCGTGGTGTCGATCAATCAAGCGGAGGTCGAGATCGTCATACATGATTTGCTCCTGCGGCTTGCGAATATGCGCTGCGGAACGCAGCTCGAGCTCTGCTCAACACCTGCTCCGTCGCCTCGACCGACCGTTCGAGGAGCTTTGCCACTTCTGGCACGCTCAGCCCGTCGAGGTGACGCAGCACCAAAGCGGTGCGATAGGTGGCGTTGAGCTGGGCCAGCACCTGCGTCACCATTTCAGCGTCGACCGGCGCACTCGCATCGGCTACCGCTGCCGGCTCGGACATGTACGCGAGCGTCAACCTGCTTTGCTGCCTGGCTTGCGCTCTCCAATGGTCGATGAGCTTGTTGCGAGCGACGGTCTTGAGCCACGCCATTTCGACGTCGCCACCACGAGCGACGTGTCTCGCCCCCATGACGAACACATCCTGGGTGACCTCCTCTGCCGCGCCGCGATCGCTCAGGCGGCTCGCCACGTACGAGTACACCTCATCGA
Organism: Acidimicrobiales bacterium; assembly: GCA_038203385.1. GTDB lineage: Bacteria > Actinomycetota > Acidimicrobiia > Acidimicrobiales > Ilumatobacteraceae > Ilumatobacter. The sequence goes on along the minus strand of JBBREA010000132.1, from coordinate 17 downwards.
ACGCCCGCTCATAGACG
>JBBREA010000131.1:0-7936 GCA_038203385.1 Acidimicrobiales bacterium | reverse complement strand
AGCAGTCGACCGTAAAGCGACCGACTGACTGACATCGCGCCCCAACCAGATGATCGCCCCCGCAGTGAAGGTGAACAACAGCACGAGCGCAGCGACCATCGAGGTGCCGCGCTCGCCGGCGAACCGACGATGGCTGGGATGATGGCTGGGATGATGGCTGGGATGATGGGTTCGCCGGTTCACGAGTCGAAGACCAACTCGTCGGTAGCGGAGGCGCGCAACGGGTCGATCGAAGCAATCGCCGTCACCGTGAACCGCAGGTCGGACCGGTTCAGGCGCTCGAGACCTGCACCCGGTCGCGTGCAGGTCAGGGTGACCGTTGCCCTGCCGGGTACCGCCCCCAGCGGCACGGCCCAAGTGAGTAGCGCGACACTGTCGACGCACGACGTGGAGGAATCGAGCATGCGGTCGACGACGTCGTGCATCGCTCGGTCACCTGCCGCCGGAGATCGTTGAAGCGCTGCGGCCTGAGCCCCAGCTTGTGCGGCGGACCGAGCTTGCGCCGTGGCGTCGATGTCGCGACCGATGGCCACGACCAGGATCGCCAGCAGCAACATCACCGGAAAAATGATGACGAGCCCGAGCGCCTCGGCCACTCCTGCATCTGCGGCTGGGGACCCACCTCGTCGCATTGGGACCAACCCGGTCATGATTGCCAGCCTTCGAGCGGCAAGATCTCGGTCACGGTGACGCTCACACCGGTGCCGATCAGGATTCCCGGCGCAGTACCGGTGATGGTTGCCACGACCGTCGTGGAGCTGGGCTGCCGGACCTGACCACCGCTTGGCAGAAAGCGGATGGTCACCGTTGGCCGATCGAGCATGCGATCGGCTTGCATCATGGCCAACGCCGACTGTTCGGACTCGGTGGCCGTTTGTCCACCTTGCGCCACCAACGTGACGGCGTCTCTTGCGACGGCACGCGCGAGAGTGCGCTGATGGCTCCAGATCGACGCCTGGAACGCGGCCATCGCTAGCAGTAGGAAGACTGGAGTGAGGATGACGATCTGCAGCGACGCCGAACCGTCGTCTGAACTCGAATCAGGGCCCGACGGTTGGCGGTTGCGGCAAGATGATGTCTTCATTGGCTTGCTCACCGATCCTTTGCCACAACACGTTGGCGATCACGGCCACTGCGACGCCGGCGGCGACGAACCAGAGCACCTGCTCGAGAGATACGGCACCGCGGTCGCGTTCGAGATCGCCGTCATCGGCTGCGGCCCGCCGCCGTTCGCACCCTGTGGCCACGAGCATGCAGCGGTACAACTGGTGTGTCGAGCCGAGGGTGATGGGTGAGTATGGATGATGGTTCATGACGATCCTGGCTGTTGGTGGTTGCTGTTGGTAACGGGGGCGAAACATGATTTGACGCCGGCTAGGTCGAGAAGCTGAGGGCCGGGTAGATCACGAGCGACATGAAGATCAGCGCCATGCCGACGATCGGGGTGGTCAAACGGCTGGTTCGCAGACGCGCCTCGGTTTCCTGCTCAGTCGCAAGCGCAGCACGCAACGATGCGCACTTGGCGGCCAACGTCCGGGCAACGGGAGCCCCCTCGGCAGCGCTCAACCCAGCAGCTGCCGCGATTCGTTCGAGTTCCTCCAAGCCCAGCTCTTGTCCGGCGCTCTGCAAGGCGGCGGTCAGGCTGGCACCTCGTGCCCCGGCCTCGCGCATCCGTCGACGAAGTTCGACGAACAATCGGCCGTCGCCCGCGAGGGCCGCCTGTTCGAGGGCTCCCTCGTACCCGGTGTTGCCAGCGAGCAGCATCGTCACGACATCGAGGAACGCCGACACCTGATATCGCAGGTCGTTCCGAATCTCATCGGCGCGCTCGATGGTTGACGAGTGCACGAGCACGGGAGCCAAAGCGGCTCCTGCAAGAGCCACGAAGGCGGGTACAAACCAGGAGAGTTCGATGACACCGACGAACTGCAGTAACGCGAACACGGCCGCAGGGACCACCAACCCCAGCAACGATGCAGCCGCGAGCACCGCGACATGTTGATCGAAGGTGCGGCCAACCAATGCGAGTTGAGCACTCGTGGGAAGCAGCTTCGGGTGGCGGTGCGCCGCCGCGCCCAGCGGGGCCAACAGACGTCGCCCGGCAACGGACTCGCGCAACGACACCAAGCCAACTGCTGACGGGCGCGATGTGATCGGCGCGCCAGAGAAGCCCGAGTCGCCACGTTCCGGTCCGCGTCGGAGATTCGCCAGCACCCGCTCCAGTGGCGGAGCCGGTTGCAGCAACGCGCTCCCCACCACGAGAACGCCTACAACGCCAGCTCCCGTCAGGGCAACGAGCGCACCGGTCGGGCTCACCGTGCGTCCCCGGTGAGAAACCGACTGGGCCGCGGAAACGCTCCGAGACGTTGCACTCGCACGATCAGAGCCACATAACCACCGAGTGCTGCCGTGAGAAAGAGCTGACCGGTACCTGAGTCGTACGCATCGAGGTATTCCGACCGGCCGAAGACCAACAAGGCGACCACTAACCCTCCCATGATGAGCGACAGGGCCTGCACCTCACGGCGCATCGGAGCGCGCTCGGCTTCGATGAGGCGACGGCGATCGACCTGTTCGCGCGTCTGCACTGCCAGCGCGCTGAGCACTGGCACGGTGCGAGCGCCTCGACGAATCGCAATCGCCAGGCCGGCCGCCACGAGGTCCGCGAGCGGATCATCGAGGTCATCCGCGAAACGGCGAAACACGATGTCGGGGTCCTGTCGCCCAAGGCCGGCTGCCAAGCGACGGACGTGCGGTCGAATCACCGGGTCGCTCGAGGCTGCGGTGGAGCTGATGGCACCGATGGGCTGTTCACCGGCCATCAACACATCCCGAACGCTCTCGATCCAAGACGCCAGCCCTTCGAGTCGCCGAATCTCGACATCGCTGTGTTGTTGCCGATGCTGCCAACCAACAGCCGCCCAGCCCGCGCCGGCGCCGACGACAGCCGAGGGCACCACCCAACCAGACAGCACCAAGACCAACCCGCCAACACCCAACGCGACGACCAGCACGAGCAGCCGGTCGCGCGAGCTCCGACCACCCATGCTGAACGAGTGCGAAGCTGACGGAGGTGTGCAGGCGATGACGACGCCGACTACGAACAACGTGGACACCGCGATCAACAGCGTGACCATCAGCGCATCCCACCCATCTGAAAGAGGTGCGGGTCGTAGCCGGCCAGCCGCAACCGTTGCATGTGGCGGTGCGAGAGAGGGGCGACTTGCACCAACTCGTCCGTTTCGGGCATACCGAACACTTCGGTGGTGGACAATCCGCCCGATTCACCGAGACCGCCGATCTCGATGATGGACGTCACTTGACGAACCGCTGCTGCGTTGCCTTCCTCGTTGCGCACGAGATCGATGTGGACGATGAAGTCCACGGTCTGTGCGATCAGACTCCACACGGCGAACTCGGGAAGGCTCGTGTTGGACTTCGACACGTAGTAGGCCAATCGTTGCACGACCACGTCGGCGGCGTGTGCGTGAATTGTGGCGAGCGACCCGCGCTTGCACATGGACGCCACGTCCAACATGTCGAGCGCCTCGTCTTCCACCAACTCGCCGACGACGACTCGGTCGGGGTTCAGCCGCCGCGTGAGTTCGACGAGTTGGCGAGTGGTGATCTCGCCTTCTCCCTCGGCGTTCGAGTGACGGGTGAACAGCGCTGGAGCGTCGGGATGGCGCGGGTCATCCTCGAGTCGCAGCTCCAGCAAGTTCTTTTCCACGGTGATGATGCGCTCGCGCTCGGACACCTCGCCCAAGAGTTCGGTGAGCAACGTGGTCTTGCCGGCACCGGGGGGGCCCGACACCAAGATGGTGAACCCACAACGCACCATGGCTCGCAGCCGCGGCACCATGCCGGGCGGAAACAGCCCGCGCCGGGCCAGGCCGTCGAGGCCCTCATGGCGCAGCACGAAACGACGAATCGCGATGCGTGGATGAGTGGAGATGCCGTGCTCGCCGCGACCTCCCAACACCATGACGACACGTGAGCCGTCGTCGGCTTGAAACGTGAGCATTGGAGATTGCGTGTCGAGCCGGCCTTCGCCGGTGCCGGTCATCCGCCTGGCCAACCGTTTCTGGTAGGCCGTGAGATCGGCCGAAGAATCCCACAACGAACCCACATCGATCTTGCGACCGTCGGCGTAGGTGATCCATGTAGAGAGGTGCGAGTTGACGTCGATCTCTTCGATCGTCTGATCGGTCATGAACCGCTCGAGGGGCCCGGTGCCGGTGAGCTCGGCCACCACACGGGAACGAATCTCACGGTCGGCCATTTCCGACAAGGGCGACTCACCACGGTGCATTCGGTCTTGGTTGACGGTGGCAAGCTCGTCGCTGAGCCACCCACCCACCAGAATCTGCTGGCGCCGCGAATCGGAAGTGAGGGGAGTCGCGCCAGTAGCCGGACCGTCAGCGCGCCCCGTCTCGTCGGTTTCGATTGCCTCGACGAGACGGGTGGCCACTCGATCGGTGACAAACCGGACCAACGTCGAACGATCGCTCGACGGTGCGCTGGGCGAGCGACTGCCTGAGCTCATCGCGCCGCCCTCCACAGACCGGTGAGCTGAGACTGGAGCTCGACGTCGATGACGCCGGCGAGGTGCTGCGCCGATCGCATGAGCGGCAGTCGCGCCAAACGTCGAGCCGACACACCCGTTCTGCCCGCCATCACCGCAGCCGCAAGAGGGTCGTTCGGCAACGCAATCACGGTGACGTCGGCAGAGTCGGCAGACAAGAACGCAGCCACTTCGTCGGGGCCGAAAGGAACCGCACCCACCACGGCCACCACGATCGACGGGACAGCACCGTTCAACGCAGCGATCTGATCGGCCAATCGCTGCAATCTCACCGCTGACGCCCGAGCGGATTGGGGCGACTGTCGATGCACGACCACCGCTACCGATGCACGACCCAAGAAGGGGTGCGCCTCTGCACGAGGGGGCACGTCACCGACGTCGGCGATCACGACCGGTGTGCGCAGCGACGCCAAGGTCGTGACCAAGGACCGCGCCGATTCGGCGACCGCCTGGTGGGCTTCGGCGGCGCCGGCGGGAGCCGGAAGCACTCGCAGGCCCACCGAAGACACACGGGTGAGTCGCTCCACCTCGGGCCACGAGCCGTCGAGCACCCGGGTCACGACGTTCGACAACGAGGGTGCGACCGGTATGTCGAACCATGCAGCGAGATCGCCGCCCTTCGGATCCGCCTCGACGAGCAACACATCGTCGGTCGCCGGCCAGGACACTGCGAGCGCAATGGACGTGGTGGTGGCAGCGTCTCCCGTGACTGCGATGATCGCCATCAGCCGGCGGCCATGGCTGGAAGTGCGGGGTCTACGTCAGCTTCGAGGAGTACGACACGAACGTCGTTGGCAGCCGCCAGCGACGCAGCTGCAGCGACGGGAACTTCGACAGTGATCCCATCATTCGCAAGGTCGTCGACACCAGCGCCACGCGCGACCACCCTGCCTTCCACCACCACCAACGTCTCGCCTGCTCCGTACACGAGTTGCACCCGCGAGCGTTCGATCAAGCCCGAGGGCAATCCGCCGCCAGCCGCAACGATCGCAACGACACCGGACCCGGGGCTGACCAACGGGGTGAGCTGCACGATCTGTGGGATCACCAAACTTCCGGCGGGCAGGTACGTCCTGGCGTACTGCCCCACCAACGATTCCAGCCCCTCTGCCGCAACGCTCGGAACGGTCGGATCGAGGTCGACCTCGACGATGCGTAGGTCCGCCCCGGTTATCTGGTGACCGGCGCGAACGTTCGAGACGAGTTGCACCACCTCGGTCGAGTGATTGATCGACGAGTAGATCAGAACATTGCCACCGATCGCAGCAGCCGACAGAGCAACGCCGAGAGCCACACGTGCCCGACGGCGCGACGTTGGTCGAAAACCCCGTGCGGTCGGGGCAGCCCGATCGGTCGGAACAGCAGTGTCAGCAGACCTTGGCAGTCGGCGAACGCTCACCAGCGAAGCCAACCGAGAGACGTACCGCTCAACCGAGCGGTGAGCGGGGACGCGAACACTGCCGTGGCCACGAACCCAGCGACGAGCGCCGGACCAAGTGCAACTTCAGTACGCCGCCGAACCAACGATTCCGCCACTGCAATCAGCGACGCTGCAGCAAGAGCTGCGAGACCGAGCACCGGGGCCCACGTGCCCAAGGCCGCACCCAATACGAAGCTCAACTTGACATCGCCGAAGCCCAGAGCACCCGGGGCGCAGCTGTGGACGACGAACGGGGCACAGCCCATCGCCAACGCTCCCAACACGACCGCACCGACCGCTTCGGGCATACCGACCGCAGACGACTCTGCCGCCATCGCCACCATCGCCACCATCGTCGGGACGAGGGCCAAGAGCACCAGACGGTCAGGAAGCCGTTGCGACGTGATGTCGATGTGAGCTGCGACCGCAGCGGGCAGTGCCACCGCCGCGACGAACAGCCAACCAGCCACCAGCCACCACGCAATCAGGCCGAGGGCTGCGAGCCACAAGCCTCCTACCGGCGCAGCCCAGTGCGCCGATCGGACCATGTCCGCTACTTCCGACGCCGATCGATGTGTACCCGCGGGCACCACGACGGCAGTTGCTTGCACCACCACTACTTGCTCACCTCGCCTTGGCGCCCACGGTAGGGGTGCGTCCATCCCGATTCTTGATCGATTCACGCAAGGAACTGTGTGGACACGGTACGTACCGGATCGGCGACGCTTCATCGACTCGATATCGAACCGACCTCTAAACGGTTCGCGAACAACGCCGCTCGGGTGTGGCTTCTGTGCTCGCACGCGGCACTCTGTATGCATGACGACTGACTCGACATATCAACCAGAGCCAACAGAGTCGCTCAAGTTGCGTCTCACTCCCACTCAGTTCCACATCACACAAGAAGCTGGAACCGAACGACCGTTCACCGGTGAGTACTGGGACTCCACCGAGCCCGGCACCTATCACTGCATCGTGTGCGACACCGATCTGTTCGACTCGGACACCAAGTTCGATGCGCACTGCGGTTGGCCCAGCTTCTACCAGTCGGTCGCCAACGACCGCATCGAGTACATCGAAGACCGCAAGCACGGCATGGTTCGCACCGAGGTTCGGTGTGCCAACTGCGGCGCCCATCTCGGTCACGTGTTTCCCGACGGCCCCGAGCCGACCGGCGATCGCTTCTGCATCAACTCAGCAAGCATCAACCTCGCCCACCGCCCCACCTGAACATCCCACCTCAACATCCCACCTCAACATCCCACCTCAACATCCCGCGGCATCGATGTTGCCAAGCGCCGCGTGGTGTATCCGTTCGGCAACAGCAACAGGCCATCGCAAGAATCTCTGATTTCTTCGGATTTCTTGTGCCGCCACAAGACCGCCAGAGAGCGTTCACCGGGCGCGTGTTAGCCCCGGGATCTGGGCCGGTGTCGCATCGTGTCCGCACACGATTCAGGCCCCCTGTCGACAGCTCCGGGTGCCTGGGTTGACTCCAGCTCCACACCATGCCTGAGCTGGGGTTATGGGTGTACTACCGGTTGCAGATCGAACATCTGTTCGGTAGTCTTAGGCGTATGTTCGAGGGGCCGAACACCACCGCAACAGACACACACAACGTCGCACATTGTGTCGACCATGTAGGGCCCTGCGATGACGCGACCAACGGTGTTGACGAGTCGATCGACGGCCTGTTCCTCGAACTCCTCGACCGCTTTGTGGGTGTTCCACCACGGGAGTTGAACGCTCAGGTCGGTGAGTTGGAGTTGCGGCGTCGGGCGTTGGACGCCGAAACAGCTGCGTCGATTCATGTGGCCGAGATGTCGGGGTCGTTCACGGTGGATGGTCATCGATCGATGTCCGGGTATCTGAAAGCGAAACTGAACTGGTCAGGTGAGCAAGCAGCACAATGGTTGAAGATCTCCAAGTTC
>JBBREA010000130.1:0-8054 GCA_038203385.1 Acidimicrobiales bacterium | reverse complement strand
CGAATCCGGCTCGCTCGAGCAAGACGCCGACGTGGTGATGTTCCTCTATCGCGACGAGGTGTACCACCCCGAGTCGTCAGACAAGGGCTCAGCCGAAGTCATCGTGGCCAAGCATCGCGCCGGCCCCATCGGCACCAAGCGGTTGGTCTTCCTCGGCCAGTACACCAGGTTTGACAACGCCGCTCGCAGCATGTAGCGCTTGTAGGGACCGGAATACTTGGCCAATCGCGAAAAGTGGTCACTGCTTGGCCAATCACCACCCAACCGGTCCAAACGGTGGCTCACCGCAGGGTGTGCGCACGACGCACCGAAGGCATATCAATTTTGCGACAGGACGAAGTCCACCAATGTCTTCTTCCATTCCATGACAAAGGTCCGGTAGGGCGACAGTTCCGCGACCAGGGGTGCGACCCGACCGGCGTAAGGACTGCAGCCGAGGCGCACCGCCGGTTCTGCTGCTGATCCGTCGTCGGCCGTTGGATTACCGTGCCCTGATGACTGGTGATCGGTCGCAGGGGCTGCTGGTTGCGCTCCGCATCCGTTTTGGGACGGTTGCCGACGTGTGGTCGTATTCCGCGCTCCGCAGGCTCACCGTTGCGTGGAGCGTATTTTTCGTGATCGACGCCGTGTCGTTCGTTGCACTCTCGGTCTGGGCCTTTGATCGGGGCGGCGCTCGCGCCGTGGGCGTGATCGCGTTGTGCCGGTTGTTGCCCGGGGCGATCGCTTTGCCGGTGGGCGCGTGGGCCGCCGATCGTTTCCCGCGGCAGCGGGTGATCACGCTGGTGTTCGCCGGACAGTCGGGAGTGCTCGCTGCACTCGTCGTGGCGACCATCGCTGATTCCTCGCTTGCCGTCGTTGCCGGTCTGGTGTCGGTCAGTGGGGTGATGGCAGCTCCGTACCGTCCGGCGCACCTCGCCATGTTGCCTTTGGTCGCCCGATCGCCTCAGGAGTTGGTGGCCGCCAACGTGGCCGGCGGAGTGGTCGAGGGCGCAGCCCTGCTCGTCGGCCCGGTGCTGGCCGCAGTGCTCCTCATGCTCGGCGGGCCGCCAGCAGCGCTGGGTCTCGCTCTCACCGTCGCGCTGCTCGGCTGCGTCGTGGTCGCCGGCGTGCATTCACCGAGCGATCCCTCGGTCGTACTCCGACAGGCGAGCGAGGGGCCTTTCGTGGCGCTCACTGGCGGGCTCCGGGTGCTGCGTGCCGACCGAGGTCTCGCGCTCGTGGTCGGCTGCTTCGTCAGCCAGCTCTTCGTGCGCGGGGTGCTCAACGTGTTGCTGGTTCTCGTCTCGTTTGACCTCGTCGGTCTTGGTGCGGGCGGTGTCGGTTGGCTGGTCGCCGCAATGGGGGCGGGGGCCACGGTGGGCGCGGCAGTGACAGCGGGTCTTGCCGGTCGCCGCCGCTTCGGCGCACCGTTCGCCGTTGGACTCATACTGTGGGGTGCGCCGCTGGCGATGATCGGACTGGTGCCCACACCGGTGCTCGCGCTGGTGGCGCTTGCCGTGGTCGGGGCGGGCAACTCGTTGCTCGACGTGTCGGGGTTCACCCTGCTGCAACGGCTCGGCGACGATCGGGTGCTTGGGCGTGTGTTCGGTGTGCTGTTCACGGCCGGCATCGCGTTCGGGGGCTGTGGGGCGATCGTCGCGCCGGCTGCGGTTGACGCACTCGGTCTCCGACTGTCGCTCGTGATGGTCGGGGCGCTGCTCCCACTCGTGGCGTTGCTGGCCTTGCCGGGTCTGCGTCGGATCGACAACGCCAGCGAACCGCCGAGTCGGGCGCTGCTCGCCATGACCACGGTGGAGTTCATGCGAACCCTGTCACCAACCACGCTCGAGAAGCTCGTCGCCCGCAGCGTTGTCTCGACGGTGCCGGCCAACGAGGTGATCGTGCGCCAGGGTGACCCGGCCGACCGCTTCTACGTCATCGTCAGTGGCGATGTCCAGGTAACCGTCGACGGCACGCCGGTGCGAGTCAGCTCTGCGGGCGAGTGCTTCGGTGAGACGGGATTGATGCGCCGTGCGCCGCGCAGCGCCACCGTACGCGCGCTGACCGACGTGTGCGTGGTGGCGGTAGACGGGCAGTCGTTCGTGGATGCGGTGACCGGAAACTCCGATGCGCTTAGTGCGACGGCCCGGGTCCTCGACGGGTACAGCTCTGAGGGCCCGTCGCCCGCCCTGCCGTGAGCGCTGGCTCCTCGCCCACATGATCTGTGAGCGAGGCTCACTGGGTGTGTGGCGGTAGGCCTGCCCGACTGAGGAACCTCCACCGAGACGGGAGCGGTGATCGACGCAAGTAGCGGGCGAACATCGATCGTTTCGATCATCTCAAGCAGCTCACGGATCGCCGCTGGGATTGCAGACTGGCGCCCGTATCGGGGCTCCCATGCCCGGATGGCCGCGCCGACTGCACCGCGGTACCCGAGTGGTCGATGGACGGAGACCGTAACTCGGGGCGGGATTTGCAGGTCAACGTGGGCCGCCGACCTGCACTTCCTCAAGCGCTCGGTGCAGCACAGGGTTGTCGATGTCGTGCGCAAGCAGGCGTCCTGCCCCGACGGCATCCGCATCGCCGAGTCGCGCTCGGTGGAGGTGGCTGTAGACGAGCATCTCGCGCATCTCACAGCGTGCCGCGAGCGTCGCGAAGGTTTCGATGAGTTTCGCGGCACGGTCGTGGTCGCCTGAATCGATGGCGAGGCCGATCATCGAGTTGAGTACGACTGCTCGCACCCACAGGTACTGGTCGGTCACCATTCCGCATCTACGCAGTGCTTCTTCGAGCCAGGTTGTTGCTCTCGTCTGATCACCGTTGCTGGCGCTCACCAGTCCGAGAACCCGAGCTGTCATTGCTTCCCAGCATGGATCACCTAACTGGCATGCCAGCATCCATGCCTGCTCGATGCCCCCGATGTCGCTGCGAAGACCGCCCTCTCTCAGGTCGAGTTCGGCGCGCAACGCTTGCGGCCACGGAAGAAAGGCGAGCCATCGCTCTTTCTGGACCAGCTCGATGGAGCGATCGAGTGCTACGGCCGCCTGTGAGCGTTCGTCACGTAGCAGGTGGGCCCGTCCGAGGATCGAGAGTGACCATGCCTGCTGGCGTCGGTCTCCACAGCGGACAGCGGCGTCGATCGATCGTTGGAGCAAGTCAATCGCTCGAGGATAGTCACCACTGTCGGATGCGCTCATGCCGTGGACACCGAGGATTGCCGCGGTGGAGGCGTCATCGCCCGCGTGCTGTGCGGCGCGTACCAACCAGTCGCTGGCCGTCGGCCGCCTCCCGGCTTGCACTTCGACGAACCCAAGCTCGCGGTACGCGGTGGCCAGGCACGTTCGGTCCTCGCTCAGCGTTGCGACGCGGACCGCGTCGTGCAATACCGCGGAGCCCTCACCATCGCGTCCACGGACGCTGTGCACCAGCGCGCTGCCGAGTGCCAGCAGCACTCGCCCATGCAGAGCGGCGTCGACGTCCTCGGATGACTTGTCGACCGCGCGCTGAAGACAATCTACGCCCGCGTCTGCCGCGCCGGCCAACAGTGCTGCCCGTCCGGCTTCCAGAAGGCTGCGCACCTCGGCGCATCCGCCGATGTCGACTGCATCACGAATGGCCGGCGGACGCGCTGCGGCGCAAAGCGCCGCCGATGGAGCCACGCCGAGCTCGCGTCGCAACACATCCTCGGCCACGGCAATCTGCTGGAGCGCAGCCGGCTCATCGCCCGACGCCGCGAGACATCGCACGAGCAGCTCGTGGGCGCCTTCGTCGAGAAGGTTGCGGGCCACGAGCCGGGACGCGTACTCCACCGCTTGCGGTGCCCGGCGAGCGGCCAAGAGGTCGAGAGCGGCTTCGCGCAGGCGCGCCTCGATCGCCGCCGACACTCGGCACCGCTCGACGATCAGCCACGACTCGAATGCCGGGCAACGTTCGACATGCACCCCCTGCAAGAACTCACCGTTCATGTCCAGCAGCGCAGAATGATCGCCGGCCGACGACAACACGTCGAGATCGAAGGACGCGCCAGCGATGACCGACGAGATCGGGTCACCTCGCAACGCATCAGACACGCCCATGGCGCGGCGCAACTCGGCCAGAGACCATCGAAGTGCGCCAAGGGGATCGTCGGCGTCGGTGAACAGCAACTCGGCGAGCTGCTGACGAGACACCGCGCGCTCGGCGAGAACGACATACGCGAGCAGCGCCCATGCCTTACGACCGCGCGGACGTCGAACCTCTTGCCCGTTCCGCTCGATACTCGGTGGCCCGACCAACCGGATCACGAGGTTCAGAGGTTCGGGTTCTGCGATGAGGACCATCGTTTGCGCACCTCCTTCACGCACAGTGTCGCACCCCACGATGATGCGTCGCGCCGCATCGGCCTAGCAGCCGATGACGACGCGCATCGTCGCGATCAGGCCGGAACACCCGCCGCCAGAGACCTGACCGCCTCAGTGGTCAGGGCCTGACCACCAATACCCCAGTCACCACTCGTTACCTCCTCGATGATCACCCACGTGACCGCGCGCATGTTCTCGCCCTCGATCCCAACCATCGTGTCGGTCAACTTCTCGATCATCTCCTGCTTCTGGGCAGCGTCAAAAACGCCCTCAATCAGTTTCACATTGATCATTGGCATGTCAGCTTCCTTCCATTTGCCATCACCCGGTGACGATCACCGGATGAGCCCGACAGTACGACGCAGTCGTGTGACGAGCCGTGTGACGCACTCCAGCCACCGTGGGTGAATGTGTCCGAATTTCGTCTTGCCGTTCGTCGTCTCTGTGACAATCAACAATGATCACCGACTCAAAGGACGTCAGAACGTGAAGTACATGCTCCTCCTCGCAAGCAACCCCGCAGACGAACCAGCACCCGACGACGAAGCGTTTGGCCCATACATGGGAGAATGGGCTGCCTACAGCCAGGCCCTCGCCGAGGCGGGGGCGATGGTCACCGGCGAAGCACTGCAAGGCCCAGACACGGCCAGCACGGTTCAAGTCCGCGATGGCAAGCGCATCGTGACCGACGGTCCCTTCATCGAGTCGAAGGAAGTGATCGGCGGCTACTACGTGATCGATGTCGCCAATCTCGACGAAGCACTCGATTGGGCCGCCAAGATCCCGAACTCTCACTTCGGCACTATCGAGGTCCGACCGGTCATGGAATTCGGTGGCTGACGAGCCAGTCTGCCGACGAAGCTGATGGGTGTCGCCGACGTCTTTCGCACGGAGTGGCCACGGCTGGTGGCCACGCTCATGCGCGACGTCGGCGACCTCAGCATCGCGGAAGATGCGGCACAGGACGCGTTCATCGAGGCGTCGACGCGGTGGCCCACCGATGGGGTTCCCGACCGGCCGGGCGCCTGGTTGGTCACGACCGCCCGACGCAAAGCCATCGACCAAATTCGCCGAATGCAGCGGTTCGAGGACCGTCTTCCAGCGTTGGTCGACCGCACAACGATCAACTCCGATAACGCGGAGTCCCCTCGCGTCGACCTCGACGGTGAGCAGGCACTCGATGACCAGCTCGCTCTCCTGGTCGGATGCTGCCACCCTGCCCTCGCCCCGGAGGCGCAGGTCGCGTTGACGTTGCGAATCGTCGGCGGGCTCTCGACACCACAAATCGCCCGTGCCTTCCTGGTGTCCGAGACGACCATGACCCGTCGACTCACCCGAGCCAAGTCGAAGATTCGGGCCGCTCGAATTCCCTTTGATCAACCAGATATGAACACGCTCGCGGAGCGCATCGGTGCGGTCTGCGAAGTGATCTCATCGATCTTCACCGAAGGTCATGCCAGTGCAACGGACACAGCCCTCATCCGAGGAGATCTCTGCGAAGAGGCGATTTGGCTGGCCGAACTCCTGAGCAAGCTCGCCCCGAACGATCCGGAGGTTGCAGGACTCCACGCGCTGTTGCTGGTGACCGATGCCAGACGACCCAGCCGTCTCGATCACCACGGCCGCCCGATCCTGCTAGCCGACCAAGACCGTTCCCTGTGGGATCAACCGATGATCGCTCGTGGTCTCGCCGAACTGGCGAGGGCACACTCGTTCCAACGAGGTGGGGCCTTTCAGTTCCAAGCGGCGATTGCTGCTTTGCACGCCACAGCGCCCACCTTCGAAGCCACCGATTGGCCGGCAGTCCTACGCCTCTACGACGTGCTCTTGCAACGCCAGCCCAGCGCTCTGGTCGCACTGAACCGGGCCATCGCCGTCGACCGCGTGCACGGGCCGACCGCCGCGCTCGCCGCGCTCGATGCCATTCCACTCGCTGACGACCTCAGCGGTGACGTCAACGAGTACGTCTATTTCCACACCGCTCGATCGGATGTGTTGGCCCGCCTCGATCGTTTCGATGCTGCAGAGGCTGCGCTGGAACTCGCCATCCAGTGCAGCACCAACGAATCGGAACGATCGTTCCTTCGGCGCCAGAGAGACGGTCAACGGTCCAGAGCCTCAGCGCTCGAACCTCGTCGGTTTCCCGCACCGCGATAGCCCGGAAACGAGTCGTGCAGTGCTCGTCGTTGCAACGATGGCTGCTGGTTGACTGGTATCCGATGTTTCTCGGTGACCAACTGCTTGCTTGGCTCGTACTCGCACTTGGCGCCGCCTTGTTTGCTGGCAGCCTGCTCGCAGTGGTTCGACCACCGGAACAACCTCGGGACGAGACTCACCTGGATCGGGCACCCGTCGGCCGAAGCCTGGTCATTGCGGCCGTCGGGTTGATCGCCGCTATCTGGGCGATCGCCACGCTTGTCGCCGGCTAGCCACACCGAACCGGCGAAACACCGATGGGTCAGGTCTGCACGGAGATGCCGACCACGGTGTCACCATCGGAGTCGAGGTTGTACGTCGTCACGACCTGCGATTCACCTTTACTATGAGCGGCGAACACCGAGTCACCGGCGGTGGTTTCGCTTTCCTGGGTGTAGCCGGCCGCCTGGAGTGAGCCTGACAGCGCGGCTACCGTGTCTGGCACCGAACTCGCTGACGTCATCGTCATCGACACGATCTGGGTTTCCGAATCACCCATGACGCTGGACGTGGTCACCTCGAAGCCGACTGGAATGACGATATCGCTCGGGAACTCATCGGGAACCTCGCCGCCCGAGCTGGCGGTGAACTGGCCGTCTTCGCTCGACGCTTGGTAGTCGCCGCCGGCCTCGGTGTTGATGTTCACCGTCTGGCCATCATCGCCGGTCATCTGCACGTTGCCGTCTCCATCGACGTTGGCAACGATGCTGCCCTCCGGCGACTCGATGACCATGTTGCCATCGGCGTCCACGGTCATCGAACCGTCCTCGGTTTGAATGGCGACGCCACCGTCGGTGAAGTCGAGGTCGATGTTCTCGCCGGTCTCGTTTTCGATCTGGTTCTCGGCGATGCTCTCGGCGAGATCCTGGCCGCTGCACGCACTACCGAGGGCGACCAGGCCCAGCGCGGCGATGGCAGCGACGACTCGTCGGGTTCTGCGTTGGCTGTTCTGAGTGTTCATGTGTTGCTCCGTCCCGTTGGGTGACGCCAGCTCATTGGACGTCTTGATGTGGTGGGTATCGGCGAGACTGCTCGCCGTCATGAGTCTTGAGCACTGCGCCGCCACAATCTCGCGATTTTCCCCGAAGTTCCTTGACCGTTGGCCGGGGCGGGCAGGTTGCCCAGCCAATTGACTTGCCGCCGTACACTGGATGAATGTCGTCTGGCCCGCTGCAACTGACCTTTTTGCAGTCGGCCACCAAGACCGACCAGTTGCCCGAATCTCCTGCGGAAGTGGCGTTCGTGGGTCGTTCCAACGTGGGTAAATCGTCGCTCATCAACGCGTTGGCCAACCGCAGACAGCTGGCGAGGGTGTCGAACACGCCAGGTCGTACGCAGCTCATCAACATCTTCAGTCATCCCAGCGGCGGCACGGTGGTGGACCTGCCTGGCTACGGTTATGCGAAGGTGCCTGGCAAGGTGCGACGTGAGTGGCCGGCGATGATCGAGGGTTATCTCCTCGAGCGCGAGGAACTGCAGATGGTGTTCGTACTCGTCGACGGAGAAATCGGCCCGACCCCGCTCGATGAGATGATGCTT
>JBBREA010000129.1:0-8089 GCA_038203385.1 Acidimicrobiales bacterium | reverse complement strand
GACAACGGTCGTGATTTCCGCACTCCCCCCGGTCACCATTGCATCGGTTGCCTCACCGGAATCGCCGGTGTCGGCCGTAGAAGTGGCACCCCCCGCTCCCGTGGTCATGGCACCCACAGAACCAGACAGCCCGGCCTCGCCAGCGAGCGTGGCATCGGTTGCCAGCGCGGCCTCCCCCGTGAGCGTTGTGTCGGTTGCCAGCCCGGCTTCCCCCGCCAGCCCTGCTTCCCCAGCCAGCCCTGCTTCCCAGGCCAGCCCGGCGTCACCAGCCAGCGTGGACTCGCCCGACAGCGACTGACCGCTCGCCCTCTTGCAACGCAACGCAACGACCCCAGTCGGGCCCAACCGACTGGGGTCGTTACGCGCCTACGAAGCGTCAGAAGCGCTTGACGCCCACGGCGATCGCCGACAATCCGGTGGGAAGGTCGGTCCGCCGCAGAATCGATCGTTCAGCACGGGCCAACTGGGTGAACAGACCACCGACGCCCGATTCGTTGCGACCCACATCGCTGGTGGCCTTGCCCCGCTCGATCACCGCGAGCGCGGCCGCGGGCGGTACCAAGAACGTGTATGCGCCCGTGCGACGCCTCACTTCCACACCGACACCTTCCAGCAAGTGCGCCAGGTCGTGCCGGCTGAAGCGGCGCGCCGTGTGCGTGACGAGGTCGTGCCCGCGCCGCAGCTTGCGCACCCCCGGTTCCATCAAACAGACGACGCCGCCGGGTTTGGTGACGCGCGCCAGTTCACCAACGGTCACAGCCGGATCGGTGTTCATCTTGTGGCACAGTGCCGTGACACACATCACTGCGTCGAACGCGTGAGCCGGATGAGGCAAGTCGTTGAGGTTGGCCAGCACCGGCACATATCCCGGGATGTGCGTTCGTGCATGCCGCACTGACTCTTCGTCGACATCGTCGACCAGGGTGGGCGCCCGCTGAGCGAGCCAACTGCCGGTTGCACCAGACCCGCCTGCCGCGTCGAGGTAGATCGTGGCACCGCTGATTGGCAGGAGCAGAGGCGTCACGAGCTCGTCGAGCAACTGTCGCGAGGCCTGGTACCACCAATGCTGGCCGCCAGCTGCGGCCATGCGGGCATACTCGTCAGCATCCATTCGCAGCAGTTTGGCACACGGCTCCACAGACGGTTCTGCCGCGTGCCAGACCGCTACAGTGCCCAGTCGTGGTGATCGAGACGTCGGTGTATCCAGCTTGGTCCGGTGTCACATGCGTCGTCACGGGTGGTTTGGGCTTCATCGGCAGCAACTTGGTCGAAGCGTTGGTGGCGTCCGGGGCAAACGTGCGAGTCGTCGACGCGTTGATCCCCGGTCACGGCGGTAGAGCCGACCAACTCGACGGACTTGCCGTCGATGCGATGCTCACAGCGCGAATCGATGATCCCGCTGTCGCCGAACTGCTCGACGGCGCTGACGCCGTGTTCAACGTCGCCGGGCAGGTGAGCCATACGGCGTCCATGCGCGACCCGCACACCGAC
Organism: Acidimicrobiales bacterium; assembly: GCA_038203385.1. Classification (GTDB taxonomy): domain Bacteria; phylum Actinomycetota; class Acidimicrobiia; order Acidimicrobiales; family Ilumatobacteraceae; genus Ilumatobacter. Next base: position 6,598 of record JBBREA010000129.1, on the reverse strand, counting down.
CTGAACCTCAACGCCACGGCACAGATCGGGCTGCTCGAGAACGTTCGACGCATTGCACCGCAAGCCAGGGTGGTGTACACGTCCACCCGCCAGGTGTACGGGCGTGCCGCCGCTGAAATCACCGACGAGCGGCAGATCCCCCAACCCGTCGACGTGAATGGCGTCGCCAAGTTGGCTGGTGAACAGCTCCATCTGGTCTACGCACAGGCCTACGGTCTCGCCACGTGTGCCCTCCGACTCACCAACGTGTACGGGCCTCGACAGTGCCTCACCAGCAACGAACTCGGATTCCTTCCTGTGTTTCTTCGAAAGGCGCTGCAGGGCGAGGTGATCGAGATCTACGGCGACGGCAGACAACAGCGCGACTGCGTGCACGTTTCAGACGTGGTGGCAGCACTGCTCGCTGCGGCAGACGGCCCGGCAGCGATCGGCCGGATCTTCAATGCGGGCCATCCGGTGGCGCATCCACTCGTCGACATCGCACGGGTGATTCTCGCTGCCGCAGGACGTGACGACGAGGCCAAGCTCGTGCCGTGGCCCGACGAACACGCCCGAATCAACATCGGGTCGTTCCACACCGGAAGCGAGCTGATTCGTGACGAACTCGGGTGGACCGCGAAGATCGACATCGCAGCAGGCGTCGTCGACACGATTGCCTTCTATCGTGAGCACCCGTGGTTCCTGTCGTCGACCTGAGCCGGAGGGGTAGCCGGTTCGCCGCTGAGTTCGGCCTGAGAGCCACTCGCATCGCCAACTCTGGCCAACTCCTGCTCGGTCCGGAATTGGCTGCGTTCGAGGAGGAGTTCTCCACCTCGTTGCAGGCACACCACGCAGTGGGCGTCGCGTCCGGAGCGTCAGCGCTGCAACTCGCGCTCAGCGCTGCCGGAATTGGTCGCGGCGATGAGGTCATCATCCCCGGTTTCACAGCGGTGCCCACGGCATCAGCGGTCATCGCCGCCGGGGCGACCCCGGTACTCGCAGACGTCGATGACGCGACGGCTTGCGTCACACTCGACAGCATCGATCGGGTCCGAAACTCGGCAACAAGAGCAGTCATTGCGGTCAGCTTGTACGGCTATCCCACTCCCCTGCCCTCGCTGTCACACGGGCTGGTTGTCATCGAAGATGCTGCGCAGTCCTCGGGGGCGCCGGGCAGGCTGAGCGAGGTCACCGCCGCCGCCTATTCGTTCTACCCCACGAAGAACTTGGGTGGCATCGGCGACGGTGGCGCAATCGTCACCAACGACCGTGTCCTCGCAACCACCGCCCGGCGCCTGCGAACCCATGGCATGGCCGCCCAATACGTTCACACCGAGGTGTCGCAGAACTTCCGAATGTCCGAACTCGAGTCGGCATGGCTGCGGCTGGGGTTGCCCGAGCTGGGCAACGATGTCGCCGCCCGGCGCCGGATCGCGGCGCACTATCGCGAGCGGGCACCACACCTGCGCTGGCAAACGATCAACGAGTCTCACGCTTATCACTTGTGTGTCTTTCGGGCGGCGAACCGCGACGACGTACGTGACCACCTCGGTGCAGCCGGTGTGTCGACCGGGGTCCACTATCCGCTCGCTCTCACTCAACAGCCGGCCTATGCCGGACTCTTCAGGACCGGCTGCCCAGCGTCTGAAACCTGGGCGGCCGAGTGCATTTCCGTTCCCTGCTTTCCCGAGATGACCGACGGTGAGATCGACCTGGTCGCATCAGCGCTCGCCCGCTTGCCGCTCGTTGCGTCCGAGAGTCGGCCATGACCGCAAGGTCGACGACGACGATCGCCAGAACCGGCCTCGTGACGCCGTCAGGAATCAGCGTGGTCTTCCCGTGCTACAACGATGAACACACGATCGGCGGGCTCGTCGACGACGCATACCACGCGCTGTCTCCCCTGGTGGCCGACCTCGAGGTGATCGTCGTCAACGACGGCTCCCCAGACGGCGCAGGGACGCTGCTCGACAACATGGCAACCGAACGGCCGTGGCTCCGAGTCATGCACCACGCCACCAACGGTGGGTACGGCCAGGCACTCATCAGCGGCTTCACGGCCGCCCGCCACGAGTGGATTTTCTACACCGACGGCGACGCCCAATACGACGCCAAGGAGTCGGCGAAGTTCGTACCGTTCGCCACCGACCAGGTCGACATCGTGCAGGGATACAAAGTGGGTCGCGGCGATGCGTGGTATCGCAAGGTGATCGGGCGTGGCTACCACCACACCGTGAAACTGCTGTTCGGCCTGTACGTCCGCGACACCGATTGTGACTTCCGTTTGTTCCGCCGACAGTTGTTCGTCGAGCGGCCCCTCACCTCCACCAGCGGCGTGATCTGCGTCGAGATGATGTATCGGTTCCAAGCCGCTGGGGCACGCTTCGTCGAGGTGCCGGTTCACCACTACTTCCGTCCGCATGGGAGTTCGCAATTCTTCCGCATTCCTGCCATCGCACGCAGCGCGCGTCAACTGGTGGCGTTGTGGTGGAGGGTCGTGGTGCGTGGTCGTTGAACATGCTGCGACCGAGCTGAACGAGGTCACGGCGGAAACCGTCGACGCTGCCCGAGAACACGCTGCCACTGGCCGCATATACAGCGGTGCTTCCGCTGCGCTCCGCTGGGTCGATCGAGACCGAACGGCACAGCTGGCGGGTTGGGCGGTCTGGCCACTCGGCCTCTTCGCGATGATCTTCGTCGGACGCGATCAGTGGTTCGCCCGCGACGACTGGGCGTTCTTGTTCACCCGCCGCGTGATCGGCAATGGCCTCGGTATCGACGACATGTTGCTGCTGCCGCAGGACGGCCACTGGATGACGTGGCCACTCTTGGTATTTCGAGGAATCTACGAGGTCTTCGGCATCGGGTCGTACTGGCCCTACCTCGTGGTGCTGTGGATGACCCACTTCGGTGCCGTCGCGCTCGTTCGTGCGTGGATGGGCAGGTTTGGAGTCTCCGCATGGACCGCGACGCTGATGACCGCACTGCTACTCGTGTTTGGTGCCGGCTGGGAGAACCTCGTCTTCGCAGTGCAGATCACGTACAACATGTCGCTCGTGGCGTTCCTCGCCCACCTGCTGCTCGCCGACCACGACGGCCCGCTCGATCGGCGCGACGTGTTCGGAGCGGTGCTCGGGGTGATCAGCGTGTCGTCGTCGGGCTTCGGACCCTTCTTCCTCTTCGGAACTCTCGTACTGCTGGTCCTTCGACGTCGCTGGCTTGGCGCGGTAGTTGCCGTCGTCCCCCAAGGGTTGGCACTCGGTTGGTGGTGGCTCACCTGGGGAGCAGATCCAGCCGGTGAACAGGGCAGCGCCGCCCCGAGTTTCGTCGTCGACTTCCTGCGAATAGGAGCCACCTCGACCCTGGCCAGCATGACGGGCGTGGAGCTGCTCGCCGGTGCTGGATGCTTGATGTGCATCGCCGTGTGCGTCTGGCCGGGGACCGCCCGTTCGGTTCGCATGCCTGCGATCACGTTCCTCGTGACGGCCATCGTGATGTACGCCGGCGTTGGGTCACGTCGGGAGGTGTTCGGCATCGGTGCAGCAGCGTGGAGCCGATACCAATACATGGCAGCGATGCTGATCGCTCCGGTCGTCGCAATCGGTCTGGATCAGGCACAGCGTTTCGCGCCTTGGGCCAAGTGGGCCGTGAGGGCGCTGCTCGTGTACGCGATCACTCGAAACCTGTTGTGGCTGTACGACGGTGCGCACTTCTGGTCGGCAGAGTCTGCGGCCGACAGACGAGTCTTCGAGTTGGTCGCTGGTTCGCCCAAACGCTTCGATGTACCACCGGATCTTTCAATGACTGCGTTCAGCCCGGACGTGCGCGTCTACGACCTCGAGGAGATGGTCCGGTCTGGTGCCATCACGCCGCGGGCGCCGTCGAACGCAGCAGAACAACTGATCGTCGACCAAGCGCTCAAGCTGGTACCCGCACCCGCCACAACGCCTTGACCCGAGTCTCCGGCGTCGGGAACTCTCGGCCTAAGACGCAACGAGCCCCGAAGCGATTGCCTCGGGGCTCGATACCGGATCAGGACTCGTGGATTACTTGAGGACGACGCTGGCGCCAGCCTCTTCCAACTTGGCCTTGGCGGCTTCGCCAGCGGCCTTGTCGACCTTTTCGAGCACGGCCTTCGGCGCGGCATCGACGAGGTCCTTGGCTTCCTTCAGGCCCAGGCTGGTGAGCTCGCGCACGACCTTGATGACCTGGATCTTCTGGGCGCCGGCGCCCTCGAGGATGACGTCGAACTCGTCCTGCTCTTCGACTTCGGCGGCGCCACCGGCGGCAGCGCCACCAGCGACAGCGACGGCCGCAGGTGCGGCAGCGGTGACTTCGAACTTCTCTTCGAAGGCGTCGAGGAGCTCTTTGAGCTCGAGAACGGTCATGTTGGCAATGGCGTCGAGGATGTCTTCTTTGGTAGCCATGGTGGCTTCTCCTTGTTGTTCAGATGTGTTGTTCAGATGTGTTGTTCAGATGTGTTGTTCAGATGTGTTCGGAATGCCGGTGCCACCAACTGCAAAGCAGTGTGTGGCGGACGGATGGGACGAGGTACGTGCCGCTTACGCGGCTTGCTTCTCGATCAGGGCTGACAGGCCGTAAGCAAAGTTGCGTGGCAACGCCTGCAACAGGCTGGCGGTCTTGACCAGCGGCGCTTGCAGAGCTCCGGCAAACCGGGCCAGCAGTTCTTCACGCGACGGCAGATCGGCGATCGCGACAACGTCGGCAGCCGAGAGCGCGGAACCGCCCATGACTCCACCTTTCACCACGAGGTTCGGGAGAGTCTTGGCTGAATCGCGCAGTGCCTTGGCTGCAGCCGCGATATCGCCGCGGACGAACGTCAGCGCCGTGGGGCCGACCAACAACTCGTCGAGCGAGGCGAAGTCGGTATCACGAATGGCCAGTTTTGCCAATGTGTTCTTGTAGACCACGAGGTCGGCGTCGCTGGGACGCACCGCATTGCGGACCGACGCCAACTGCGCAACGCTCAGACCGCGGTACTCGGTGACGAATACTGCGGTGCTCGCATTGAGTCTGTCGACGATCTGCTTGACGGTCTCGACCTTGTCAGCGCGAGGCTCACGTGTGGTTTCGATGGTTGCTGTATCACTCATATGTGTGCACACCTCCTTTCGTTCAACTCATGGCTCGCTTGTGGGCGACGACCACGAGGAACGACTCTCAGCATCATGCTGAGCGACGACACAAGTAGCGTGCACCTCGGCTGGCGGAACGAACTCGAACCATTTTCCATCACCATTCTGCGGTGACGGACCAGCTGTCTTCGGCGAGTAACCGGATAGATCAGGTGGGAACGCTACCGGGCGACATGCCTGATAGCGCCCCGGACGAGCGAGTCAGTCGCCGGGTCAGTCGATGGGCAGACGCAAGCGGCTGGTATCGACGCGAACGCCTGGGCCCATCGTTGCCGAGACGGTGACCTTCTTGATGTACTTCCCTTTTGCCGCAGCGGGCTTGGCACGCTGGATCTCGTCGAGCACGGCTGCGTAGTTCGCTTCGATCTGCGGCAGTTCGAAGCTCGACTTGCCGAGGCGCAAGTGCACATTGCCGTAGCGGTCGGTGCGGTACTCGACCTTGCCGACTTTGAACTCGGCCACGGCACGGCCGACGTCGGTGGTGACGGTGCCGGTCTTGGGGTTCGGCATGAGACCACGCGGGCCGAGCACCCGACCCAGACGACCGACGAGCGGCATCATGTCGGGAGTGGCGATCGCGAGATCGAAGTCCATCTTGCCGCTCTCGACTGTCGCCGCGAGATCGTCGGCTCCGACGATGTCGGCTCCGGCTTCGCGGGCAGCCTCGGCGGCTTCACCGGTTGCGAACACGGCGACGCGAACGTCTTTACCGGTGCCCGACGGCAGTGCCACGGTGCCACGCACCATCTGGTCTGCCTTGCGGGGGTCCACCCCGAGGAAGAACACGATGTCGATGTTCTCATCGAACTTTGCGGTGGCGGTGGACTTTGCGAGAGCGAGGGCCTCGCTCGGGGCGTAAAACTGATCACGATCGAATTTCTTGAGCGCGTCGGTGTGCTTCTTACCGGACATGATTGTCTCCCTCGGTGGTTGCGGTTCCCCAGGCGAGGTCGTCCTGGGCCGAACCGTATTGCGGATAAAAACTTGCGAACTACGTTGGCGTCAGGAGACGCCGATACCCATCGAACGGGCGGTGCCGCGGATCTGCAGCTTGGCTGCTTCGATGTCGTTGGCGTTGAGGTCAGGCATCTTCAGCGTGGCGATCTCTTCCACCTGCGCTTCGGTGATGGTGCCGGCCTTGCTGCTGCCAGGAGTGCTGGAGCCCTTGTCGAGACCAGCTGCCTTGCGAATGAGAGCCGCAGCCGGAGGCGTCTTCAAGACGAACTCGAACGAACGGTCTTCGTAGATGGTGATCTCTGCAGGCACGATGGTGCCAGCCTGAGCTTCGGTGCGAGCGTTGTACGCCTTCACGAAGTCCATGATCGCGATGCCGTGTGGGCCGAGCGCGGTACCAACCGGCGGTGCCGGGGTGGCTTTGCCTGCCTCGATCTGGATCCGGACGATCGCAGCGACTTTTTTCTTTGCCATTTCAGTGTCTCTCTAGGTTCTGTGACTCGTTGGGC
>JBBREA010000128.1:0-8217 GCA_038203385.1 Acidimicrobiales bacterium | reverse complement strand
TGTTGCCGGGGTCAACAGCCCACTCGGCTTCCTCACCGCCTTTGACACGGGCGCCGACCGACCCACCGCTTCCACGGTCAACTTCGTCTACCAGCCGCTCGACACGCGAGCAAACGGCGCGATGTTGCCAATCGGTGAGGGGGGCAACATCAGCTTCTACACGCTGAACGGCTCCGACATCCTCGTCGACACGTCGGGCTACTTCCTGAAGTAACGGCTCGAGCCGTTTTGGTGCGAGCCGCTAGGCGAGCCCTGCCATAGAAACGAGGAAGGACTCGAGCGGAATGAAACGGAGCGCAGCGACGTATCCGCTCGAGTCCTTCAGGTCTGGTATTGCACGGTGGCCCGTTGTGCGACGTAGGCCGTGATCACTTCTTCGATCAGCAAGATATGGTCGGGGTGGACGCGATAGGTGCGGAAGTCGGCCACGTTGGCGAAGTCGGCGACGACCACATAGTCGAAGTTGCCTTCGGTGACTCCTACATCGGCGCCGTGCGAGTAGGCGAGTATCTCCTCGACCAGCACGGGCATGGTGTCCAATCGCTCACGGACCTTGGCAACATGGTTGGGGTCGATGTCGTCGACCCACTTGAACATCACGACGTGGCGAAAAGGCATGACGACATTCCAGCACGCAGCGGCGTGGAGACCGCTATTCCACGAGCGGCTAGTGGTATTGGTCGAGGATGGTGTTCTCGGTGATGCGGTCGATCGTTGCTTTGATCGTCTTCGCAGTGTCGACGTCGACACCATCGATGGCCACGAGATCGTCGATGCTCACCCGTTGCAAACGAGACAGCCCATCGAAGTTGTTGGCAATCTTCACGGCGAGATCCGGTGAGAGCGAATCCACCCTGCGCAGCATGCGGATACCGCGCGGCGCGATCTCGTCTTTCAACGTGCGGTCGCCGAGGTGCAGTGTCTTGAGCGCGACCTTGGCGCTGAGCACGTCGTCGTCGCTGAGACGTTCCATCTCGGCAAGCGTGTCTTCCACGTTGCGGTGAGGCGGCAGATAGTCGGCCACCACCAAGTCGAGCTGGTCGTCGATCTCGTTGTAGATCTCGTCGATCTGCAGGCGCAACAACCGGGCATCGATGCCGAGCTCGATGATCATCGTTTCGATTTCGTCGCCGATACGCCGAACCATTTCGCCACGCTGCAACGCGGACACCACATCGCGAACGGTGACCACGTCTTCGAGTTCGAGCGCGGTGAGCACCGAGATGGAGTCGTCGAGGCGCTTCTTGTATCGCTCGAGCGTTTGCAACGCCTGGGTAGCCCGGTCGGCGAGGCGGCCAACTTCTTGCAGCTGCCGCTTGGTGCCGCCGGCGTAGACGTTGATCACACCCATCTCTTCAGACGCCGAGATGACCGGAATGTCGATGGAGCGCGCCACGCGTTCGGCGGTGCGGTGACGTGTGCCGGTCTCGCTGGTGGGCACGGTGGGGTCGGGTACGAGGTGCACGTTGGCTCTGGCGATGCGACTGCCGTCGGTGGAGATGATGATGGCACCGTCCATCTTCGCCAGCTCCGACAAACGCTGTGGGCTGTACGGAGCGTCGACGAGGAAGCCGCCTGAACAAATGGCGAGCACCTCGGGGGCGTCAGACAACACGAGCAGGGCCCCCGCCTTGGACCGGACGACACGGTCGATGCCGTCACGCAGCGGCGTACCGGGGGCCACGCGAGCGAGCGCCATGCGCATCGGCTCGTTGGCAACTCCATGGCGCATCGACATGGCGCAAGTGTAGTTGTGCACACGGCTGCCAGTGGCTGTCGGCCTGACATGTACACACTGGCGAAACGTGATGTTTGCTGCGTGGTCAAGAACGCTGTGGTCGAGCACGCTTCGGGTCACGGGGTCGGGCGGCCGAGACCTGCTGCGGCAAGGGCCTCGGGAAGCGTGGCAACTCGAAGCAACTGCAAACCGCCTTGGGGAAGGTCGGGAGCGTGCCGAGGGAGGATGACCCGTTGGAACCCGAGGCGCGCCGCTTCGGACAGCCGACGTTGCGAGTGGGCCACCTGTCGCACCTCGCCACCGAGCCCGACCTCACCGAATGCCACCAGGTCGGCTGGCAGCGGCCGGTTGCTGACGGCACTGGCGATGGCGAGACACAGCGCCACGTCGAGCCCGGGCTCGACGAGCCGAACGCCGCCGACGGTGGACGCGTACACGTCGTGCTGGTGCACGCCGACGCCCGCACGCTGATGGAGGACGGCGAGCAACATGGCCAGCCTGCTGCTGTCGATGCCCTGGGTGGTTCGACGCCCCGGCACGTTCGGTGGCGCGGGGTTGGTGAGTGCCTGCACCTCGATCACCAGCGGCCGCTGGCCCTCGATCGTGGGAGCCACCGCCGAGCCGGGTACGCCGGTGCGCCGATCTCCGAGGAAGAGTTGGCTGGGGTCGGGAACTCCGATGAGGCCCTCACCCACCATTTCGAACAGTCCCAGTTCGTTGGTGGGCCCGAACCGATGCTTCGAAGCGCGGAGCAGGCGCAGCGCGTGGTGGCGTTCGCCTTCGAACGCGAGCACCGTGTCGACCACGTGTTCGAGCACTCGCGGACCGGCCAACGTTCCTTCCTTCGTGACGTGACCGACCAGCACGATGGCGATGTCGTAGCGCTTGGCGGCGGTGACGAGCTGATGCGCACACCCGCGGACCTGCACCACCGAGCCGGGCGGTGACCCGAGCGCCGGGTCGTGCATGGTCTGAATGGAGTCGATGACCACCAACTCGGGCCGCTGTTGGTCGATCGCCGCCAGCACCGCCGGCAACGAGGTATCGGCGTAGAGCCACAGATCGGGGCGAACGGCGTCGAGCCGCTCGGCGCGAAGCCGAACCTGCTGAGCGCTCTCTTCGGCGGTGACGTACAACGTGGGCCCGTTCCAGGCGGCAAGCAGTTGCAACAGCAACGTGCTCTTGCCGATCCCCGGTTCGCCTCCGAGCAGGGTGACGGAGCCGGACACGATGCCACCACCGAGTACCCGGTCGAGCTCGCCGATGCCACTCGGGCGCGGTGACGCCGAGTGCGGATCGACTTCCCCGATGCGCTGTGGCGGCGTGGCGGCCGGGCCGATCTGCGGCAGGTCTCGCGCGAACCCGACCTCTTCGACCAGGGTGTTCCATTGACCACAGGTGGAGCACTGACCCGACCATTTCGGGTGGGCTGCACCGCAATCGGTGCAGACGTGTTCGATCTTCGCTTTGGCCATGAGCGCCATCATCGCCGATGGGTGTGGCACACGGTGGTGAGTGTCGCCGCGGCACGTTTCAGAGTCAGGGGGAATCATCCGGGGCCAGTGGTGGTTTGTCCGGGCATGGCAACTGCTACTTGGAACAACTCCGTCATCGCATCGTCCGACGACACCATCGTCGTCGAAGGCAATCACTACTTCCCGATCGACTCGGTCACAGAAGGGGTACTGACCCCGGTGGCGACCACGACGGTCTGCCCCTGGAAGGGCACGGCGAACTACTACGACGTAGTCGTCGACGGCGCCCGCAACGCAGGAGCCGCCTGGTACTACGCAACTCCGAAGCCCGAAGCAGCCCAGATTGCCGGGCATGTCGCGTTCTGGAAGGGCGTCAAGGTCGCGGCGTAACACCTGAGCCTGCAGGGCGCGGAGAGGGGTGCGGATAAGGTTTTCGCCATGGCAACACCTTTCCCGCCGTTCGATGGTTCGGCCCCCAAGCAACAGAAGTTCTCGTCGGCGCCCGAAATGGGCATCAACCCCGAGCACCGCTACACCGCGAAGATGACCACCTCGCTGGGTGAACTCGTGATCGCGCTCGACCCCATCAATGCTCCGGCCACCACGAACAACTTCGTGTTCCTGGCACTCAACCACTACTACGACGGCATCGTGATGCACCGCATCATCAACGGTTTCATGTGCCAGGGCGGCGACCCCACCGGCACCGGCAGCGGTGGTCCTGGTTATCGCTTCAACGATGAACTGCCCAAGCCGGGCCAGTACGAAATCGGCTCGGTCGCCATGGCGAACGCCGGCCCCAACACCAACGGCAGCCAGTTCTTCCTCATCTCCGGGTCGAGCGGCGTTGGGCTGCCGCCGTCGTACTCGCTGTTCGGCAAGATCGTCAAGGGACTCGACGTGCTCGACGCCATGCAGCGCGTTCCCACCCGCTCGGGCGACCGCCCGAAAGACGACGTGGTGATCGAGTCGGTCACCATCACGGTCTCCACCGACTGATCCACCAACGTCGACTTCCCGCTCTGCCTCCGCCTGTGGTTGTGCTTGTGCTGACGATGCAGCTCATCTCGTGAACGGCCAGAGCGGGAAGTCGCAGTTCCAGATCTCGGCGGCTCAGGCACGGCGGATAGCGCTCGCAGCGCAAGGTTTCGGCGACCTCCGTCCCGCCGGCCGCGTCGATCGTCGCCACCTTCGTCGGGCGATCGACCGAATGGGTCTCATCCAGATCGATTCGGTCAACGTGTTGGTGCGCAGCCAGGAGCTGCCGCTGTTCGCCAGACTCGGCCCACACCCACGTTCCCTGATTCACGACGCGACCGCTGCTGGCGAGCTGTTCGAATACTGGGTGCACGAAGCCAGTCATGTTCCCACCGAGCACCACCATCTGTATCGCTGGTCGATGCAACGTCGGCTGCGATGGGATGCCCTGCAGCGCCTCGCCACGGATCGCCCGGGATTCATGGACGACGTGTATCAGTACGTCGTCGACCACGGGCCCATCGCCGCCGGCGACCTGAAGCAACGCGACGGCAAGAAGGGCTCATGGTGGGATTGGGACGACGGCAAGATCGCGCTCGAGTGTCTGTTCCACGAAGGCCGCCTCACGGCAAGGCGTCGGGCGAACGACTTTGCTCGGCTGTACGACGTCACCGAGCGCGTCATCCCCGCCCACGTACTGGCAGTCCCCGACATGCCCGAGCACGAGGCTCGCAAAGAGCTGCTGGTACATGCGGCGCGGTACCACGGCGTTGCCGCCCTCGCCGACCTCTGCGACTATCACCGCATGAAGGTGCCGGTGAGTCGGCCCCTGGTGGCCGAACTCGTCGAAGAGGGCCGGTTGCTACCCGTTGACGTGGAGGGCTGGACGATGCCCGGCTATGTGCTGCCCGGGCTGACGACTCCCCGAAAGGTGTCAGCGCGAGCGCTGCTCAGCCCGTTCGACCCGGTGGTCTGGCAGCGCGATCGCACCGAGCGAATCTTCGGCGTTCGCTATCGCATCGAGATCTACGTACCTCAGCCCAAACGTCAGTACGGGTACTACGTGCTGCCATTCTTGCTCGGTGACGAACTGGTCGGTCGCGTGGACCTCAAGGCTGATCGGGCGCGTTCGACATTGCTGGTGCAGTCGGCCTGGCTGGAGCCACCTGCTCGAGCCGCTGGAAGAGACGTCGAAGTGGCCGCAGCGATGTTGGCTGAGTTCACACTTCTGGCGACGTGGCTCGGCCTCGAACGGATCGAGATCGTCGGCGGCGGAGACCTGGCGACGACGCTCACATCACTGCACCTCGCCTGACTCCGGCGGGCGCGGCTCTTCCTGTCGCACGTTGTGGCCCTTGCGGTGTCTAGTCTCACGTCGTGACCTACGACGAAGGCCAACAGACCGAGTCGGAAGCGCCGACCTTCGTGGTCAGCCCGGTCAGCACCACGTCGCCGCTCATGTCGACCGTCGAAGACGACCTGGCGAAGAAGCCGATGTTCGACTACGAGCCGGCCGACCGGATGCCGAAGTGGGTGCTCCGGGCGATCGTCCTGTTCTGGGTTGGCTTCCTCGTCACCGGGGTGGTCAAACACCTCTGGGGCGAACTCGACTCGTTGATGCTGCAGATCGTCATTTCTCTGTTTCTTGCGTTCGCCGTAGAGCCGGGTGCCAACCGTCTGGCCCGTCGTGGTTGGCGCCGCGGAAGTGCTACTGCACTGGTGTTGTTCGGGGTGTTGCTGTTGGTGATCGCCTTCATCGGCGCGATTGGCGCACTCGTCGCGTCCCAGATCGTCGATCTGTTGCAGAACTCCGAGACCTACATCGTCGACACGGTCGCCCGCATCAACGACACCTTCGGCACGTCGCTCGACCCACAAAACGTGCTGGACGACTTCAACGATCCGAATGGGCGGGTACAACGGTTCATCGATGCGCAAAGCGACAAAGCAGTGTCGTTGTCGTTGCAGGCTCTCAGCGGCCTGTTGCAGGCGTTCACCATCTTGTTGTTCACCTTCTACCTGGTAGCCGACGGCCCGCGCCTCCGACGGTCCATCTGTTCGCGTCTGCGTCCCGTGCAGCAGCGTCGAGTGCTCGACATCTGGGAGTTGGCAATCGCCAAAACTGGCGGCTACCTCTACTCGAGAGCTCTGCTGGCGCTGGTGTCCGCGCTGTTTCACTGGATCGTGTTCCAGTCGCTCGGTGTGGAGGCGCCCATTCCGCTGGCCTTGTGGGTCGGCGTGGTCAGCCAGTTCCTGCCAGTGGTGGGCACGTACCTCGCCGGCATTCTGCCGGTCTTGATCACCTTTCTCGAGTCACCCGAGAAGGCGTTGATCGTCTTTGCGCTCATCGCCGTCTATCAGCAGCTCGAGAACTATGTGCTCGCTCCGCGCATCACCGCTCGCACGATGGAACTCCACCCTGCTGTCGCGTTCGGCGCAGCGCTCGCGGGCGTGTCGCTGTTGGGGGTGGCCGGCGCGATCTTGGCGTTGCCCGCCGCGGCGATGTTGCAGGCGATCATCGGTGGGTGGGGTGAACGTCACGAAGTCGTGGTGAGCGATTTGACAGAGCTGATCGAGGACGAACAAGGTGAAGAGGAACCCGCCGGGTGAACGAGTTCCTGATCTCGGATTCGACCGCAGCTGCGTCGTTCGTTCCACTTGCCATCGTGTCCCGGTCGGGCGCCGACGAGAGCGTGCACTTCGGTACGGCCGTCGCCCTCGACCCACACGGCTCGATGGTGTTCCAAGCCGGTGATCCAACGCTGGTGATCTACCCGCGTTCGTCGAACAAGCCCATGCAGGCCAGCGCCATGCTCGCGCTCGGTGTGCAACTCACGAACCAGCAATTGGCGCTGGCGTGTGCCAGTCATGCAGGCACACCCGAACACCTCGCAGTGGTGGAGTCGACGTTGGCGTCGGTCGGTCTCGACGTGTCTACGCTGGCGAACACGCCCGCCTTGCCACTCGATCTTGCGGCATCCGAGGCGGCGATCGCTGCAGGTGTCGGGTCGTCGTCGCTCATGCAGAACTGTTCGGGTAAACATGCGGCGATGGTGGCGACGTGCGTCGTCAACGGTTGGCCGGTGCACGGTTATCTGGCCATGGATCACCCACTGCAGATCGCGATCACCGAGCACTTCGACCATGTCGTGGGCAGCACCACCCATCTCGGGGTCGATGGCTGCGGAGCGCCCGCTCACATGATGACGCTGGTTCGCCTGGCTGCGGCGTTCGGCGCGCTCGCTTCCGGCGAATCGCGAGTTGCGTCAGCGATGAGTTCCCACCCCGGCCTTGTCGGCGGGCCAGGGCGCGACGTCACCCGACTCATGAACCTGGTGCCCGGGCTGATTGCCAAGGATGGCGCCGAGGGCGTGTTCGCTGCGGCGATGCCCGACGGTCGCTGCGCCGCGGTGAAACTGTCTGACGGAGCGTCGCGGGCGAGCGGCGTGGTGATCGCGGCCACGCTGCGAGCCATCGGCATCGACATCGACCCCGCCCAACTCGGCGACCCGATCCTCGGCCACGGCCAAGCAGTAGGCAACATCCGCCCCACCAAAGCCTTCCCCCCAACATGACGAACGGGATGACGATTGGGGTCAGACCCCGAACGTCAGGTCACAGATCGTCAGGTCGCCCTCTGACGATTGGGGTGACGATTGGGGTCAGACCCCGAACGTCAGGTCGTCTCTTGTCATGGTGATCGAGTTCGGGACTCTTGACGACGTTCGGTACGGAATGGTCGAGCAGGTCAGCCCGACCATCCGTCGGGTGATCGCGAACAATCCGTCGAAGTTCACCGATCGGGGCACCGGCACCTACATCGTCGGCAACGGCGACGTCGTGGTGATCGACCCGGGTCCGCTGCTCGACTCGCACCGCGACGCTCTGGCTGCGGCGCTCGGCGGGGAACGGGTGCGGGCGATTCTGGTGACCCACTGCCACTCTGATCACTCGCCGTTGGCGGGTTGGATGAGCGCTGAGTGGGACGCTCCCACGATCGCATTCGGTCCTCACCCGCGACCTGAC
>JBBREA010000127.1:0-8222 GCA_038203385.1 Acidimicrobiales bacterium | reverse complement strand
GACTGCGCTGGTGACAGCAGCGGTGATGGCCGGGTGGGCGTGGCCCAGGATCACCGCGCCGTAGCTCTGCACGAGATCGATGTAGCGAGTGCCCTCCACGTCCCACACGTGGGCCCCGTCGGCGCGCGCCACGACATACGGTTGCCCGCCCACCGATGAGAAGGCGCGAATGGACGAGTTGACACCGCCTGGGATGACTGCCTTCGACCGCTGGAACATCGTCTCGTTCGACGGCAGCCCGGCGCCGACGCACACCGTTGCCTCGCAGCCGGCAGCGACGCAGGTCACCGGGTCGCACAGCGGGATGCCAGACGAACCTGTGGATGTGCTGGTGCTCGTTGGTCCGTTACTCATCGGCGACTCCTGTGTGGTGCTGCGGCGCGTTCGGCGAACCAGCGCGTGAAATAGGTGAGGATCACATCTGCTCCGGCACGCTTGATGGCGGTGAGGTGTTCGAGGGCGACCGCATCGTGGTCGATCCACCCGTTGGCCGCGGCTGCTTTCACCATCGAGTACTCACCGCTGACGTGATACGCAGCGAGTGGAACGGTGACCATAGAACGCACTTCGTTGATCACGTCGAGATAGGCGAGCGCGGGCTTCACCATCACCATGTCGGCACCTTGGTCGATGTCTGCGAGCACCTCGCGAATCGACTCGCGGGCGTTCCGGGGATCCTGTTGATACGCCTTGCGGTCACCACCATCGGCGATGGACACGTCGACGGCATCGCGGAACGGGCCATACAACGCGCTGGCATACTTCGCCGAGTAGCCAAGAATCGACACCTGTTGAAACCCGCTGGCATCGAGCGCCGAGCGAATCGCACCGACCTGTCCATCCATCATGCCGCTGGGCGCCACCACGTGGGCCCCGGCCGTGGCTTGGGCAACGGCGATGTCGCTGTAGATCCGAAGGGTGGCGTCGTTGTCCACATGACCGTCCTGGCCGACGATCCCGCAATGCCCATGGGTGGTGTATTCGTCGACGCACAGGTCGGCCATGAGCACCACGTCGTCGCCCAGCTCGGATCGCAGGTCCTGCAGCGCCATCTGAACGATTCCATCAGGATCCGAGGCGCCTGAACCGGTGGAATCCTTCTGAGCGGGAACCCCGAAGAGCATGATTGCTCTCACGCCGAGATCCGCGAGTTCGACCACACCTCGACGCAACGACTCGCGTGTGTCTTGGTACACGCCCGGCAGGGAGGCGATCTCGATCGGAGCGTCGATTCCTTCTCGCACGAACAGCGGTGCGATCAGGTCGCTGACGGTGACGTTGGTTTCCGCCACGAGGTCGCGCAACGCTGAGGTACGGCGCAACCGACGAGGCCGATGCACGAACGAATCGCTCGGCGAGGTGGAGGTCATGTAGGCATGGTAGGGCGAGACATCATCACCGCACGCGAACGAGCCGGGTAGCGTCGGGGGCCGTGGCTGTTCAAGTGTGGTTCGGAGGCGATGATGTACGCGCCAAACCGGGTGAATCCACCACCCTGCCCCTGTCGATCGAAAACGCAGGCGAGCACACCGAAACGTTCACCATCATTCCTGCCGGCCTCGCCGCCGGCTGGACCACGGTCACGCGCAGCACGATCACCTTGTTCGGAGGGTCGATCGACGTCGTCGAAGTCGTCATCAGGCCCCCTGCCATTCACACCACCAGCAGCGGCCCGAACGCCGTGGCGGTTCGGGTCATCACCCAGTCGAACCCTGACGAGATCACCATTGCCGAGACGGTGGTGTTCATCGAGCCGTTCGACGACCGACGCATCGTCATGCTGCAACCGTTGCAGCGGGCACGCCGTCGGGCGAGCTATGAGTTCATGCTCGAGAATCATGGCAACAGCCTGGCCAACTGTCGGCTCCATCTCGTCGACGTGGCCAATCGGGTGGACGGAACCTTCGACCCGCCGGCGGTCGGGGTGGCACCGGGCGGACGAAGCCTGGTGCGGTTGCGCCTCAGAACCAAAGGACGTCCGTTCCGAGGCCGCGAGCAGCAACTCAGCTTCGAAATCGAAGCCACCGAACCAGAGCATGCGCGGGCAATCGCCCGCGCCACACTCATTCAACCAGCCACCATTCCGGCGCGTCTGCTCGCCCGCTCGTTGGGGGTGGTCGCCCTCATCGCAGCGGTCGTCGGCGCTTGGTTCGGCGTGGTGCGCCCCGAGCTTCGCGACGCAGCCGATCGCGCCGTCGAAGAGCGAATCGACGAGATCGAAGGGGTTGCGCCACTAAGCACCGTCGTGGACGCACCCACGACGACTGTTGCGGATCCTGTTGAAGAGCCCAGCGACGTGGAGAACCCCGGCGTGATCGATTCGCATCGCATCGCCGTAGACGTCGCTATCGGCCAAGAACGCAGCGAGTCGGTGCTCGTTCCCCCAGACTCACGATTCCTGCTCACCGACGTGGTCCTGCAGAACCCCAACAGTGATCTCGGAATCGGTCGTCTGTTGCAGAACGAGGAAGTGCTCTACACCTGGAACTTGGGCGAAATGACCAGCGCCAACGAGTTCCAACCGCGCGTCAGCGCGCTCCCGTTCGAACCGGGCGACAGCATCGTGTTCTCGGTGGCATGCGCCGCCGCCGGAGATGTTGCCGCCACCGGCTGCGATGTGAGCGTTCTGCTCGCCGGCCAACTCGTTCCCGTCGAGCCGTAGACCCTCGAAGTACCCGAGGAATTCAGGGGTTTCAGCCGAGACCGAAGCCCGGCACATTTGCGGTACCCGGCCTCGGCGCCGCCCGAACGTGCAACGTCGTCACCGCTACCGTGGCGTCAGGTCCGGTGGCCATCAAGGTTCGATCGCCCGGTCGCAGGTTCACAGGAAGCACGATGTTGGACAGGAATCCGCCCTCCCCACCGGTGGTCATGGTGACGAACGGTTGCGAACCATCATCGAAACCGATGGAGATCTGTGCGTTGGGTGGGAACCCGTAGGCACCAATGCCCAGTTCCTGACCGGCGGTCACCTCGGCGGCGGAGGCGTTCAACGTCGGCGAGTAGCGGGCGTAGCCACCGACCACGGCGCTGGTGTACTCGCCGATGCCGGTGGCCACCCGGACGAGCGTGCTTCGGTACCCCGGCGATCTCGGCTTGAATTCGACTTCGATGGCACAGCTCGCAGTGGCGTTCAACGCTCGACCGGTGCAGGACTGCGTGACGACTTCGAAGTCACCGGGGTGCAAACCTCCGAGGTCGATGCGCTCTACTCGAGTTGGCGCGAACCCGTTGTTGGTGACGCCGATGGCGACTCGTCCACCAGACTCGCCGACGACAGCGGGAGCCATGTCAACGCCGCCGGGGTTGGCCTGCAGAATCGGGTCGCCCGCCGCCCCGCGCAACTGGGTGGAGATCTGGGTGGGCACGAACCCGACGCTGCGGACGGTGAGCGTCGCCTCGAACGCACGGGGCGCAGTTGGGTTGAATGTGAGTTCCACCTTGCACGAGTCGCCGGCAGCAACGATGACGCCCGTCGTGCAGGTTCCTCCTGTCACCTTGAAGTTCGGCGAACTGGTGAACACCGCACCGGGCTCGAACGCAGCCGGACCGGCGTTTTGCACCGTCGCGTACAGCTCGGCGCTTTCGAACCCGAGCAGAACCGACCCGAAGTCGAGTTCAGCGAAGCCGAGCTGCGGGGTGTAGCGCACCACCACCAGGTTGCGACCTGCAGCGCTGGCCATCGCCGTGCCAGCGGTCAAACCTGCTGTCAAACCTGCACCAGCGCTGGTATCGAAGACCAGTGTCTGCCCAGTCTTCGACAACACCGGCCGATCGTGGGCGCCAGGCACCGAAGCCGAGGCACCATCGTCGAGCGCGCGCCGGATTTCGCCCAGCCGGAACTCTGCGATGAGTACGTCACCGTCGGTCATTTCTCCGCCACCAGCGCGCCGGCTCGGCAGCAGGTTGACGGCATCGGTGACGAAGACGACCTGGCTGCCGTCGGCGCTGAGAGACGGCGACCACGAGCTGGCGTCACCTGCGGTGGGAATGCCACTACCAACCACACCTGCATCTACGGCGGACACCAACGCCAGAGGCGGGAGACGTGATGCCTCGTCGAAGATGCCATTGCCGTCTGTGTCACGGTCGAATCGATAGATCTGTGTGGGGCATGACGTGGGCGATGCGCAACTCGGGAGTACCGCTGGTACCAGCGTTCGGTCCGCCGAACGAAATGCGATCACTCGGCCGTCCTCTGACATCGCCGGCGAGTCGGCACCGAGACTGGCCGGAGTGTCGCCACTACCCGACACGAGACGAACGGCGTTTCGTTGGTCCCCGTAGCCTCGGTCCCACACGTACACCTGAGTTGTGGCAGGGCCACCGGGGATGAGCCCATAGCCCCATCCCGGCAACAGAGCGGACGCGGTGGCGTCGGCAACGAACGCAAGGTGTCGTCCGTTCTGAGACAGCTCGGGAGCCGTGAACCCGCTGTACACGAAGGCGCCGTTGGGGGCCTCGGCCGGCACGCCGGCGACCGGTTGCTCTCGGCCGAATTCGTTGATGGGAATCGTGATGTCGACCACGGTGATGGTGGCCAGCGGGTCATTCGATCGGTCAGACTGATGCACGTAGGCAACCACCGCACCAGATCCGCTGACAGCCGGGGTCCATTCGGTGAAGACCCCGTCGCGCGCCGTGCCGCTGCTGTTCGAAGACACCAGCTCCCAACCGTTCGGTTGGCCACCACATTCGGGAACCAGCAATCGGTACACGTCCCATCGGTCGCCACGGTCGTCGTCACGAAACAGGTCGAACGCGATCTGCGTGATTGCTACGACGACACAGCCATCGGCTGAGATCCGGGGTTGGATCGTGTCACCGGTTCGCACCGACGGGGGCACGGGGGAGAGTTCCGCGGCCTCTGACGAGCCGACGTTGGCACGGAAAACAGATCTGCGTCCATCGGCCAAGGTGCCTTCGAAGACGGCCCAATCACCGCTGTTCGACAGCGACGGTCGACGGGCGTCGACCAAGTCGGTTGGCAACAACGCAACCGAGGCAGTCGCCAAGCGCACGGGCACGCCGAAAGCCGCGGCCACCAGGGCCGCGGCGACGATGAATACCGGTACACGTGCGGTTAGTCTCATGATCTTCTTTCGGGCCCTGCGATTGTAGGAGGTGTCACGAGGGTCAGCCGCCATGCCGCTAGCTCCTGGACCTTCGGCCCAACAGGGCGATGACTGCCGAGACCACGCCCTCTAGAGAATGATCGGCAGCAACCGCCGCCACCTGAAGCCCGGCCGCCGTCGCGACAGCGGCAGTCGTTGGGCCGATCGCAACGACCGGCGGAGACTCCGACCCGATCGCTGCGGCCCAGGCCTGGGCGCTCGATCCGCTGGCGAACACCACCGCATCGGCGTCGAGCGCCGCCGCTCGCTCGGCCGGCGAGGGAAGCCGTGGACGTGTGTGATACGTCACGGCTGACACCACGTGATATCCGAGTTCGCGCAAGCCATCAGCCAGTGTGGGCGCTGCGAGATCACCAACGGCCACGATCACCAACTCCCCCGCCCTCCCGGGCGCCGGGAAGGCTTCGACGAGGTCCGCTGCGGTCTGACGCGCCGGCACGAGATCGACCGGACGACCCGCTGACGAAGCCAGCACCTCCGCAGTGCGCGTTCCCACCGCAGCAAGACGAACGGGGTGCTTCCCAGCAGCCGCGCCGACGGCTTCAGCACCATGTTGTGATGTGGCGACCAGCCACGTTGCCTCTGGAAGTCGTCTCAGCGCTTGGCCCAGCGCGGCGCCGTCGGGCGGAGCAGTGATCTCGATCAAGGGGACATGGACCACCGTGGCACCCCTGGCACTGAGCAACTCGTCGAGGCGTCCAGGATTGTCGCGGGTGGTGACCACGCTGCATCCGTGCAGGGGCGCCGCCCGATCGGCCGCCGAACCGCTAGATGCCGGTGACATGAGCATGCGCGAGCGTCGCCGCGTTGCGAGCACGACCAATATCGTCGTCCAAGTCGCCGCCGAGTTCGATCGTGTCCGAGGCCGTGCGTCCGGTGTCTTGATCTGCGAGGAAGATGTACAACCGGTTGCCGTGCGCGTGGGCACCGATCGGCAGCGAGCATCCGGTACCGAGTTCAGCCATGAACGCCCGTTCGATCGAGACCTCGTAGCGCGTTTCGGGATGGTCGACCGTCTCCAGTGCTTCGAGGACCTTGCGGTTCCGACTGTCGCATTCCACCGCCACGCACCCTTGGCCAACAGCCGGCACGAACTCCGCCGGATCGAGTACTTCGGCGATGCGATCGGTGAGGCCCAGCACCTCCAGCGCTGCCACGGCCATGACGATGGAACCGCCCGCTGGAACACGTTCGAGACGCGTGTGGATGTTGCCGCGCAGCTCTTCGAACACGAGATCGGGCCGTGCCCGCCTCAATTGGGCGCGCCGCCGAACCGACCCAGTGGCGATCGTTGCTTCGAACCCGAGGTCCGACAATCGCAGACCGACCAATGCGTCAGCGGCATGACGACGTTCGGTGAATGCAGCGATCACCAGGCCGTCGGTTGGCGCTGTAGGAAGATCTTTGGCGGAATGCACCGCCATGTGCGCACGTCCGTCGAGCACAGCGAGCTGCACCTCTTTGGTGAACACCCCCTGGCCGCCGATCGAGTGCAGTGGCACGTTTGCAGCCTGAGTGCGGTCACCGTGCGTGTCGACGATGAAGAGTTCTGCGGGGATGCCCGCACTGATGAGTCGGTCAGCGACCGCGAGCGCCTGGGTGGTGGCCTGTTGGCTACCACGTGTAGCGATGCGGAGCGGTTCGGAACTAGCCATCAGCCATCGGCACTCAACGGGCGACCGTCAACCCACACGTCGACCATCGACTAGCCGAGGTCGAACAAATCGGTCACTGCGGCGGCGTTTCGCGCGCCCTGCGGCGTTCCGGCTTGTTGACGCAGTCGAACCGATGGTTCGTGCAACAGCTTGGCAACCACTCGGCGGGTGATCGAATCGACCATCTCGCGTTGACCGGGTGTGAGATCGGCAAGCTGACTGGCGTGATGCTCGAGTTCAGCCAAACGGAACGCCTCGGCTCGCTGACGCAACGTGGTGACCAACGGAGCAGCCTGCAGCGCAGCCTCTTCGAGGATGAACGCTTCGGCTTCTTCGCTGATGATGCGACGAACGCTGTCGACTTCAGCGCGCCGTTGCGAGCGACCGCGCTCCGCCCATGCGTTGAGAACGTCGAGATCGAGCAGGGTGACACCGGGCAGCTCGACCACTGCAGGGTCCACGTCGCGCGGCACAGCGATGTCGACCAAGAGCAATGGTCGGCCGTCGCGACCACACGATTCGACCATGGCCCGGGTGACGACCGGCTCGCCGGCGCCGGTGCCTGTGAGCACCACATCGGCGGTGGCCAGCACCGACTCGAGCTGGCCAAAATCGACTGCGGTTGCAGCGATGCGCTGAGCAAGTTCCTGCCCACGGGCAGCGGTGCGGTTGACCACCGTGACGTCGCCGACGCCTGCTGATCGCAGGGCCAACGCAATGCCTTCACCCATGGAACCCGCACCCAATACGGCGACCCGTCGCCCGTTGAGGTTGCCGAGTTGATGGGTGGCAAGTTCTACGGCGGCCGAGCTGACGGACGCCGTACCGCGAGCGATGCCCGTTTCCGTGCGGGCACGCTTGCCGACGCCGATGGCGGAACGGAAGAGCAGGTTGAGGGTGGTGCGTGATCCGCCTTCATCGCGAGCGGTGTCCCAGGCAGCCCGAATCTGACCGAGAATTTCCGACTCACCGAGCACCGCCGAATCGAGACCACTTGCGACTGCGAACAGGTGATGCACGGCAGCGTCGTCATGCTGGGAGTACAGGTGCGGGTGCAACTCGTCGGCGCTGAGATCACTCAACGAACACAGGTAGTCGCGAACGTCTGCGTAGGCCCCGTGGAATTTCTCGGTGACCGCATAGATCTCGGTGCGATTGCACGTTGAGACCACGACCGCTTCACGCACGTTGTCGAGTTGTACCAAGGCTTGCACCGCCTTGGGAATCTCCGACGGGGCCAACGCGACACGCTCCAGCACACTGAGTGGCCCGGTGCGGTGGTTGAGTCCAAGGACGAGGATCGACATGGCGAGGCCAGCCTAACGCTGCACCTGTTTGAAGTTCATACGTGGGGCGAAGTTCACTTGTGCACGAGCATACGGCTGACCGAATGCGGCGATCATGCGGTGGCACCTCTGCGACGGACGGCGGG
>JBBREA010000126.1:0-8307 GCA_038203385.1 Acidimicrobiales bacterium | reverse complement strand
GACGCCGACGAACACACCGACCCACACCCCCACCGCGACGCCGACGAACACCCCGACGAACACACCCACAGCTGGCGGGACTGCCACGGCAACTGCCACGGCAACGAACACCCCCACGAACACGGCCACTCCCGCGTGCCCCACACCCACCGTGGAGGGCTCCACCACCACAGCTGCCGGCTCCACCACCACCACAGCCGCCGGCTCCACCACCACCACCGCTGCCGGCTCCACCACCACCACAGCTGCCGGCTCCACCACGACAACGATCGATCCGAACAGTGGCGCCGGAGCACCAACCACCACCGCAGCAACCACGACCACCGTGTTCATCGGCGGCGATCTTCCTGCCACCGGTGGAAGCCCGTCGGCCATCACACTGATCGGCATCATTGCCGTGGCCCTCGGTATCGCCACCCTTATCGCAGCCAGTACCGGCCGCACCCGCCGGCAGGCCTGACTACTGAACTCGGTAGACGCAGGTGTCACCCGAGCAGAACGCCTCGGGATCACGCGCTCGCCAATACACGTCTGATGCGCCACGCAGGTTCCGTTCGTCGGGCCCGATGACCACGAGGTCCACGTTGTATCTGCTCACCAACACCTCGGTGTCAGCGTCGCCGCGCAGGATCGCCTCGGTCGCCATCTGACGCTGATACCAGTCGGCTACCCCCAAGTCCCACGTCCATCCGGGGTAACCGCTGACTGCGGAGCGACCACTCAGCGAGAAGGCGGCAGACGTGGTGTCCATGGCGTACACCAGCACAGCATCGGTGGGCGTGTTCTCGCGGATCCAAGCCGACACGACGAGATCGTCGTTCGTCACCCACGGGATCGCAGTCGTTCGTTGCATGGCCCGCAACGTGTCGAGGCCGCCGGCGGACACCATCAGCAGCACAGCCATCGTCGCGCCTACTCGCTGAACGAGCGGTCGCCGACTCGTCCATCGTTCACTGTGGGGAAGCACGACACTGGACCAGGCGCGCGCCAGCCAGGTCGCGACCACCAGGCTCCCGGCGAATTGCCAGAAGACGAAGTACTTCGTGTTGTTCCACTCGGCCGGGTGAAACGCAATCAGATTCGGAACGATGAACCACAGCCAGAGCGGCAGGGTGAGTCGTCGCACCCTGTTCGGCACGCCCCCCAACACAGCGACACCCAAGAAGATCGGGAGCCAGAGCCCGACGTTGCGGAACCAGAACCACGGCCACAGTTGACCCGCGTCGATGGCCATCCAACCGACCATCCAGCGCATGGCATTCGTGTCAGGGAGGATCGCGTACGCGAGCGGGAGCCCGACGACGCCGGCCGGTACGAGAAACCACAGCCACACTCGATCTCGATCCGCCAGCATCGCCATCGTCGCGAGCGCCAATGCGCTCAAGAGAACGTGTGCGTGACCGATGCCGAGAACACCGATCATCAAGCCGGCACCGACGAAGCCTGAACGAACTCGGCCGGGACGCGATGCGAGCAGCACGATGCCGGCAGCAAGGCCCGTGGTGAGACCGAGTTGCGTCGAGCGCTGAGCGAAGAGCGATGCCGAGATGAGGTTGTCGACCCAGAGGTGTTCATCTGGGATGCGGGCGTACGTGCGGGGCAGTGTGCGGACAATGCTCCATCCGTCACGATCCACATCGGCTGCGAAGTACCACAAACCGACGCCCCCGCTGAGTGTGAACAGCAACATCGTGAGGGCCGCAACGAGGCGCGACCGCACGATGCGCTCGACGAAACACCACACCAGCACGGGCCAAGCCACTGCAAACACCCACGTCGACACCGCCAATGCCTGCGGCAACGAGGCGCCGACAACGGTGAACAACGCGGCGAAGAAGTCGGCGAGGAAGTGGTAAGTGAACCCGTGACCTGCACCGGTGGGCAGATCCAGCCCCCGGTTGTCTCCGTACGCGAACGACCCCGCATACGCGGCGTGGGCTGCGCCGTCGGACCAACTGGCAAGTGAGCCGACGCTGAGGCCATCGGGTGTCGCTTGGTAAGACAATGCCAAGATGCGCGTGCTCACTGCTGCCGAGAGCACGGTGACGACCACCAGCGGTCGCAAGCTTCTGCCGTCCCGAGCGGGCAAACGCAGCCGCAATCTCGCGCACGCGACCTCTCGGCTCACCGCGTCGACCGAGTTGACGAACGAGAACGCGGCGACGACTGCTGGCACACCAATGCCGATCAGCAGGGTCCACCACGACATGCCGATGACCAGGAAGGCCAGGAGCGACGACACCGAAGCCGCCACGGGGCCCACCACCATGCCGATTGCGGCGCGCTCTTCGAAGCGCAACCTGATGGATGTTGAGAGCGTGAGCCCGAAGCCCACCACGCCGAGAGCGACGACCAAGACCGCGCTGGCGAGCATCGGCCGATTGTATGCGGCTCGTCCAACCCGAGGGTCCACTGCGAACGGATGATTGCAGAGATATAGATATCCTTATATAGTGGCCGGATGACTGTGACCGCGGCCGCTGCGCTCGACGTCCTGCGCGCCGTCGGCGAGTCGACACGTCTGCGGCTCGTGGCCTTGCTCAGCCATGGTGAGCTCACGGTGTCCGACCTCACCGACATCTGCGGGCAGTCTCAGCCGCGCATCTCACGACACCTCAAGCTGCTGGTCGAAGCTGGCGTCGTCGATCGTCATCGGGAGGGCACGTGGGTGTACTTTTCCCTGGCCTCGAGAGGCCCGCTCCGCGCACTCGTCGACGACATGCTGAAGGCGATCAGCCCGATCGATGCAGCGCTAGCCACCGACCTCGACCGGCTGGAAGTCGTGCGCCAACGTCGGTCCGACACCGCTCAGCACTTCTTCGCCAACATCGCCGCAGACTGGGACCGCGTTCGATCGCTGCACGCCTCGGACGCCACCGTGGAAGCTGCGATCGTCGACGCCGTCGACGCCGCACCATTCCGTTCGATGCTCGACATCGGAACCGGCACCGGCCGCATGTTGCAGCTGCTTGCATCCCGAAGTACGGATCGAGCAGTCGGCCTGGACAGCAGCCACTCCATGCTCGCCGTCGCACGCGCCAACCTCGACCGCGCAGAGATCCGCAACGTGGAACTCCGTCAGGGCGACGTGTACGCGCCCCCGTTCGAACCCGGGTCGTTCGACCTCGTCGTGGTACATCAGGTACTGCACTTTCTCGACGATCCAGCGCGAGCGGTCTCCGAAGCCGCTCGTCTGGTGGCACCAGGCGGCCGGTTGCTCATCGTCGACTTTGCACCACACACCTTGGCGTTTCTGCAGGCAGAACATGCCCACCGCCGGCTCGGCTTTCGCACAGACACGGTTGCCGACTGGCTGACAGCGGCTGGAGTGGACGTCACCACCATCGATCTCATCGCACCGCCGGCCAATGCGCAGCTCACGGTCGCGTTGTGGCTCGCGATACAACAGGAAGTAGCAGTACGAGCATGAGTGACCAGCCCGATCTCACCTCCACGGGTCGCGACCTAAACGTCAGTTTCGAGTTCTTCCCGCCCAAGTCCGACAACGGCTTGGAGAGCCTGCGCCATGCCACCGCGGCCTTGGCTGCTGTGAACCCGTTCTACATGTCGGTCACCTACGGCGCCGGCGGTTCCACGAGGGACTATTCGTTTGCGGCCGTCGAAACGGCAAGCACCGCCGCCAACACGGTGCCGATCGCCCCGCACCTCACGTGTGTCGGCCAGTCGCGCGAGGACGTCTTCGCCACGGTGGATCGCTTCGCAGCACTCGGCGTCACCCACATCGTTGCGTTGCGTGGCGACCCGCCCGAAGGCATCGACGCCGCGTACGCCGCCCACCCTGACGGGTTCCAGAGCACCGCTGAACTCGTGTCGGCCATCATGACCCGTGGCACCTTCGACATCGCCGTTTCGGCATACCCCGAGAAGCACCCGCAGTCACCCTCGTTCGATCACGACCTCGATGTGCTCGCAGCCAAGGTCGAGGCCGGCGCCAAGCGGGCGATGACACAAATGTTCTTCGACAACAACCTGTTCCTGGCGTACCGAGATCGTTCGGCCGCACGCGGCATCGACATCCCAATCGTGCCGGGAATCTTTCCGATCCACTCGTTCCCAGCCGTCGCCCGCTTCGCCGCCAAGTGTGGCGCCACGATGCCAGCCCACATCGCTGCCCGTTTCCACGGGCTCGACGACGATCCCGCCGCCACGTTCGAAGTCGCGGCAGAAGTCGCGGCAGAACAAATCAACGCGCTCGCCGCCGAAGGAATTCGACACGTGCACATCTACACCCTCAACAAGGCCCCGCTCGCCCTCGCTGTCTGCGAGCGAATTGGTCTCATCGCGAAAGCCAACTCATGACGAACACGATCACCGCATCCTCTTCCGGATCCACTTCCGCATCCACTTCCGCATCCACTTCCGCATCGGCGACTCCGAACACCGAAGAAGCCACGCAGCGCATCGATCTGCTGCAGGCGGCTGCGGATCAACGCATCCTCGTGCTCGATGGCTCGGCCGGAGTGCTGCTGCAGAACTATGGCCTCAGCGAAGACGAACTCCGAGGCGAGCGATTCGCAACACACCCCCGGTCGCTGGCTGGCGACTTCGACGTGTTATCCATCACCGGTCCCGATGTGTTGCGCCGCATGCATCGCTCGTATCTCGACGCGGGCTGCGACATCTTGTGCACGAACACATTCCAGTCCACGTCGATCACGCAGCGCGAGTACGGCCTCGATCAGCCCGACGTCATCTATGAAATGAACGTCAACGCGGCGCGGCTCGCCCGTGAGTGCGCCGACGCGTACACGGCGGCCGACGGCCGGATGCGGTGGGTGGCAGGCTCGGTCGGGCCCACCAACGTCACGTTGTCGTTGTCCCCCCGAGTGGAAGACCCGGGCTACCGGGCGTCGACATTCCGTGAGCTCGGTGCCAGCTACCGCGAACAGATGGTCGCGCTCATCGATGGCGGGGTGGACATCATCCTGATCGAGACGATCTTCGACACGCTCAACGCGAAGGCCTGTGTCTGGGCGGCGCGACGGCTGTTCGCCGACATCGGTCGCCAGGTTCCGGTGATGATCTCTGGCACCATCACCGACCGCTCGGGCCGCACGCTGTCGGGCCAGACCACGGGGGCGTTCTGGCAGTCGATGCGCCACGCCAACCCGTTCTCGATCGGTCTCAACTGCTCGCTCGGCGGCGCCGAGATGCGGCCATACGTCGCCGAACTCAGCAGCTTGGCCAACACGCTGGTCTGTGTGTACCCGAACGCGGGGTTGCCCAATGAGCTGGGCGGTTACGACGAGTCACCCGGTCAAACGGCTGCGATTCTCCGCGAGTTCGCAGAGACCGGTTTCGTCAACATCGTCGGTGGCTGTTGTGGCACAACGCCAGCACACATCGAGGCGATCGTCGAGGCAGTGCAGGGCCTGACGCCACGCCCGATCGCCGAGCCCCGCCCCATGTTGCAGCTCTCCGGCTTGGAGCCATTCGCGCTCACGTCGGACATTCCGTTCGTCAATGTGGGCGAGCGCACCAATGTCACCGGCTCGGCAAAGTTCAAGCGCCTCATCATGAACAACGAGTACGACGAAGCGCTCGACGTCGCCCGCCAACAGGTGGAGGCCGGCGCCCAAGTGATCGACGTGAACATGGACGAGGGCCTGCTCGACTCGAAAGAAGCGATGGTGACGTTCCTCAACCTCATCGCGGGAGAGCCCGACATCGCACGCGTGCCGATCATGATCGACTCGTCGAAGTTCGAAGTGATCGAAGCCGGGCTCGAGTGTGTGCAGGGCAAGGCCATCGTCAATTCGATCTCCATGAAGGAAGGCGTCGAGCCGTTCCTTGCCCAAGCGCGAGTCTGTCGCGACCACGGCGCCGCGGTGATCGTGATGGCGTTCGACGAACGCGGGCAAGCGGACACTGCTCAACGCAAGATCGACATCTGTTCGCGAGCGTTCGAGATCCTCACGACCCAAGTGGGGTTCCCGCCCGAAGACATCATCTTCGATCCGAACATCTTCGCGGTGGCCACGGGAATTCCGGAGCACGACCGGTACGGGCTGGACTTCATCGAGGCATCGGCCGAACTCACGAAACGCTTCCCCACGTCGAACATCTCAGGCGGTGTGTCGAACCTGTCGTTCTCGTTCCGCGGCAACGAGCGAGTCCGCGAAGCGATGCATTCGGTATTTCTCTACCACACCATTCAACACGGCATGCGGCTCGGCATCGTCAACGCCGGCCAGCTCGGCGTGTACGAACAGATCGACCCCGAGCTTCGAGAACTATGCGAAGACGTCATCCTCGCGCGTCGTCCCGATGCGGCCGAGCGGCTGCTCGAGGCAGCCACGCGTTACGTCGGCGATGGCGCTGCTGCGCAAGAGCGCACCAACCAAGAGTGGCGAGAGTTCACGGTGACCAAGCGACTGGAGCATGCGCTGGTCAACGGCATCACCGAGTACATCGACGACGACGTCGAAGAAGCACGCGTCGAGTACGGCTCACCGGTGACCGTCATCGAAGGCCCTCTGATGGACGGCATGAACGTCGTCGGCGACTTGTTCGGCGCCGGAAAGATGTTCTTGCCGCAGGTCGTGAAGTCCGCCCGAGTGATGAAGCAGGCCGTCGCCTATCTCACGCCCTACCTCGAAGCGGAGCGCGCTGCCACCATCGCGGCGGGGGGCGAAGTCACCTCGTCGGCCAAGGGCACGGTGGTCCTCGCCACGGTGAAGGGCGACGTGCATGACATCGGCAAGAACATCGTCGGTGTGGTGCTGGGTTGCGCCAACTACAACATTGTCGACCTCGGCGTGATGGTGCAGACCCAAACCATTCTCGATGCGGCCCGCGAACACAACGCCGACATCGTCGGGTTGTCTGGTCTGATCACACCGTCACTCGACGAGATGGTCACCGTCGCAGCTGAGATGCAACGTCAAGGGCTGACCATGCCGTTGCTCGTGGGTGGCGCCACCACGTCGCGAATTCATACCGCGCTGCGTGTGACCCCCGCATACCCGGCGGGCGCGGTGGTTCACGTCCCCGACGCCAGCCGCGCCGCAGGTGTGATCTCCAAGTTGCTGTCCCTCGAGCCCGGGCAACGCGAAGGGTTCCTCGATGACCTAAACGCCGAGTATCAACGGGTGATCGAGGCCCACGAGCGTGCCGAGGTCGAGCGCAACCGGTTGTCGCTGGATGAAGCGCGCCGCAACTCGGGTCGCTTCGAGTTCAACGCGCAGACCGTCACCGCCCCGACCTTTCTCGACACGCAGACGTTCGACGTGCCGGTGTCGGCACTGGTCGACTACATGGACTGGACTCCGTTCTTCCACGCATGGGGTCTGCGCGGCCGGTTCCCCGGCATTCTGGAGCACGACGAATTCGGCGAAGCCGCTCGACCACTCTGGGACGACGCTCAGGCGATGCTCGCCAAGATCGTCGATGAACAATGGTTCCGCCCTCAAGCGGTGGTCGGGTTCTGGCGGGCAGAACGCGCGACCGATGCCAGCGACGACATCGTGCTGCCCGACGCATTCCATGGCCGGGGCGCCCGCTTGTTCGGACTGCGGCAACAGTTGCAACGCCGAGACCGCAAA
Source organism: Acidimicrobiales bacterium (assembly GCA_038203385.1). Taxonomy (GTDB): domain Bacteria; phylum Actinomycetota; class Acidimicrobiia; order Acidimicrobiales; family Ilumatobacteraceae; genus Ilumatobacter. The sequence continues at coordinate 742 of JBBREA010000126.1, read as the reverse complement.
CCGAACCTTGCCATTGGCGACTTCGTCGCACCGGCGCGATCGTTGCCAGAGGGGCTGTTCGATCACATCGGTGCATTCGTCGTCACCGCTGGGCCAGAGGAGATCGCTATCGCGGAACGCTACGAGGCTGACGGCGACGACTATTCGTCGATCCTGGTGAAGTCGCTCGCGGACCGAGTCGCGGAGGCCATGGCCGAGTACATGCACGCACGCGTTCGCCGGGAGCTGTGGGGCTACGCGCCCGACGAAGCGTTCGCACCAGGCGACCTGCTGGCCGAGCCGTATCGCGGCATTCGCCCGGCGCCCGGCTATCCGGCCCAGCCCGACCACTCGGAGAAGGAAACCATCTTCGAGCTGCTCGACGCTACCCAGCAGATCGGTGTGCAGCTCACCGAAGGACACGCCATGTGGCCAGGTTCGTCGGTGTCGGGCCTGTACTTCGCCCACCCCGAATCCACCTACTTCGCAGTTGGCCGAGTACAACTCGACCAAGTGGAGAGCTACGCCGCCCGCAAAGGCGTCAGCGTAAAAGCCGCCGAAAAACTCCTAGGAACCATCCTCGCCTACCACCCCTAAACCCCCCTAAACCAACCTGACGAACGGGTCAGACACCTCTCGTCAGGGTGACGATCGGGGTCAGACCCCCACCGTCAGAACTGACGGTCGGGGTCAGACCCCCACCGTCAGACATCTCCTGGTATTTCGCACAGTTGCATCGCCCGTCCGGCTACCCGGTTCAGGA
>JBBREA010000125.1:0-8392 GCA_038203385.1 Acidimicrobiales bacterium | reverse complement strand
CACGTTCGTAGCGGCGACGTCTGTGTCTCGATGGGTTGCGGTGACATTGCTTCGTTGCCCGACGAGGTGCTTGCGGTTCGTCGCGGTGAGGTTCTCGGTTGATCGGGCGCTCTCACGGCGTCGAGGAGACAGCTGCACTTTTACGCGCCGAACTTGGTGCCCGTCTGGAGCGAGATGTTCCGCTCGCGCCACTCACGACGTACCGGGTGGGTGGCGGTGCGGCGCTGTTCGTCGAGGTCGAATCGGTCGACGATCTCGCCGCAATCGCCGCTGCTCGTACCGCCACCAAGGTTCCATTGCTGGTCATCGGGCGCGGTTCGAACATGCTCGTCGCCGACGGTGGCTTCGACGGCGTGGTGGTCTCCCTCAGTCGACTCGCCAGCGGAATCGAGTTCGACCTCGAACGGTCCCAAGTGGTTGCTGGAGGTGCCGTTGCGTTGCCCGTGCTGGCACGGCGAACCGCTGCTGCGTCGCTCACAGGTTTCGAATGGGCTGTCGGGGTTCCGGGTTCGGTGGGTGGGGCAGTTCGCATGAATGCCGGCGGTCACGGGTCCGACATCGCAGCCTCGCTGGTCGACATCGAGGTGTTCGATGTGGACCCGCCCGATGTCGGACCGTTCTCCACCAGCACGGTCACGGTTCCGGCCGCGGACATCGGCCTCAGGTTTCGTGCATCGTCGCTCCCTGCATCGTCCATCGTGGTCAGCGCGCGGCTGCAGCTGCAGTTCGGCAACCGTGAGAGTTCCGAGCGCGAGATCTCCGAAATCGTTCGCTGGCGTCGCGCCAATCAACCGGGAGGGCAGAACTGCGGATCGGTCTTCGTCAATCCAGTGCCTGGTGAAGTCACTGCCGGCGGTCTCATCGATGCGGTTGGTTTGCGTGGGCTCACGGTTGGTACTGCCTCTGTGTCCCAAAAGCACGCCAACTTCATCCAATCGTCCGACGGTGGAACAGCTGCCGACGTGCGCGCCGCGATCGAACTCGTTCGCCAGCGTGTCGGAGAAGCCACCGGCTATTGGCTGCGAAGTGAGGTCCGGCTGGTCGGCTTCGACGACACCGACCCGATGTCGTTCGACGATGCTGGTATCGCCACACGAGAGTTCGAGTCTCCAACATGACCGACGCGCCGCGGCCCGAACGCGATCTCGACCCAGCGGCGCTCGACGAGTTGTCTCGAGCGTTTGCGGACCATCAGCGTGATCGCACGCCGGTCGAGGCCCCAGTTGTCGACGACGATCTCGAACCCACGGCTCCCACTCCTACCGTGTTGTCAGAGTCGGAGCTCAGCCTCGCTGATCTCGTCACTTCGGTCGACTCACCCGACTACGAGTTGCACGAACCCACCCCTCAGGCGCTCGGTGAACGACCGGCTGGCACCGACAGCTCAGGCACCGACAGCTCAGGCACCGACAGCTCAAGCACCGACAGCTCAAGTACTGGCGGCATTTCGGTCGCCGCCGACACTGCGATGACTCCGGGCGTCGTCGCGGCAAGTGCTGTGGTCCGGGAGGATGTCGCCGATGACGTGTCACATCTCGACGTTCGACCGTCGCGGCCGATCATCAAGATCGGCGATGCCGACGGTGTGTTCAGCGACCTCGCTGCGCCCGTAGCTGCCGGATCGCCCTCGGTGGCCTCACCGCCTCCAGCGAGTGGACCCGCCGGATCACCAGCGCAAATCGCTGACGGGCCCCGTGTGATCGCCATCGACGATGCTGATCTGCCCGACGCTGTCTACGTGCAAGGCAGCCTCGACGGCGCCCGAAATGGCGGCGTCATCATCATCGAGGACGACGGGTCAGGTGATGTTCTGCGACCTGAGTCCGAGCGCGATCTCCGTCGGGGTATCGAGCCACGCATGCGCGAGCGACGACTGGCCGTCAAGCGGGCTCGCGGACGCAAGCGGCTGATGTGGGTCGGCGTGGCCTGTGGTGTGATCGTTCTGCTGGTAGCAGCGCTCGCAGTGGTCGGTTCGGGCTGGTTTGCCGTCGAGGACGATCAGATCACCGTCACCGGCAACGTGTACACCGATCCAGCAGCACTACAAGCGGTGATCGACGATCTCGTCGGCACACCCGTACTACGGGTGGACACCCAAGAGGCCGAAGATCAGTTGCGGTCGATCGCATGGGTGGAGGACGTTCGCGTCCGTGTGGCCTTTCCGCATTCGGCAACCATCGAGATCCGAGAGCGTGAAGCACTGACGACCTACCAAGGCCCGGACGGCCGGTTCCGTGTACTTGACCGGCAAGGACGCGTGCTCGATGTGCTCGACATGTATCCCTTGGCCTATGTGCTGATCATTGGTATCGATTCGGTCGATCTCGATGTCGGCCAGTTCGCGCCGCAGGGGTACGCAGCCGCCTCGGAACTGGCCAAGAGTCTCACCGTGTCGGTGCGGGGGAGAGTCGACCACATCGCGGTGACCGCTGACGGCAGCGACCTCACCTTGTTCATGAACAACGGGATGCAGGTGCGTTTCGGCGAGGCTCGCGAACTCATCACCAAGTTGGTCCGACTGGAAACGGTGCTCGCAGAGATGCGTCGCGAAGCCATCGAGGCGGGGGAAGATCCGGAGAATTTGGGTGGCCCTGACATCGTGATCGACGTGTCAACATCAGAAACAACGCGCTGATGGCGGCGGTCGACAGGAGGCATCGGTCGCGTCCCACCTGCTCTAGGCACCCATGAACCGGGTACTATCACCGGATTCGTGTACATCGACGTGTCAGGATGACACCCGTGAATTCGCTCAAACGACACGTCGTCGTCACGAATCGCGAGTCGAAGGTGAGCCGGTGGTTCACCGGCGACGCATCACCCATCATCACTGCAACAAACTCAGCAGAACCAACGAACAAAGTCTCGACGTGAACCAGAACGCTATGTACCACTCACACCGTCAACCTCGATGGAGGAACCGCTGATGTCCGGCGCGCCCCAGAACTATCTTGCTGTCATCAAGGTCATCGGCGTCGGTGGGGGCGGCGTCAACGCCGTCAACCGCATGATCGATGCGGGTCTGAAAGGTGTCGAGTTCATTGCGGTGAACACCGATGCCCAAGCCCTGTTGATGAGTGATGCAGACGTCAAACTCGACATCGGTCGAGATCTCACGCGCGGCCTCGGCGCTGGCAGCGACCCCGATGTCGGCAGAGCTGCCGCTGAAAGCCACGACGACGAGATCGAAGAGATGTTGAAGGGCGCCGACATGGTGTTCATCACCGCCGGCGAGGGCGGCGGCACCGGCACAGGGGCGGCACCTGTCATTGCCGAGATCGCGCACAAGGTCGGGGCGCTCACCATCGGTGTCGTCACGCGACCATTCGGTTTCGAGGGTCGACGCCGATCGGTGCAAGCAGAAAATGGTGTGCAACGACTGAAAGAAAAGGTCGACACGCTCATCGTCATTCCGAACGATCGGTTGCTCAGCGTTGCGAACGAAAAGACCAGCGTGCTGAACGCGTTCAAGATGGCAGACGAGGTGTTGTTGCAAGGTGTGTCGGGTATCACGAATCTCATCACCACCCCCGGCCTGATCAACACCGACTTCGCAGACGTCAAGATGATCTTGTCCGACGCCGGATCTGCTCTCATGGGAATCGGCCAGGCCAGTGGTGATCAGCGTGCTGAATCGGCCGCCAGGCAAGCGATCTCGAGCCCGCTGCTCGAATCGGCAATAGACGGTGCCCGAGGCATCTTGCTCAACATCACCGGCCCGTCGAGTATGGGTTTGTTCGAAATGAACGCCGCGGCCGAAATCATCCACGCGGTCGCTCACCAAGACGCGAACATCATCTTCGGCACGGTCATCGACGACGAGATGGGTGATGAGGTCAAGGTCACGGTCATCGCGGCTGGCTTCGATCGCATCGACAGTTCCTCGATGTCGCTGATCGCTGATCGGCCGTCGGCACGCATCGCCGAACTCTTCGCAGAGCCCGATCCCGAGCCTGACGATGACGACGACGATTTCGACGTTCCGTCGTTCCTCAAGTAGCGCACCGCTGCTGCACCTGCGCTGTTCCACGCGCCGCGAGGGCGACTTTCATCGGGAGCGGGTGCCGCTGGCTGAACTCGACGCTCGGCGACGACGGTTTGTCGACCTGCCGTGGACCCAACTCCACGAGTGCCACGGTGTCGATGTGATCGCAGTGGACTCTCCGGGCGCGGGCGACGGTTGGCGGGGTGACGTTGCGATCACCTCAGCCGTAGGGGCTGTGCTCGGATGCTGGGTGGGTGATTGCGCTCCAGTGGTGTTCATGGGCGAGCGGCGGCAGTTCGCAGTGGTACACGCCGGGTGGCGCGGACTCGCTGCAGGCGTCGTCGACGTTGCGATCAACGCGTTCGATGAGCCGGTGGAACGAGCGATCCTCGGACCGGCGATCGGAGCGTGTTGTTATGAGTTCGGCGCCGGTGATGCTGCATTGGTCGCGGCCGGCGCGCACGCGGCTGCAGACGACTTGGTTGCATCGACTAGCTGGGGCGCGCCGGGCCTCGACATCGCGGCCGCTGTCGCGGCGGCCTGCCGGGCCCGGGGAGTGGTACTCGACGTGATGGGCGGATGCACAGGGTGCACCTATGACGGGTTCTCGCATCGGGTCCGTGGAGACGTACAACGCCACGTCATGGCTGCTTGGCAAACCGACCGGTCGCACGGGGTTGCCAGCGCGTGACCGTCATGTTCGACAACGCCTCGGTTGCAGCCGCCTTGAGCGAGGTGCGCGACCGAATCGGTCGCGCCGGTGGTGGTTCCGACGTTGCGATTCTGCCGGTGACCAAGTCGTTCGGACCAGAAGCGATCGCTGCGGTTCGACTCGCCGGCTGTGACGCCGTCGGCGAGAACTACGTGCAGGAGGTTCTGGCGAAGGCCGACGCGCTCTCCGGTGTTCGTCTGCACTTCATCGGACGGCTGCAAACCAACAAGGTTCGCCAGCTCGCAGGCAGAGTGACGCTGTTCGAGACCGTTGACCGGGCTCGCCTCGTCGACGAGATCGCCCGGCGGGACCCGGGCGCGCGGGTGCTCTTGCAGGTCGACACTGTTGGCCTGGCCGGAAAAGGCGGATGCCCGTTGGGCGACGTCGATGCGCTCCTCGAGTCGGCACTGGGTGCCGGGTTGCAGGTGGCAGGTCTCATGACGGTCGGCCCCACCGATGGCGGCCCGGAAGCGGCGCGCAACGGGTTCCGTGCAGTGCGTCGTGCGGTTGATCGGCTCGGGCTGTCGGTGTGTTCGATGGGCATGTCGTCTGACCTCGAAGTGGCGGTGGCAGAGGGTTCCACGCAAGTTCGCATCGGCACGGCGTTGTTCGGTGCACGCGTTGTCCGCACCACGACCTAGGTGGTGCGATAGCTTTCAGTCGAGGAGGAGATCGCATGTCGTTCTGGAAAGGCACAATGGAGTGGTTGGGGCTAGGCCCCGACGACGAATACGAATACGAGGACGACTACGAATCTGCACCCCGTGGTCGGCGACCTGCCGAACCCGAACCGCGTTCGAGTCGTCAGCGAGACGACGCCTCAGAAGGAGTCGTCCGCACCATGCCGAGCCGCCCTACATTCCCCTCCCGCGACTTCGACCCGTCTCAAGCCCGCCGGGAACGAGACGAACCGAGCGTCAACGTCCGACCCAAACAATCTGGAACGCAACGCCCGCCTGCCGGTGGGGGCGAACCCGCTGCGGTGAGCCCTCGCCGATTCGATCAGGCGCAGGAAGTGGCCGACAAGTTCAAAGAGGGCCAACCGGTCATCATGAACATCGAAGGGGCCGACCGCGAGGTATCGCGTCGACTCATCGACTTCGCAAGCGGGCTGTGCTACGGGCTAGATGGCTCGATGGAGAAAGTCGCCAACGGGGTCTACCTCCTCAAGCCGCCCTCGGCTCGCACGTACCAAGACGACTACGACGACTGACTTCTCGTCCTCGCCCGTCGTCACGTCCCCGTCCGCTATCCTTTTGGAGAACATGGCGTTGACGAGGCAATCACCTCCGAGCTTCCGGAAGAACGGCGAGTCGGCCAAGCGTCGGCCCGCCCAGTAGAACCGGGCGGGCCCAGCCCGTCATAGCTGGCGAACACGAGTGGTCTGTTCCTGTGGGAGCAGGCAAGCAGGGTGGTACCGCGGGCGTCAGCCCGTCCCTGGCAACTGATCAACTACAGGAGCCAGACGTGAACGCCAAGTATCCCGAAGTCGCCTCGCAACCCGATCTTCCCGCGCTCGAGCAGGCGATCCTGTCGCGATGGAACGACGACCACACGTTCCGTCGTTCCGTCGAGCAACGTCCGGCTGGTGAGCACGGCGACAACGAGTTCGTCTTTTACGACGGTCCTCCGTTTGCGAACGGGTTGCCTCATTACGGCCACCTGCTGACGGGCTTCGTAAAAGACGCTGTGCCCCGCTACAAGACCATGCGCGGTAAGCGTGTGGAACGTCGCTTCGGATGGGACTGTCACGGCCTGCCGGCGGAGGTACAAACAGAAAAGGAACTCGGCATCTCTGGTCATCCGGAGATCACCAAGTTCGGGATCTACGCATTCAACGCGGCGTGCCGTGAGAGCGTGCTCCGGTACACGCGTGAGTGGCGAGACTATGTCACTCGCCAAGCTCGTTGGGTCGATTTCGACAACGACTACAAGACTCTCGACCGCGACTACATGGAATCGGTCATGTGGGCGTTCAAGACCCTCTACGACAAGGGTCTCGTCTACGAGGGCTACCGGGTGCTCTGGTATTGCTGGCGGTGTGAGACCCCGCTGTCGAACACCGAGATCAAGATGGACGACACCTACCGACCGCGTCAGGATCCGGCGGTCACGGTCGGGCTCCGGCTCCAAGTACCTGGCAGCCCGTTGCACGGAGTGCAAGCTCTCGTGTGGACGACCACGCCATGGACGCTGCCTTCCAACCTTGCCGCAGCGGTACACCCTGAGGTGGAATACGTCGTCGTCGAATCGGTCAACTTCCCTGGTGAACGGTTCATGCTGGCCGAGGCCCGACTCGCTGCGTATGCGCGTGAGTTGGGCGCGGAGCCCGCGGTGGTGGGGCGGTACGTCGGGGCCGAACTGATCGGCACCAAGTACGACCCACCGTTCGACTTCTTCGTCGGAGGCGTCAATGCGCATCAAGTGCTCGCGGCCGACTACGTCACCACCGAAGACGGTACGGGCATGGTCCACATTGCCCCGGCGTTCGGTGAAGAAGACAAGGTCGTCACTGATGCGGCTGGCATCGATGTGGTCAACCCAGTCGACGAAGGTGGTCGTTTCACGGCTGAGGTTCCGCCTTACGCCGGCCAACAGGTGTTCGACGCCAACAAGGCGATCATCGGTGATCTCAAAGCAGCCGGCTCCTTGTTTCGGCACGAGACCTACGACCATCCGTATCCTCACTGCTGGCGGTGCGAGAGCCCGCTCATCCAACGCGCCGTTTCGTCATGGTTCGTTGCGGTCAGTCAGTTCGTGGACCGGATGCTCGAACTGAACCAGGAAATCACCTGGTCGCCAGCCCACATCAAAGATGGCCAGTTCGGCCGCTGGCTCGAGAACGCTCGCGACTGGAACATCTCGCGAAATCGATTCTGGGGTTCGCCGATTCCAGTATGGAAGTCCGACGATCCTGAGTACCCACGCATCGACGTGTACGGGTCCATCGGCGATCTTCAAGCCGACTTCGGCACCACGGTGTCAGATCTGCATCGCCCAGAAGTGGACGACCTCGTGCGCCCGAACCCGGACGATCCGACCGGCAAGTCCATGATGCGCCGCGTGCCGGAAGTACTCGACTGCTGGTTCGAATCCGGCTCGATGCCCTTCGCCCAGGTGCACTATCCGTTCGAAAACGCCGACTGGTTCGACAACCACTATCCAGGAGACTTCATCGTCGAATACATCGGCCAAACTCGCGGGTGGTTCTACACGATGCACGTGTTGGCCACAGCACTCTTCGATCGTCCGGCGTTCAAGACGTGTGTCAGCCACGGCATCGTGCTCGGAGCCGATGGGCGCAAGATGTCGAAGTCCCTGCAGAATTACCCGGACCCCCACGACATGTTCGACATCTACGGTGCAGACGCGATGCGCTGGTACCTGCTGTCGTCGCCGATCTTGCGCGGTGCTGACTTCTCGGTCACCGAGGTCGGGCTCCGAGACACCGTGCGGCACGTCATCCTGCCGTTTTGGAACGCCTACTACTTCCTGACGCTGTATGCCAACGCAGCCCATACCACCGGCACGATTCGTACTGATCAGACCGACGTACTCGATCGCTATGTGCTGGGCGAAGTGCGTCGTCTGGTCGACTCGATCACCACGCAACTCGACGACTATGACTTGTTTGCTGCGTGTGAGTCTGTGTCGGGCTTTCTCGACACACTCACCAACTGGTACATCAGACGCAG
>JBBREA010000124.1:0-8732 GCA_038203385.1 Acidimicrobiales bacterium | reverse complement strand
CACGGCGCGGATTCGCCTGAGCACGGCGAAGAAAGTTCCCGGCCGGACGGCCGCACCTCGACGAGCAGACAGCGCAGATCTGCCGTTGGGTGGACGTGACGACCGACTTCGTGATGGCTGCCGCATTCCAATCCAATCGAGTGGGCGGGGTCAGGGGCAGAGGCCCGCCAGACAGGGCGAATGTAGCAGCCGGCCCAACCGTCGATGTCGGACTCGAACTTGTAGTGTTCGCATCGTGGCGCAGCGAGACGATTCGGAGACCGAGTACGTTTCTAAGCAACTTGTGCGGGCGCAGCACGCGGCCCGCTCCGCCGAGGCCGAGGTGGGGGAGCTTCGGGGCACCATCGCCGAGATGAAGACGCAGCTGGCACGCGCTCGCCAAGACCAAGAGTCGTTCCAGACCATGCTCGACATCAAGCGGGGCGTCCAGGATCGGTTCAGTAGCCTCACCGACCGACTCCGCAGCCGCCTGCGTCGCGCCTGAACGACTCGGTGATCGGTGCAGTTTTCGGTACTCACCACAGTGTTCGAGCCGGTGCCAGGCCACCTGCGCGAATGCCTCGAATCGGTTGCTCGACAAGGTCGTGCTGACGGACGAGACATCGTCTTCGAACACATCGTCGTCGACGACGGCTCGGTGAGTGCTGCTGTCCACTCCGTCCTAGACGACTCTGCCTATCCATGGCGTACGGTGCATCGTCGACCGGCGAATGGTGGCATCGTCGCCGCGAGCAACGACGCACTCTCCCGAGCGACCGGCGAGTGGGTCGTATTACTCGATCACGACGACGTACTCACCGACAAGGCGTTGGCATCGCTGATGGAGGCGATCAGCCGTCATCCCGTCGCCGAGGTGACCTACTCCGATCACGACATCATCCGGCCCGACGGACGCCTCGCCGACCCCGTGTACAAGCCGGATTTCTCGCCGGAGCGGCTGCGCCAGACCAACTACATCACGCATCTCGTCGCAATTCGGCGGACGGCTCTCGTTGAAGTAGGCGGGTTTCGTGCAGGCACGGACGGTGCGCAAGACCACGACCTGCTGCTGCGGTTGATGGAGCGCGGAACTCCGTTCGTTCACGTGCCCGAAGTGTTGTTGCACTGGCGTCAGTCGCCCGCGAGCGTTGCCGCCGACACGGCCAACAAACCCGAGGCGTTCGACCGTGGACGTGACGTCGTTGCGTCTCACTTGGAACGGGTGGGCATCGCTGCCGACGTGGCGCCCGGTGAACACGACGGCGTATATCGCATCCGGCGACGCCACCACGACGACCAGGTCGATCGGTTGGTGAGCGTGGTGATTCCGACCCGGGGCTCGAGCGGCGCCGTGTGGGGTGTCGATCGAGTCTTCGTCACCGACGCCGTGACGAGTATTGCCCAGCGGTCGTCCCACCGTGCGCTCGAGTTCGTCGTCGTGGCCGATGCCGACACGCCTACGGCGGTGCTCGACCGTTTGGCCGTGATCGCCGACGAGTCGCACGTCGAATTGCGCAGCGTGATGTTCGACGAGTCGTTCAACTTCTCGCGCAAGATCAACAGGGGGGTGGCTGCTGCCGCCGCCGACGTGGTGCTGTTGCTCAACGATGACACCGAGCTGATCGAGCCGAACAGCATCGCCACCATGCTGTCATTGCTTGGCGAATCGTCACTGCTTTCGGAGACGATCGGCGAGGTGGGCGCTGTCGGAGCCAAGCTGTTGTACAGCGATGGAACATTGCAACACGGCGGCCACGTGTACCACGGCGAGTTCATGCACGCCTGCATCGGATGGCGAGGCGACAATCCCGGGCCTCAACGCATGTTCGCCATCGAGCGTGAATGTGCCGGAGTGACCGCCGCAGCGATGATGACCACTCGAGAGGTGTTCGACCGGGCGGGCGGATTTCCCGACGACCTTCCGCTGCATTTCAACGACGTCGACTTCTGTGTGTCAGTCCGCGAACTCGGTCATCGGATTCTCTTCACGCCGCACGCGTCGTGGTACCACTTCGAGGGCAAGACCCGGGCGCGTGGAGCGACGATGGACGAATGGACTCGTGTGGCCAAGCGGTGGGCAGACGGCGTTCCCCACGATCCGTATGCCAACCCGAACCTCACGCCAAAACGCGCCGACTGGCTGGAGTTGCCAGGCAGGTCTGGTGCCCCGCCGTACTACTTCGACGGCGGCGGCACGAAACGCTGGAGCTGACCTGACGATCGGGGCCTGACCCCTCTCGTCATTCATGACGATCGGGGTCTGACCCCAATCGTCACAATCGTCACAATCGTCAGAGGTTGTTCGTCAGGGGTCTTGGACTAGCAGTACTGCGGCTAGGGCTGTGGACGAGACGGCCAGCACCGCGAGCACGAGCACCGTGGGGAAGGGTGTGAGCGGGGTGTCCCAATCCCACGGCATCATCGAACCGTAGAGACCGACCCCCCAACGGCGTGCTACCGACCATGCTGCGACGTTCATGATGAACAGTGCGCCGACACTGCCCACTCGGGCCAAGCGAAGACTGGCGACTGCCTCGGACGATCGAGCCAAACTTGTTGCCAACACGAGGGGAACGCCCACGAGCAGCGGCAGCGAGTAACGGCCTTGCCAATAGCGACCGTAGGTGCTGCCTTCTTGTAGCTCGAATGCCCACGAACTGAACACGGCAGCAGCCAGCACTGCTCCGGCGATGAGGGCGGGTTTGCTCGACCCTGCGAGTGTCGCTCCGGCCAAGATGCCCACCAGCAGCACGATGCCGGCAATGGCGAACCACGGTAACGGTGCGTCGAGCCAGCCGAGCACACCGATCGCCTCGGTGAGATGGCGGCCGGTCTCGCTGATGATGGTGCCGGTGAGGCTGGGGCTGTATCCACCGGGGCGAACCTTGATGGCCGCCAGCGCGCCGAGCGCTGCAAGGCCTGATAATCCTGCGATTGCCATGAGGCGCCGAGCTGGAGTGGTGGTGAAGCGGAACCAGGTGCGGCGTGCGAGCTCGACGCCCACCAACAGCAACGGGCTCAGCGCGACCAGTCGCGACAGGTTCGACTTGTTGGTGACTCCCCACACCACCACGACCGCTGTGATGACGCCAAGCGCAACACGCTGCATTCTGCTGCTGCGTCGCCACAGCTCGAGTGGGCTGACACCGTACGAGAGTGTGACGATGCTGGCGATCAGTGTCGCCCAGATCAGGCCGTCTCGACGAGGAAGGGCCAGAGCCGCCCATCCAGCAACGAGCAGCCAGTCGGTCGAGATGCGATCCGAGTGAGGCCGCTCCTGCGGAATCAGCAAGGCAATCCACACGGCGATTGCTCCACCAATGCTGATTGTGGATGGATTCACCGTGGCGAACGTTCCCCACGCCATCGGAGTCAACGCAACGAGAATGCCAGCGCCGGCCAGTCGCCCCAACTGGCGCGCCCGGGCGAGTGCCGCAGCGACAAGCCCGAGAGCGACCAGGACGCCACCAATTCGTGCGGACCAGATCGCTTCGCCAACGGGAATGAGCGTGGGGATGCCCACAACGAGATGCCCCCAGATCGGATAGTTGTCGGCGGTGGTGGTGGCCTGAACGTTTTCGTCGCCTGGGTCCGTGCCGTCCGCACAAGCGACTGGGGTAGCCAACGGGTCCGGAGCATGCACGTAGCAGCTCGGCTCGGGTGTGATGTAACGCCCGCTCAGATCATGAACCTCGGGTTCGAGATCGGTGACGAACAGTCCGCTGAAATCGCCGTGGACCACCGCCCCGACCCGAATGAGATGGCTTGGCTCATCGGCTCCGGCGCCTGGGGGCGTGAGCACGACCCAGCAACCACCGATCACGAGCAGTAGCGCAAAGACCAGCCAGGCGGCGGCGCGATCGCTGAGAGGTCGCGAGTCGGGCACGGTGCGAGCGTAGCGGCGCGCCGTCAGCGGTGACGGAGATCTCGAAGCCGACGAGCGATCCGCTCGGCGTGTTCGGGCCGGAGTGCTGCGCGCCAGCGTGGCAGCAGCGCTGCAGTCGTGCTGGTGGGTGCCACCCAGCTGCGAATGCCGGCGGTGACGCCGGCCGTGGTGACAGAAGGCGCGACATCACCAGGGACGTCGACGAGTACATGACCGCCGCTTTCGACGACCGCTTGCGTCGTACCGAGCCATCGGCCGTTCACCCACGTGCCCAGCGCTCGCAGATCGTCGACGGTGTCGATGAGGATCAGCTCGTCATCGGTGCCCTCGTTGAGAACGACCCGCACGTCACCGAACTCAACGAGAACTGCCTCGCTTCCCACGTCGATTCGAATGCTGCGGAGCCCGGGAACAGCAGCGTGGTGTTGCAACAGCATCCATCCGCCGGTGCCGATTCGCGGGACGACCTCCAACTGGCTGCTCGCAAGATCGGATCCGCGAGGAAAATAGGCGATGCGCGCCAAGCCAGTGACGCTTGGCGGGCAGACGATGTCGGGGTGTGACCCACCAGCCAACGCGGCTATCTGGCCGGCCAACGACGTGCCCGCAGCACTGGCGACGCCTGGCACCCAATACACCTCGTTCATGGTGATCTCGCCCACGTCGACGCCGTTGGCGAACGGTGCCCAGCGCCCGAAACTGTCGTTCGACAGTGCCTCGGCGGCAGTGCCGGCGACGTCGTCGTGTTCCCAGGTGCCCAGTTCTGCGGCGAGACGCGGATCGGGAGCACCGATCACGGTGACCAGGCTGTCGAGCGCCGTTGCGGCGAACGTGTCGTCGCGGAACCACTCGTCGCCTGAGGTTCCTTGGAAGATGCCGAGGGTGGCTGCGGTGGTGCAGAAGTCGATGACCCCACGCTGCGCTGCCTGCAGCGACGGACCGATGTTGTCGTGATCGTCGGGCTGGGTGACGGGGTCGCCCGCCTCGGTGAACGACAGCAAGGTGCCGATGGCGGGGGTGTTGATGCGTTCGAGGAACTCCGGGTGACGCGCCGCTACTCGTGCTGAACTGATCGATTGGCCGCCGTAGCCGATCGTGGGCAGGTACGAGCGCAGGTGTGCGCCCGACCCTGCCCGTCGCTCGCCGGGCGGGGAGAGCAGGGCGTACAGCCCGACGATGTCGCCTGTGAAACCGGATTCATCCAAGATCGCCTTGAGGCCTTCTTGGATGGTGCCACCCCAACCGATGTCGGTGACGACCAATGGCCCGTCGTCGAGATGCAGTGTGCGGTCGAGGTAGGTCATCACGTTGCGACGCAACGTCGCAGAGGCGGCAACGATCTCGTCGCGCAGGTCAGAATCACTGGCGATGGCGTCGAACGCGTCAGCCCGTCGGTTGTCGGCGACCACCCGCCCGCCGATCACCCTGGCAACGGCGTCGATACTGCACCCGAATGCTTCCGATATGTGGTCGGCTCGCATGCTCGCCCGGCGTGCCAGTGCCCGCTCCAACTCGATCGGTGTGCCCGACATGACGGCGGCGCGCATGATCGCCCACCGCGATGCGTGCACCAATTGCCGGGGCGGGCCGCCGGGCCGAACGATGTCGATCAGGTCAGCAATGCGGCCGCCTTCGCGGAGCAGACAGTGGATGTGGCTGGCGCCGAGTTCCTCGGCGGTGGCAGACACCCACCCGGCGAACCCGGCCATCAGAGGGCCGGCGACCTCGACTCCGAACTGGTAACTCGGAGAGTGGGCCAGGTCGGTCGGGGCTGACACCAGTGTCTCGCGGATCGCTGCGCTGCGGCCGCCGTCGGAGCCCACGGCGAATGATCGGAACTCCCATGGCTCGTGCGCCATCAGCGCAGCGTCGTCAGCGTCGAATATGTCGACATGGCAGACCCTTGCGCCCACTCGGTCACCCACCACCAGGTCGGCAAACGCGTTGTCGCCCAGATGAAGAACTTCGTGGTGCAGCACGTCGGGCTGCGCCACCCCGTCGGCGCCGCCCCGGGCGGTGACCACCAGCTGGAGAAGGCCGTCCCACTTGTTGCACCGATGGGTCGACGATGTCTCAACGTCGATGCCAGCAAGGTCGAGCCCGGCGGCGCGCAGCAGGGAGCTCAATTGCTCCACGGAGAAGTAGCTGTCGCTGACTAGTGCGATCTGGCACCCGTTCGTGCGGGCAGCTTCGATGAGCAACCTGGCCGTGGGGTGCAGCTCGAGCGCCGCTGCCTCGACGGCCAGCTCTGCGGCTGCGCCGACCGCGGTACCGTTGGCCGGGTCCACGCCCGGCGCCCACGTGGAGGGCGGGATCTCGGCCCAGATTTCTTCGAGCGTGCACTCTGGACTCTCGAACTCGATGAACGTCTTGCGTCGTGCAACCCGTTCGGCATGAGTGCGACTCAGGGCAAAGGTCTGTCCGGTGATGCCACGCGCCAACACACCGTCGTCGATCAGGCGCTCGCCGATTGCCGCGAACAAGTGATGGGGAGACGCAACCGGCCGCCACAACACCGTGTCGAACACATCGCTCGTGAGCAGACGGACCGACCCGCTGTTGATGGCATCGAGGGCCTCGGCGACGGTGAGCGGTGGCTGCCGCAACGCTGGCAATGGAGCGTCAAGGCGTGTTCTCATGAAAGCCAGAGTCTAGGAACTTTCACCATGACGGGACGGTCGTTCTCACCGCGAGCGGCACCACTACGATCGGCGACGTGCGAATCTCCTTGATCATCCCGCCCACGGGTGGGCTTGCGATGGCGGCACAAATCACTGACGCACTTGGTCAAGGGTGCGAGGGCGACGTCGAGCTGGTGTGGGCGGGGGATCCGCAATTTCGACCGGCGGCACCGGGTGGCACCCGGTGGATCGACCTGGGGCTCGATGAACCCTCGGGTGCGGGCTGGAATCGGCTGTTGGTCGCTCTGGCTCCAAGCGTGTACGCAGCGGCGCGTGGTGTCAGGGCGGTCGCGGCAGCCGTGGAACGGGACCTCACGTCTCGGGTGCTGCTACACGTCGGCCAGGTCGCTGTGCTCGACGGCAGCCAACTGGCCACCTTGATGCCGTCGTCCGGCATTGCTGCGATCGAACGGTCGCCGTGTGCTCTCACGCCCGACGGGTTGGCTCCGACGGCGGCTGATCTGTTGATCCACGGCAGTCGCAGCGGGGCCGCTCTTGCCATCGCAGCCGACTCCGCGTCCGACGCCCACCGCGTCGCCGATGTGCTGGTGGCAGGGGGCACCACTGATCACGTCGGGCCGTTGCTCGACGCTGCCGCCGCCGTCGTCCCGCTCCACCCGATGGTGCGGGCGATCGTTGTCGGTTGGGATGTCAGCGGCGACGCAGGTGAGCTCCCAGCAGTCGTCGACATCGTGTCGGTCGATGCGGATCGACCCCACTCGGTGCAGTTCGGTGCGAGGGTGCCGCGAGTGCGGTTGTCTCGGTCGCCGCAGCTGGCAACAGCCCTTGCCGACTCGCGTGCGCAATGGCGAATTGAAGCGCCAGCAGGGTCACCCGATCTTCCAGGGGGAGTCGTGTCGGATGCCGTCATTCGTCGACTGATGAACGATGCCATCGAGGAGTGGCGTCGTGGTGAGGCTCCGTTGCCGCCCGACCCGTTCGGCACGGATGCCTCCACGTTTCTCGACTGGCTCGAGTCTCCGTGGCCGCCGTGGCGCGCCGACGTCGGCCGCTACTGGAACGGCCTGTACGACGTGCGGAGCGACCTGTTCGCTGCGTTCCCTGAACCCGCCGCCGCTGATCACGACCCGTTCGTAGCGTGGGCACGAGCTCGCTGGCGGCACGAGGGCACCTCACCGCTCGTTCGCGCAATCGGCCATCACATGCGTCCGCCGTGGACCGACGCCGGTAGCGACCCAAGCGGTGTGAACCTGATCGGCTACCTGGCATTCGACAAAAGCCTGGGCGACGTGGCTCGTCGCTTGGAGTCGAGCTTGTCGGCGGCCCACGTTGCGCACGGCTCCTTGCACTACCACCGCTCGGGTAGCCCGCTGTGCGATGATCCGCCGCCGCTCACCGACGAACTGCGATACGCGACCAACGTCGTGGTCATCAACGCCGATCAGTTCCCGCTGCTCGATGCCGATTATGGCGAGGTGTTGTGGCCGCCTGGTGCTGATCGCCGCACTGTCGGCTACTGGTTCTGGGATGTCGCGTACATCCCGCCGGCCATGGTGGAGACTCTGCGAATCCTCGACGAGCTGTGGGTGGCGACCGAGTTCGCCGCAACCGCCTTCCGGGCCGTGACCGACATCCCAGTTCGCGTGGTCGACATTCCAGTGCCGCAACCGGCCGCTTCGGATGTGACGCGGGCAGAGCTGGGTCTACCCGATGATCGCTTCATGTTTCTCGTGACGCTCGATCATCTCAGCGTGACCGAACGCAAGAACCCAGTGGCAGCGGTGCGAGCGTTTCTAGCCGCGTTCCCGGAAGAGACGACGAGGCCGAACGTTGGCCCGGTGCTGGTGGTGAAGACGGTGAACGCCAGCCAACGATGGGCCGAACACGATGCCCTTTTGATTGCAGCGGCAGGTCGCGACGACATCATCGTCATCGATCGTCACGTATCGCGCGGCGACCAGATGGCGTACACGTCGCACGCTGACTGCCTGGTTTCGCTCCATCGAGCCGAAGGGCTTGGCTTGCATCTGATGGAGGCGATGTGGCTGGGTACGCCAACGATCGCCACGCGCTACTCGGGCAATTTGCACTTCATGAACGACGAGAACTCGCTGCTCGTCGACTATCAACTGATCGGCGTGCAAGGTGGGGAGGGGTACTTCCCAGAGGAAGCGGAGTGGGCAGAACCCAACATCGAGCAGGCTGCTGCGATGATGCGACGCATG
>JBBREA010000123.1:0-8842 GCA_038203385.1 Acidimicrobiales bacterium | reverse complement strand
CTTCCACGCAGGTGTGACGTCGACCGAGACGATGCGGGCGTATGGGTGTGGCGAGCGGAGCGTGGCGCCCCAAAGTGCCCCGTCTGCGTGAAGATCAGACGAGAACTCGAACGAGCCCTGCACTTTGGCGACGCCGTCGGGTCGAGGGGCCGACGTGCCGAGCGCCCCATGACGTGGGTCGACGGTGACGCCAGTGGTGGCACGGGTAGCGGTGTCGGTCATGGCGCACCAGGGGATTCAGCCAACCCAGACGACGACCGACGAGCCACACTCACCTGCTGCACAGCGTCGATGATCCGCCCATATCCCGTGCAACGGCACACGTTGCCAGACAATGCTTCGCGAATCACCATTTCCGTGGGATTCGGTTCGTCCGCGAGGAGGGCATGGGCGGCGATGACGAGCCCCGGGGTGCAGAACCCGCATTGCACGGCGCCAGCATCGATGAACGCCTGCTGCACGTCACTGGGCACTCCCGGTGGTGCCAGCGATTCGACCGTGAGAATGGGTTGCCCAACCGCAGCTGCCGCCATGACCAGACACGAGCACACCAGGTTGTCGTCCACGAGCACTGAACACGAACCGCACTCCCCTTGCTCGCAGGCGCCTTTGGCTGCCATGAACCCCAGTCGCTCGCGCAGCACGAACAACAGGTTCTCCCCCAGCCAGGCGTCTGCAACGGGGTGGACCGAGCCGTTGACGTGCAGGGTGTACTGCTCGTTCATGCTGCGCCGTCTCCCGGGAAGGCTCGGTCGAGCAGTCGCGCCACCATGACACCGACTGCATGACGCCGGTATGCCGCAGTGGACCGATGGTCGTCGATCGGACGGCTCGCCGCGACGGCTGCGTCGGCGGCTCGCCCAGCGACATCAGGCGGTAGTCGTAGAGCACTCCAATCAGCGCCATCGCTGGCGATGCGTTCGGCCAGGTCACAACGAACCACGGTGGGCGCCACCGAGCCCAGAGCGATACGCACCGAACGTGTCGGTCGATCCACCGCGACGCACGCGCTCGCAGTAGCGATGACCATGGCGTTACGAACACCGACCTTGCTGTACCCCTGCCAGCCGTCGAGAAGCGGCAACGTGATCGAGGTGATGAGCTCCCCCGGGTCGATCGCCGTTCGCTTCACACCCACCATGAACTGTCGGACCGGCATGGTGCGCGAGCCTCGGGCACTGGCGAGGGTGACCGACGCGTCGAGCGCGGCAAGCACTGGCAAGCCGTCTCCAGCCGGGGAGCACGTGGCCAAGTTTCCACCGACGGTGCCTGCGTTGCGGATCTGGGGGCTGCCCACTGTACGTGCGGCCTCGGCGAGAGCTGGCAGAAGCGAGCGGAGTGGATCGAGTTCGATCGTCGACCAAGTGACTGCGGCTCCCAACGTGACGGTTCGCCGCTGCTGGTCGACGGAATAGCTCGTCAATTCTGGCACTCGGCCCAGCGCGACGACAGTACCGCTCCGCCAAGGAATGGACCGATGCCCTTCGTTGACTTCGACCATGAAGTCGGTGCCGCCCGCGAGGGCGACGGCTTCGGGATAGGTAGCGAATGCGCCGACGGCATCAGCCAAGGTGAGCGGAATCAGAACCGGCATTGCCGACGACTGTACAAACGTCCGAGGCGTCAGACGACGACCGTGCCGACGACGCCGTCGTCGGCGGGCGGAAACTGAGGGTCGATGAGTTCGAGATGATGTCGCAGAATCTTGGCGATGACGAGGTTGCGCACCCACTTCCGATCGGCAGGAACGACGTACCACGGGGCGGCCGGGCGTGTCGTTTCGCGGATCGCATCACGGAACGCCGCACGGTACTCTGCCCACAGCGCCCGGTCCTCGAGGTCGCCCATGCGAAACTTCCAACGCTCGGTGGGGTCGTCGACGCGGTCCTGCAACCGAAGACGTTGCTCGTCTTTGGACAGGTTGAGAAAGATCTTGACGACGTGGGTCCCCTCGTCCACGAGCATCTGTTCGAAGTTGCGAATGTGGCCGTACCGCTTGCGCCACGTGGCCTTGGGCGCAAACGATTTCACCCGCACCACCAGCACGTCTTCGTAGTGACTGCGATTGAACACGCCGATGTGTCCCCTGGCGGGAACATGTGGGTGAATTCGCCACAAGTAGTCGTGCGCCATCTCCTCGTCGGATGGCACACCGAAGGACGTGACCTCGACGCCAGCAGGGTTGAGCCCTGTCAACACGGACCGAATCGTGCCGTCTTTGCCGCCTGCGTCGGTGGCCTGCAGCACCACGAGCACCGCCGCTTCCTCGGCTGCAAACAGGCGTTCTTGTAGCGCCGCAACGACAGACAATTCCTCGGCGAGCAAGCGCGGCGACTCGTCCTTCGCCCAGCCGAAGGTCTCGCGCGGATCGTGTTCGTCGAGGTCGGTTGACCGACTGGCGCGGCACGATTTCAGAACATCACGAGTAGATGACGACATTCCAGGACGGTACCCCTTTGGCGAATCTCATGATGTAACGTCAGCGCAAAGGCGGGAATTACCGCTCGGTAACCCAGGGGAAAGTCACCGTATGACGCATCATCGTCGTTCTCACTCACGTCTGCTTCGGGCGTTGTCGGTCGGCCTCGCGACAGTACTCGTTGCCAGCGCATGTGGAGGGGGTGACGACGAACCGATCACCGACGGCGATGCCGTCGCCACCACTGCAGCGCCGATTGACAGCGCAGACTCGGGTGACAGCGGTAGCACCGACGACGGCGACCCATCCACAACGACGGCCGTCACCGAAGATGCGAACCCTGACGATGGGTCGCCGGTGGTCGAGACGTTGCCGCCGGACACCACGCCGGACCCGGTCGAGGGCGGCACGTTGCGCTACGGCCTCGAGGCCGAGGTCGACGGTCTCAACCCCACCGTTTCTGCACTCACCGCTCCGTCGGGCCTGGTGATGGCGTCAGCGGTGTTCGACACCCTTGCGGCGTTCGCAGCTGACCAGAGCGTCGTGCCGTACCTCGCCGAGTCGCTCACCCCGAATGACGACTTCACCAAGTGGACGGTGAAGCTCCGCCCCGACGTGCTGTTCCACGACGGAACGCCGCTCGACGCGGAAGCGTTCGTGACGAACTTCGAAGCGCAACGCAATGCGCCGCTCGTCGGGCTCGCGGTCAAGCCGTTCTATCCCGAGACCGGTGCCACCACCGTCATCGATGACATCACCGTCGAGGTGACACTGCTCGAGCCCAACGCCAACTGGTCGGTCTACATGACCACCCAGCTCGGCATGATGGCATCCCCCGCGTGGCTCGAAGCTGCAACAGCTGATCCAACTCTGAATCAGCAGCCGGTGGGCACGGGACCATTCGTTTTCGGGACCCGCAGCGAAGACTCCGTCACCACCTTCGTCCGGAACGAGGAATGGTGGAACGGCGCCGCGTATCTCGACGCCGTCGAGTTCCTGCCAGTTCCCGACTCTGCGTCGCGTACCGACCTGCTGCTCGCTGGCGACATCAACGCCATGCACAACTCAACGCCGGACACCGTCTCAGCGATTCAAGGCGACGATTCGATCGTCAACATTCTCGACGACTCCGGTTCCGAGAGCTTCTTGATGTTGAACTCCGAAGTCGCCCCGTTCGACGATCTCCGCGTGCGGCAGGCACTCACGTTTGCAACCGCGCGAGCCGACTACGTCGCACTCATCGGCGTCGGTGTGGTCCGCGGTGCCAATCAGATGTTCATCCCCGAGAGTCCCTTCCACAATCCAGCGGTGAAACAAGAAGCAGACATGCCCGACCAGGCGCTCGCACTCGTTGCCGACTATTGCGCAGATGTTCCCGAGAACTGCACGGACGGGAAAATCAACATGGAGTATCAGTGGGCCGGGCCCTCGGTCAGTCAGACTCGGATTGCCGACTTGCTCATCGCTGGCTGGAGCCAGGCCTTCAACATCACTCGCGACGAGCTGCTGCAAGACGAGAACATCCAGCAAACGGCGCTGGGCCAGTTCAACGTCGTCCACTGGACGTCGTTCGATGGAACCGATCCGTTGATCGAGAACGTCTGGCTGCTCTGCCGCACCGTCGGTGGCATCTCCTTGAACTTCCCCAGGTACTGCGATCCCGCGCGTGACACGGCGCTGCTCGCAGCCCAAGCCGCGACCGATCCGGCCGAACGGGCAGCCGCCTACCAAGAAGCCGTACAGCTGATCCACGACGCCTACGTGTACGTGTTCTTCACGCACACCATGTGGAACTTCGCATTCCGTAGCGAGGTCAATGGCGTCTGCAGTCGAACGTCACCCGAAGGTGTGCCCTTGTTGTGCAACGCCTCTGGCCGCACGTGGCACGACTCCATCTGGATCGGCTGAGCCAACTCATCAATCTTGGGGGGACAAGATGACAACTGCCGTGCGCCAAGGAACTTGGCGTTGCTTTCGGCTCGTCGCGCTCGCCGCCACGCTGGTGGCGGCGTGTGCGAGCGGCGACCCGTCCGGCAACGACACCGCCGCCAGCGAGGGGGGCTCTACGCCAACGACCGCAACACTGGCGACCGCTCCGGACGAATCGACCGCCGAGTCGACGGGCGAGGCACCCAGTGCGTCAACGAGCGAATCGACGGGTGAGGCGACCGGGGATTCCCGCGTTGCTGCAACCAGCACCACCGCAGACGGCTCCATTACAGATGGCACCACTGCCGACACATCGACCCGTATCACCCTCCCCGACGACACCGCGCTCGAACCGGTCTCCGGCGGCACGATGCGGTTCGGGTTGATCGCCGATGTCGATGGCTTGAACCCTACGAGTTCGGCACTCACCGTGACGTCTGGCCTCATCATGGCAAATGCTGTATTCGACACGCTGGCCGCGTACGGTGCCGAGGGCGATGCAGTGCCCTACTTGGCCGAGTCGTTCACCCCGTCGGACGATTTCTTGTCGTGGGACGTTCAACTCCGCCCGGGCATCCAATTCCACGATGGCACGGCGCTGGACGCAGCCGCGGCGCAGATCAACTTCGAGTCTCAACGGGCAAGCAGCCTGGTCGGCCTGGCGGTACGGCCGTTCTATCCCGAAGCGGGGGCCACCGAGGTCATCGATGAGCTCACCATCCGTTTCAACCTGCTGGAACCGAATCGGTACTGGCCCCAGACCATGGCGACGCAACTCGGCATGATGGCGTCGCCGACATGGATCGAAGCGGCTCTCGCCGATCCCACGTTGAACCAGCGTCCGGTCGGCACTGGCCCGTTCGTGTTCGACACCCGAAGCGAGGATTCCATCACTCGCTTCGTACGAAACGACAACTGGTGGAAGGGCACTGCGTATCTCGACGCGATCGAGTTCCTGCCGGTGCCCGACTCCGCTACCCGTACCGACTTCTTGCTCTCCGGTGACGTCGACGGGCTCCAGAGTACCGAACCAGCGAGCATCCTGCAGCTCCGAGCGGATCCGAACGTCCATCTCATGCTCGATGACGCCGGGGCCGAAACGTTCATCCAGATCAATACCAGCGTCGCCCCGTTCGATGACATTCGGGCTCGACAGGCGTTGGCTTGGGCGACCCCGCGCAACGACTATCTCGCCCTGATCGGGCTCGGCACCGCTCGCGCTGCGAACGGCCGTTTCGCTCCGGAGAACCCTTATGCCGATCCGTCGGTCGTGCAGGTCACCGATGATCCTGCTCGTGCGACGGAACTGGCCGCAGAGTATTGCTCCGAGTTCCCGACGAACTGTTCTGACGGCAGGATCAACATGGACTACCAGTGGCCGGGGCCAGATGTGGTGAACACTCGGATCGCCGACTTGATGATCGAAGCGTGGAGCGTGGCCTTCAACGTCACTCGCGACGAACTCCTACAAGATGAACATGTGCAGCAGACGGCGCTCGGCCAGTACAACACCACGCTGTGGCAGGCGTTCGCCGCGGTCGACCCGGTGAACGACACGGTGTGGTTGTCGTGCCGGACCGTTGGTGCGATTTCGTTGAACTTCCCGAAATACTGCGATCCTGCACTCGACGCCGCTCTGCTCGCTGCAGCGAATGCTCAAGAACCATCCGAGCGTGCCGATCTGTACCAGGAAACGGAACGACTGCTCAACGAGTCGTTTGCGCGCGTCTACCTCTCACACGCCTTGAACGCCGATGCGTTCTCCAAGCAGGTGCACGGAGTGTGCAACCGAACATCGCCAGAGGGCGTGAAGCTGCTGTGCTCCACCAGCAGCGTCATCTGGCACGACTCGATATGGATCGGATGAGTACATGAACTACTGGACCCAACGGGTGGGAATGGCGATCATGCTGCTCCTTGCCGTGAGCGCCCTGACCTTCGGCGCAATGAACGTTCTGGGTGATCCATTGTTCAACATTCTCGGCCCGATCGCCGGCGACACCACGAACCCGGAGAGCGTGGAGAAGATCAACGCTGCGAAAGCCGAATACCACCTCGATGATCCGCTGCCTTTGCGATACGTGCGGTGGTTGGGTGACTTCGTTACCGGCGACATGGGAGTGCAGTTCAGCAGCGATGGCCAGCCGCCCGTGTCGAATCTGATCAAGGAGCGGTTGCCGCGATCTCTCATGCTGTTGGTGATGGCTCAAATCTTGGCCACAGCGATCGCGATCCCCTGGTCGTTGTACACGGCGTCAAAGGCAAACTCGGCTTTCGACCGGGTGTCGATGCTCGGCACGTTCGTAGCGATCGCGCTGCCAAGTTTTTCTCTCGGCATCATCCTGAAGTACATCTTCGCCATCAAGCTCGGGTGGCTGCCGTTGACCTTCACGGCAACCGATCCATTTCTCGACCGCGTGTGGCAGATGATGTTGCCCGCGCTCACCATCGCCATACCGGCCGCTGCGGTGTACCAACGCCTGTTGCGCACAGATCTCATCACCACGCTGCAGGAAGACTTCATCTTGATGGCTCGCAGCAAAGGTGTGTCGCGGCGAGATGTGCTGTTGCGGCACGCTCTGCGGTCGTCGCTGTTCTCGTTCGTCACCGTGTTCGCCATCACGACCGGCACCTTGATCGGGGGTTCCATCGTCGTCGAACAGATCTTTCGGGTACCCGGGTTGGGTCTCGCCATTGTCGAGGCGGTGGCCCGCGAAGACTTCCCGGTGGTACTGGCCATCGTGATGGTGATCTCCATTGCGTTCGTCGTCCTGAACCTGTTGGTCGACGTGCTCTACTCCATCATCGACCCAAGGGTGAGGCGATGACCGATCAACGACGCTCTTCGGCCGGCAGCAACACCCCCGGTAGCCGTACGCCCGGCAGCAACGCACTGGCGCAGGTCGTACCGGCCACCGATCCAGGCCCCCCCGAAATCGGCGAGGGGGCTGCGGCACCCCGCACGCTTGGTCTGGTGTTCTGGCTGGCCGTTGGCTGGTTGGTGCTCATCGTGATGGCCGCGCTGCTCGCCCCGTGGCTGCCGATCGACGACGTCGAACAAAAGACGATCATTCAAGGCGAGGCCCCTCCGTATTCACCGTCGTCGGAGTTCTGGTTCGGGTCTGACACACTCGCCCGGGATGTGTTCTCGCGGACGCTGTGGGGAGCTCGCGTGTCGCTCGTGGTCGGTTTTGCAGCCATCGCCGCCGGCATGCTGATCGGCGGAACGCTTGGCATCCTGGGGGGCTACTTCCGTGGAACGAGCGACAAGATCGTGTCGTTCATGTTCCTCGTATTGTTGTCGTTTCCGTCGTTGGTGTTAGCGATTCTCATTACGTCACTGATGAACCGGAGTCTGATCACCATCTCGGTGACGCTCGGTATTCTCGCCATTGCCCCGGTCGGCCGGTTGGCACGAGCGACCACCATCCAATTCGCCGAGCGGGAGTTCGTCATCGCGTCGCGAACGCTCGGTGCGAGCCATCTGCGCATCATCACTCGCGAGCTGCTCCCCAACGTCGTCATTCCCATGGGTGCCCTGGCGTTGCTCGGCATGGCTGTCGCCATCGTCGCCGAGGGCAGCTTGGCATTCCTTGGTCTCTCGATCGAGTCCGGGCCCACGTGGGGCAAAGTCATCCTCGACGGATCTGGCAGTCGAGATCTGGAGTCGGCACCATGGATCTCGCTCGCACCGATCACCCTGCTGTTCTTGACGGTCGTTTCGCTCAACTACGCGGGCGATCGACTCCGAGCGCACTTCGATGTGAAGGAGACCGCACTGTGAACCTGCGACTTCAAACCGAGGGCCGCCTTGGCTCCGATCCGTTGCTGGAGGTGGTGGACCTCAAGACTCACTTCCGCACCGAGCGCGGCATGGTTCGCGCCGTCGATGGCGTCACCTTCACGCTCGAGCGAGGGAAAGCGCTCGGAGTGGTGGGCGAGTCCGGCTCGGGCAAAACCGTGCTCAGCCGCACCATCATGGGGCTGTTGCCGTCAAACGCCGTGTTGGCCGGATCGGTGCGGTTCGCCGGGCAGGAGGTGCTCGGGCTCGACTCCAAACAGCTCCGTCACATCTGGGGGAGAGAGATGTCGATGGTGTTCCAGAACCCCATGACGTCGCTCAATCCACTGATGAAGGTCGGCAAACAGATCTGTGAGCCGCTGCAACTGCATCTCGGTCTCGACAAAGAGGCCGCGATGCAGACCGCCGAACGCCTGATGAACGACGTGCGCATTCCCGAACCCACCAAGCGTCTTCATCAGTACCCGCACGAATTGTCCGGGGGCATGCGCCAGCGGGTCATGATCGCGATCGCAATGGCTTGCGGACCCACGCTGCTGTTCGCCGACGAGCCGACCACAGCTCTCGACGTGACCGTACAAGCGCAGATTCTCGAACTCATCGGTGAGCAGCGACGTGAGCGGAACATGTCGATCATCCTCGTCACCCACGACCTCGGCGTGGTGGCCGGTCACACCGACGAGATCGCAGTG
>JBBREA010000122.1:0-8991 GCA_038203385.1 Acidimicrobiales bacterium | reverse complement strand
AAGGAGACCGTCGCCCTTGGTTGCGACTACACGCAGGGCTACTTCCATGCTCGTCCCATGAGCTGTGAGAGCATCACCGAACTCCTGGTGCGCGAAAGCGACAGCGCATGCGGCTCAACACGCTCTGCACCCTGAGTCGTGGTCGGAACCTGTCTGGACGGCGCCTCGAAACAAGACACGCAACGGCTGACGACGCACGCGAATTCATTGTCGTTGTTCATCGCCCAGCGCTAAAGCTGGGACCAGCATCTGCGGTTCTCCACATTCCTCGAAGCGGTCACGCAACACGGCGAGCGCGGAACGTATGAGCCGAGAGACTTGAGCCTGGCTGACTCCTAGCGCAACCCCGACTTCGGCCTGGGTCTTACCTTCGAAATAGTGCAGCACGAGCATGGTTCGCTGCGCTGACGGCAAGCGCTCCAGCATCTCTCGAATGCTGACGCGCTCTGCGGTGTCCTCGATCGCCTTGTCGACGGCCCCCAGAACCCGATCGAACGGGCCATCTCTGTCGTCCGCCAATTGGTGATCGAGGGACGCCGCGAGGTACGCGTGCCTCACGTCCAACGCCAGGATCACTTCCTCAGGGCTGACGCTCATATAGACGGCGAGCTCAGAGACCGTTGGCTCGCTGATTCCCGCGGCGGTCAGTTCACTCAGTGCTCGCACCGTCGCCAGGTGGAGCTCTTGCAGACCACGCGGCACCCGCACCTGCCACCGGCTTCGGTAATGGTGTCGAAGCGCTCCCGTTGCGGTGGCCCAGGCGAACGACTTGAAGAGCACGCCGCGGTTGGGATCGAACCGCGCCGCCGCACCGATCAGGGCTTCTCTGGCGACCTGCTCGAGGTCTTCGAGGGGCTCAGCGTGACGCTGCATACGTCGCGCACAGGCAACAGCGATCCAGTCGTAGGCCGTCATGACCGTTTGCAACGCCTGCGTGTCGCCGTGCTGTTGGAAGCGACGAATCGCCTCGTGAACGTCCGAGTGATCGGCCACCCCCACAAACCTCGTCGATTCTTCGTTGTCGATGTATTTCGGCTCGAGCTGCTTGGAACGAAGCCCGTCCGCGACCGCTAGGGATCCGCTGGAGACCATGGTGAGTCCTTTGTCGGAGACCGCCGGCTGTCTGGAGCGATCGGTTGAGTACCTATCAGAGCGTTCCCTGCGTCTGCGCGGCTCAAACCCCGTCCGGGCTGATCTTTCACGTCGCCGCCGACAATTCTTCCGACCGGGGTTTTGTCCGGGGCCGGCTCAGCGGCCTGATCCGTCGACCACGGGGCCGCGGATCGCTCGCTACCGCTGCGTACCGCTCGTCTCGGGCGTCGCTCTCTTGGTGAGAGTGATCCGTCCGTTCTCGATCACCAGCACAGCTCCCGACCCCTCGGAGTGATGTGACATCGGCAACGCCCCGGCGAACGGCTGCACATCTGACGCCACGGAGAACTCAACCTGAACGCGCCCGGGAGCGACCAGGAATCGCACATCGAGCGCGGTGTCTGCGTCGCCCCGGTCGTCGGGCACCGCTTCTTCGAGAACCAGTTCGAAGGCGTTTTGCACGGCGGTTCGAAGCTCCGCCAACGCGGAGATGGAAAAGTTGTCGTCGGCTGCCAGTGACGCCGCAACTACACGCACCACCGATGCGAATCGTACTAATGGCGGCAGCCGCAGGTAAATGACCGAGCACGTAAGCGTCCCGTCATTCCCCATCCTCAGACCTCACTCACGCTGGTTTTTCAGGACCGATCAGC
Organism: Acidimicrobiales bacterium; assembly: GCA_038203385.1. Lineage (GTDB taxonomy): Bacteria > Actinomycetota > Acidimicrobiia > Acidimicrobiales > Ilumatobacteraceae > Ilumatobacter. The sequence goes on along the minus strand of JBBREA010000122.1, from coordinate 7,246 downwards.
CCGCCGAGTTTGGGTGGGGGCTAGCTCGGCGGGCTAATCAGGAGCAAGTTGTGCCTCGGACTGGCCCTGCTCTGCAACCGCCATTCGGCGGCCACGCTTCTCTCATACCCAGAGTCCGTCCATCTCATACACAGCGCAGGCGCCTTCAAAGAAATAAGGAGAAACCCTTGGTCGGCGCCCGGATCGTCAGCGCTCGGGAGTCAGCGTTGAGATGCGGGGCGGGGCGGGGGAGGGGGTCGGCGGCGGGTCATCGATTCGACCGCGATGTTGGCGGAGACGAGCGCTTCGGCAGTCTCGGTGAGGCCACGATTGTTGTTTCGGGCATAGCTGCGCAGGCGGGAGAACGCTTCGTTCATGTCCACGTTGTGGCGTTCGGCGATCATGCCTTTGGCTTGCTCGATAGCGATTCGGCTGTTCAGCGCGTGTTGTAGCTGACCTTCGCGAATCGCTGCGTCACGGGTGGTTTGGTCTTGGACAATGGCGATGCTGGCGACGTCGGCAAGTGCTTGCGCGAGGGCGATGTCGCTCTTCGTCAGGCCCCCCGGTTCGGACATGAACATGTTCAAGCAACCGAGGGTGTGAGCGCTGAGCCGGAGCGGCACCGCACAGACCGACCGAAAGCCGGCAGCCGTGCATTCTGCAGCGAACAATGGCCACGGCGACTGGATGTCGAGGTCGGAGTGCACAACGACTCGGCCGGTGCGGTAACAGTCCAGACACGGCCCTTCGTCATTTTGCACTTGGAACAACTCGAGCAACTGGATCCGTTCGGTTGAAGCTCCGACCACGCGTAGATGGCCGTCACTGTCGGCGAGCAGAATCCCTGCGGCGGCGGCGTCGAGCAACTCGACACAACGTGATGTGAGCAACGTGAGGACATCGATGACATCGAAGTCGCCGACGAGCGTCTCGACGATTTCCACGAAGGTATTTGCGGTCAGCGTTTGGTTGGAATGGGCTTTGGCGAGGGCATCAGACACGTGTCACCCCTCCATTTCTGTGTGATGGTCGTTGGGGAGGCGAAGTCGGCGGGCGACGATGCTGGCGGCGGTCTCGGCAACCGTCTGATCGTCGGCGAACGCATGTGCTCGTATTCGCAGCAAAGCCTCTTCGACCGGGATCGAGAGTTGGATGGCGATCATGCCAGATGCCTGGTAGATCTCGGCGCGATATTGCAAAGCGTCGTCCAGGCCGGCAGCGAGTGTGCCGGAGGGGGCGTCATCTTGCAGGCTGAGCACCGTTTCGGTGAGCACTTCTGCAAGGGCGATCGAGTCGTCGTGTTGCGCTTGGGTGAGCGATCCTTCCGCCTGTTGGTAGAGGGTCAGTACACCGACCTTCGCTCCGTTGGCGATGAGCGGGTATGCGAATACGGCGCCGATCCCTGACTCGAGGGCGAGGGCGACGAACGACGGCCAGCGCATCGATGCGTCGAGGTCGAGCCGGGGAGCGTGGACCGAGACACCAGAGCGGAACGCGTCACGGCAGGGTCCGAGCCCGACGGTGTACTGCAAGTCTTCCAACGCCGCGACGCTGGTATCCGACACGCAGATCGGGCCAGCCTGATCACCACCCATGATTGTGATCCCCGCACCTGTGACGGCGAGCACGTCCACGCAAGCCGTGCACAGCCGTCCCGTAGATGAGCGCGCTGTCTCACGTGCAAACGCGACCGCTAGGCGAGACGATTGGTCCGCGTTCATGTTTGGGACCTCACGATAAAACAAAATGACGTTCCAGAATCCATGCGTTCCTCGTTCGTTGCAGAGCGGACGGCAAGGGCTGGACCGGCGTAGTACCTCGAATCCTACCCCACCACGCACCCCGCCGCCGAACATCAGCAGCCATTCCGGGTGGGTAAGACAAAGTTATTGCCGCTTCGGCCTCGCTGGGTGTACGTTCTAATCTGACAGGTGCATTTCGCACCTGTACGCGTCGCTCCGGACCATGGCTGCGCCTTCGTTGAAGGAGGCCATGTGATCGTCACCACGCCAGCGATTCCCGTAGTCGATAGTTCAACGACAGCCAACGTCGGACTCGTCCTCGACGTGTACGTCGAGGGCAAGAGCTGCATCGTCCACGCCGCGGGCGAGTTGGATCGGGCGAGCAGCGGCAAACTCATCGTCACCTCGACGGCCGGAAACCACGCGGTGATGGTGATCGAGCTCGATGACCTCACGTTCATGGATTCGAGCGGGTACGAAGCCCTCGTCGAGTCGCAGCGCATTGTCGAAGATGACGGCCGGACCCTCACGTTCAGAGGCCAGACCGGGGAGCCAGCCCGATTTCTGGAGTTGGTCGCAAAGTGGGACAAGGTCGACGCCGCCGGACCGGTCGATCCCCAGTAGGTCGGTTCGCTCTTGTCAGTCCCCCGCCCCAGACGACTGTATTGCTGCCATCGAATTGAGGGAGGAATCGGGCGGTCGGCGGCGGGCATAACGCCGATCCAGGGCGCGCATGACCGGCGTTGCGGTCACTCCGTGGACGAGCACCGACACCACGATCGTGAACGCGACGGCTGACCACACCTCGTCCTCCCCGACGAACTCTGCCTTTTGGACGGCGAAGGCGAGGTAATAGATCGAACCGACCCCGCGAATGCCAAAGAAGGCAATCGCCCGCCGTTGACCGATGGGGACTTTGAACCCGATCAGCGCCAGCCACCCGGCCACGGGTCGAACCACGAAGATGACGACCAGGCCACCGAGCACACCACGCCAGGTCAAGTGCTCGAACAGGCCGGTCGCCATCGCCCCACCGAGCAGCACCAACAACGCAACGCTGAAGAGCTGCTCGAGTTCCTCGATGAACCCGTGGACCACAGCGTGGTATGTGTCATCTCGTCGTCGGTGGCGAAGCGTGACCGCCGCGACGAACACCGCTAGAAATCCGTATCCATGTGCGATCTCGGTGAGCCCGTATGTGACGAGGATCGCCCCCACCGCAACGAATCCGTGGGTGCCCTCCGCCAAGGCGACCAGCGGGCGGGGTGGGTCGAAGAAGATCCGAGCGAGCATCCGACCAGCCGCCCAACCAATGATGGCCCCCACGGACACCCGAACGACGAGGTCCGCTACCAGCCACTCGACAAACCACGACTCCCCGCTCTGCGCCGCTGCCGCCATTGCAACGGCGGCGAAGACGAACGGAAACGCCAGACCGTCATTGAGACCTGCCTCGCTCGTAAGGGCGAATCGCACTTCATCTTCTTCTTCGACCGGTTGGCCTTCAACAGTCGGCTCACCGACCTGTACGTCTGCGGCAAGCACCGGGTCGGTCGGTGCAATCACGGCGCCGAACAGGAGGGCGGTCGCGGGAGCGAGCCCGGCCGCCCAACCCAAGAGGAAGATCGCTCCGATCGTGAACGGCATGGCGATTCCCAGCAGACGCCAGGTACTGGACCACCGCCGCCACCCCGGCGGCCGGTCGACGGCGATACCTGCGCCGAGCAGCGACATGAGCACAGCGAGTTCGGTGACGTGTTCGGTGATCTCGAGGTGATCACGAAAGTCGACGTCGCCGAGGCCCGGCCCGACGCCGAATGCAGCAGCGCCGATGGTAAGTAGCACCATCGGCATCGACAACGGTCGACCGAGGAGGTACTGCGGCAACCAGGCGGCCAAGAGCACGACCGTTCCGCAGACCACCAGTGTCAGTGCGTAACCGTTCAGCACGGAGCCACCAGACGCTCGATAGCGGCCACGGGATCAATCGCGTCGCACCGTCGGACCCCGTCGTTCCGAGACGCCTGGCCCTCCTTTCCCATCGGACTAAATTCCTTTCCCTGTTGGTGTCCGTGTGGACGGTACGAGAGGGAATCCAGACACCCGCGGGACCAAGCCGCAGCCGACCTCGTGGTCTCCCTCGTGGTCTCCGCTACCCGATCGCCTGGCAGGCCAAACCAACACAGAAACACCAAACCAACACAGAACACCAAATCCACGGCAACAACCCAGGCGCTAGCGCAGACCCGAGTGGATCGCTGGGCGGCTTACCTCAGTCGAGGCCAGAAAATCGGTACCGGCCTTGAGCGTTTTGCGCGAATATTGTCATCGAGTGAGGGGCAATCGGATGACCCGACGCGTGGGACCTGTGTGCGCACCCAACCGCTCACGGCGAGAGCGCCACCGGTTATCAGGAAATTGATAGATTTTGTCAAGAATTTTATTACCGGCCATCACGGCTAGGCGCGACCTGACTGATGTGTAAGGTGAGTCGGGTCGCAGTGAACACAACAGCGAATTAGTCAACGGGCATCGGAGGGCACATGAACCAAAAACGACTATTGGTGGGGGCAACTGGCTTCATGCTGGTTGTAGCAGGATGTGGAGGCAGTACTCCGATCGCAGTCGACGAAGCGAGCACCACCCTCGCAGCGCCAGCCACGACCGAGGCGAGCGCGCCCGCCACGACCGTCGTAGCCACGACGACGGCGGCGCCCGCCACCACGGCGGCTGCGCCGGCCACCAGCGAGCCGGCAGCCGGGGGAATCAGCAGCTTCGCAGACGTACAACCGGCCATCGTGCAAATCGTGGCCAAGGGTTCGTTCCGCGATCCAGAGGTCGGATTGCAATCAGGCGCTGGGTCCGGCAGCGGCTTTGTGATCAGCCCAGACGGTTATGCGGTCACCAACAACCACGTTGTCACCGGCGCAGCGTCACTCGAGGTGTACCTCGGCGGCGACACGTCCGAGAGCTACAACGCCCGGATCGTCGGGGTATCGGAGTGCAACGACCTTGCCTTGATCAAGATCGACAGCGATGAACTTCCTTCTCTTGCATGGATGGACGGCGAGCCGACGGTCGGTCAAGAGATCTACGCCGCTGGCTTCCCGCTCGGTGATCCGGAATACACCCTCACGCGCGGCATCGTCTCCAAGGCCGACGCCGACGGCGAAACCCCGTGGTCGTCGATCGACCGTGTGATTCAACACGACGCGCAGACCCAACCTGGCAACTCCGGTGGACCGCTCGTCGGTACCGACGGACGCGTCGTCGGCGTCCACTACGCGAGCGGTGACTGGGGTACTGGCACCAGCCAGTTCTTTGCGATCTCGAGCAAACTCGCGCAGGGCGTCGTCGAAAATCTGTACGAGGGTGACTTCGAGTCTCTCGGCATCAACGGCTCCGCAGTCAACGACGGTGAAGGCACCTCGGGTGTGTGGGTGGCCGCAGTGGCGGCCGGTAGCCCCGCTTCCGCAGTAGGCCTGTTGCCGGGCGACATCGTCACCGCCCTCAACGGCCTGCCACTCGGCACCGACGGCACGATGAAGGACTACTGCGATGTCATCCGCACCGCCGGCGAAGGCGAACCGATGGCGATCGAGGTGCTCCGCTTCGATTCCCAAGAGGTGCTTCGGGGCGAAATCAACAACCCGGACAAGGCCTTGACCCAGGCGTTCTCGTTCGCCGAGGAGATCGAGACCTCTGGCGAGGCGCCGGTCGAGGAGGGCACCACCTACGAGTACACGTCGCTGGTGGACGACACGGGTCGAATGATCGTCGAGGTGCCAGCGGAGTGGGCCGACATCGATACGGCGCCACTGAATGGCGCCCCGTGGATTTCGGCGTCGACGAACCTCGCCACCCTTTCCGAGTCGTGGGAGGTTCCGGGCATGTTCGCCGTTGCCGTCGAGGGAGCGCTCGATTTTCAGCAGGCACTGGCCAACTACGGCCTCCCCGAGGGTACATGCCTCGACACCAGCGGAGTGCTCGACTACGACGACGGCTTGTACGTCGGGCTGTGGCAGGTGTGGTACGAGTGCGGCAACACCACGACCGGTTATGCGGTCGTGGGCGCCACCGACCCGGACGGCGCCTATTCGTTCGTGCTTGCTTGGCAGTTCGTCACCTCTGCGGACCTCGCAGCGCTGGACCAGGCGACACGGACTATCTACGTCACGGGCTGACCTGCTCTGACTGACCCACTCTCGGGGTGGCACGGCAAGCGCCAGCGAGCCGTGTCACCCCGTTTGAATTCAGCAATCCCAGCTGGCCGGTCAACCCGGAAGCCACATCCGAGGCCTTCGCTGGCACGTCACGGTCGGCTACGACTGCCAAGAAGGGGAACGTGGCCGGAAGTGCTGGCACCCAATCCCTCGTGTCCGCATTCGACGCTTGCTGGCACCAGAGGTGAACGTGAGTGAACTGCCGCTTCGAGGCGTCCGCCACCGGGCAGACCTGCTCCACACGCATCACCACAAAGGCTCAGTGAATTCGGACTGAAGAGCGCTTGGTGTGCAGCGAAAGCACCCGTCTCGCCACCATCCACTGCGGTGCGAGTCGATTCAGCGTGAGGTACGCCGACGTGTGATGAGCAAGAGACCCATACCCACCGTGGCGCACATGACTGCGAACTGCAGAGATCGTCCGAGGTCCCCGCCGGTGGTCGGTAGCGTCACCATCGACGGGCCGGCGACAGGAAGTCGCACCCCGGTCTCGGCGACGTCGACCGTAGCGAAGGTCGAACCGGAGACTGCGCCCGTCGGGGTAGTCGCCCGGCACTCGTACTCCCCAGCCGGAACACCTGGGAAGATGGCGACGCCGGTGCTGTTCGCCACCGACTTGATGACTCGGTCGTCGAACGTGGCGAAGGTGCCGTCCAGGCCGGCCCAAATGCATGAGACCGATGCGTCGGCCAGCGGCGCGAGCGAGTCGTTGTCAACGGCAGTGACAGCCAGGGCACCAGCGGCCACTCCCGCCGCGTCGGCTACGGCGGTTCCGTCGGCGACGACGGTGACGTCGATCAACCAGTCATCCCCACCGTCCGAGTCATACGTGTACCGGAAGCCGCCAAGGGTCATCGAAGCGCTGATCGCGTAGCGACCGGGGGTCAACCCTTCCACACGGAACGATCCATCGCTGCCGGTGTGGATCAGCACCGTTCCAGATGGATTACCGCTCGTGTCGACTCCATCCACCAGATTTCCGCCCGCCATTGCCCGGAGAGTGAACGGCACGCCGTCGACGGAGATCTCGGTCGGATCGAACTGATCGTTGCCATTGGAGTCGATCCACACGCGTCCAGTGATGGTGCCAGTCATCGCCCGATCGTTCGTGATCGTGGTCATGGTCATGGTCGTGTTCGTGTTCGTGGTCGTGGTCGTGGTCGTGGGTAACGGATGGAACGTGGTGGTCGTGGTCGATGGAAGGATCGTCGTGGTTGTGGTTGATGGAACAATCGTCGTCGTCGTCGTCGTCGTGGTCGACGGCGCGATCGTGGTCGTGGTCGTGGTCGTGGTCGTGGTCGT
>JBBREA010000121.1:0-9077 GCA_038203385.1 Acidimicrobiales bacterium | reverse complement strand
ACCGAACGTTCCGAACCCCAATCGGAAGTCCAGCGGCGTGCCGAGCACCACGACGACGTCGGCGCGCTGCTTGAGCAGTCCGCGAGTGCGGAGGAATGCCAGATCATGATCGGCCGGCAACAATCCGCGACCCATCCCGTTGAAGAAGCACGGCACACCGAGCTGAGTCGCCGCCGCGACCAGTTCGTCCCATGCGCCGTCCCAGTAGACGTCCGAGCCGACCAGGAACGCCGGGCGCTCGGCGCCGGCGACCAGCGAAGCGAGCGCCGACACATCATCGCTGTCGGGCGCAGTACCCATCCCGTCGGACGACCCGACGTCGGGAAATTCGCCGACGGAGGGGCCGAACACGTCGAGGGGAAAGTCGAGGAACGTCGGACCCCGGTGCGGCTCGATTGCCAACCGGGCTGCTTCGTGCACCATCGCACCCGCCTGGGAAGGGTCGGTGACCGTGGCCGCCATCTTCGTGATCGACGACACGATCGGCACATGGTCGAGTTCCTGCAGTGAACCAGCCCCCCACCGTCCCTGCGGGGCGCGGCCGCCGAGCACGACGACCGGTGAACCATTGAAGTGCGCCGACGTGATCGCCGACACGCCATTGGTGATTCCCGGACCGGCCGTGAGCGCTGCGAATCCTGGTCGTCGGGTGAGCTTCGCGTAGGCCTCAGCAGCGAACGTCGCCGACTGTTCGTGGCGAGTGTCGACCACGCGCATCCCCTGATCACGCGCCGCGTCGTAGAGCGGCCAAATGTGACCGCCGTTGAGCGTGAACATCACGTCGGTGCCGTAGGCAGCGATTGCTGCAACCGCCTGCTGGCCTGCATGCCCAGAAACTTGTGCCATGTCAAACGACCGTAACGCGCGCCTGCAGTACCGAATCGACGCGGTGGCCTCCCGATTCGTGTAAACCGCCGTTCAGCATCTCTTTGGGTCCACGCCGGTCGCTGGGCTGTGTGTCGCCGTCGGCTACAGTCGGCCACGGTCTCGCCGAAGGCGGCAACACACGAAAGGTTCACGATGGCACCTCGCAGTTTCAGGTCGAACGCAGTACGAGTCGGATCGGCAGTGGGTGTCGTGTCAGCAACCGCCGTAGCGTTCTCGGCAACAGGAACGACATTCGCCGGCGACCAGCAAGTTCGGTGCATCGATGTCGAGAGCGATCCGCCTGCGGAATCTGATGAGTGGACTGCTGAGATGTGGGAGTCGCACTTCCTCCCGTGTCAGGCCGACTTCGGCCAGGGCAAGCTGATCGTTGATGTGGTCACCGAAGAACTGGTGCCGGTGCCAGCGGGGGTGGATATCGACCTGATTGTCGACGCATTCGACTTCGGCTATGCCGACGCGGCTCGCGACCTTCGCAAGTCGCGGTTCGACGCATACTGTGATGCCGAGTTCGAAGACATGGGTCGCACGGAACTCGGCTGGGTTCTGGGGGGCTACGAAGACTTCTACATGAATGGCGATCCGGATGAAGTCGCAAAGAGTGAAGACGTTGCCGGTCGGCGCGTTCGGATTCTCCATCTGCTGGGAGACCGTGAGGATCCAGCCGGGTCTGGCATGACGGAATACGCCATCCAGCCAAACGAGATGTTGTTCAGCTGGTACTGCAACGGCGACACGGATCAGCTGCGCATGCTCGGGGTAGACGATGTCGGTGGCGGGTACCAGTTGCTCCCCGGCGTGAACACTTCGTTCACCGGGTTCGCTCTCGATACATCCGAGCCGACACGAATTCAGGTCGTTGTTTCGCTGATCCCGCCTGAGACCACCACCACGGTCGCAGATACGACGACGACGGTCATGGAGACAACGACGACCGTCGCGGCAACAACGACAGTGGCTGCAACGACAACCACGACACCGGCGCCAACCACTACGCAGTCGGCGGTTGTGCCCCCAGCACCAACAACCTTGGCGCCTGTGTTACCCGACACCGGGCAGGAACGTGGCACAGCGTTGTTCGCAGCGTTGCTGGTGGCACTCGGCTTGGGAACCACGGGCCTCGCTCGCCGCCGCTCGGCCTGATCCGACCGTGGCCCTCCCGGGCAACGCCTGGTATCACCGGCAGAGTCCCTTGTCCGACGGGCGTTGGAAAGTCTGCTGCTACCAGAACGCCGATCATGACGATGGTGCGACTGTGGGACCCGGGCCGCTTGCGGCTGTTCCCCCTGCGGGCGACATGCTGTGGAGCGCAGACATCGATCGATCCGCCCGCCCAGTGATCACGGTCATGACCACCGGTGCTCCCGGCGCGCCGGAAGCGTGGTTCGTGGTGCTGCAACAACGGGAGGAGGAGCGGCCGAGAGTGACGCTCGTCGCCTTCGCCACCGACCACATGCCAGGCGGAACTGTTGTGTCCGACGTCGAATTCGTCGGGATGCCGATTCGTAGCGTGTCACAAGCTGGGGCGATTCGTTGGTGGGCCGACACGGCGATCGTGGACGAGATCTTCGTGCAGCCCGATTATCGGCGCGGCCAGTTGGGGAGCAAGTTGATCTACACCGCCTCTGGCTACCATCAGCACCGCGGTTGGCCCGATCGGCTGCACAGCGACGGGCGGCGAACCGATCTTGGTCAGCAGTTCGTCGTCGGATTGCGTCATCCGGGGCGGATGGCCAAATGGACCGAGAAGGCCGCGCCGATGGACCGCCTTACCGACGGCTGACGCTGTACCGCCGGCGCACCCTGGGATGTCGGCGCCTGTTGCATAAGCTCGGCTGTCATGGAGCTCGAGTTCAGAGGCGAGGTCATTCATTGGCGTGGGCCGTCGCCGTTCTACTTCGTGCCGGTCCCCGAAGAACAGAGCGCAGCGATCGAAGCGGTTGCCGCTCTGGTCACTTACGGGTGGGGCGTGATCCCGGTAAAGGCGTGCATCGGCACCACCGCCTTTACGACGTCCTTATTCCCGAAGGGCGACATGTATTTGGTGCCGGTGAAGGTTGCCGTACGCAAGGTTGAGAAGATCGACCTCGGCGATGAGGTGACCGTGACGCTGCGACTCGATGCGTGAAGCCGAGGCCTGACCTCGCGGCCAGGCTGGGTTTCTGATTCGGCCTCAGACGCGTTCGATCGCGGGGGCCATGCCGCCTCCTCAGGCGGTCAGGCCGTCGCTGAGCGCCCTGTTCAGCTGGGCCGGATGACTGGGCGCTCGAGATCGAACAGTCGTGCAGCTTGAGACGCGCCGGTACCGTCGATGTTGTCGGCGATGTACTCGGCGGCCAATGCGCTGTAAGTGATGCCGTTGCCTCCGAAGCCGAGCGCGAACTGACACAGCGGGAACTTCGAATGCGAGCCGATGTAGGCAAGGCCGTCGGTGGTCTCGGCAAACGTGCCGGCCCACGAGAATGCGACCTCGACGTCGGTGAGATCCGGCAACCGTTTCGCCAATGACGAGGCCAATGCCCGGGTCTTGGTCGACATGGCACGCCGCCGTCGTAGCGGATCTCGATACGACTCGTCTTTCCCGCCGATGAGCATGCGGCCATCGTCGGTGGTGCGTCCGTACAGGTAGGGATCGTCGTGGTCCCACCACAGGAGACCGTCCGGGTACTTCGCTTCGAGCCGCTCGATCGGTTCGCTGACGAGCGCGAACGAACTGTTCAGCGTGATGGGAAGGTCGGGCAGCAACGCAGATACTTCGTAGCCGGTCGCCAGCACCACGTGGCGGGCGGTGATCGTGGCGTTGCGACTCGTGGCGAGCCGAGCGCGTCGCGGCGAGAACTGGAAGTCGACGATCTCGGTGCGGTCGAACACGCGTCCGCCGCGACGTTGCACCACCGCGAGCGCGTGCAGGCCGAGCGCATAGGGGTCGACCGATGCCCCCTCTTCTGACTCGATGGCCGCCCTCCCGGTGAGCCCCCACTTCGACCGCAGTTCGGCCTCGTCCAGCCACGTCACCTGAAATCCTGCGTTTTCTCGAGCGCTGAACTCGGCTCGCAGTGTCTTGATGTCTGGCCTTCTTGGCGCGATGAACACGCTTGGTGAACGCCTGAATCCACACGACTGGCCCACAGCCTGAGTGGCGCGTTCCACGAGGTCGATTCCGCGATTGCATTCCTGGTACGCGGTGTGCGCAGCTTCCAGCCCGAGCGCGGCTGTCAGATCCACCAGCAGTTCGTCGATTTCGTACTGCAACATCGCCGTACTCGCCGAGGTGCTGCCGCCGGCCGCGTCGCGACGATCCACCACCACGACGTCCATCCCTCGACGCGTGAGTTCGAGCGCGATCAGCGATCCGGTAATGCCTGCGCCCACGACGACGACATCGCACTGTTCGTCGCGCTTCAACGTTGGGTGCACCGCGATGATGCCGTCGCGGCGCGGCCAGAAGGGGGTGCCATCGTGCAGATCGAGACGTGCCGTGTGCCGACCCGTCTGCTTGCGAGATGTGCTGCCGATCAAGGTGGCGGTTTGCTGCTTCCTGCGTTCGGCCATGACGATCCTTACCACGCTGCCCACCAGGAGTCGGCTTGAAACATGAGCGGAGTTCGCCGATACGCACACCAGCGCAGCCTGATGGCATTATCCGGTTGTCGATACATGTCGTGAGTGCTGGGAGTGCTGGGAGCCGTAAGTGCTGGGAGTGGAGATGACGAACACGAGCGCACTTGGGCGACGGATTCACTCACCCGCGTGGCGCAGTGAGAGACGCGTATCGCTCCCAGCACCTCGCAGCGATGGGCGAGCAGTCAGCGGCTGAATATGTTCAGCGCACCTAGCGGGCTGCAACCAACAGTCGGAGTCAGCACACCGCACGAACGTAGGGGTACGGGTTGACCGCTGCGCCGCCGTTGGGGTGTACCTCGAAGTGCAGGTGCGGAATGCCGGCATTGCCGGTGGACCCGTTGTAACCGATCACTTCCCCGCGAGACACCGTGCGGCTGGAACCTTCCCAGCTGCTGAGGTGCGCGTAGAAGTACTTGGTGCCTGAGCTGCCGCTGAGCCAGACAGAGTTACCGCCGAGGTTGGTGGTTTTGAACTGAACCGTTCCGCTCTCGACCGCAACGATGGGAGTCCCGTTCGGTGAGATCATGTCCACACCTTGGTGGCTGCGCCCGCCGGACCGCGGAGCTCCCCACGTGTTGGCGAAGGAATACGCACCGCGCATGGGGCACACCATGCCAGAACCAGCGTCCGGTTCTGGTTGTGGCTCGGGGTTGGCGATCACTGGGGCGGGGGCGGGCGGGGGGGTAACCGGTGCTGGTGCATCGGGTGCCGGTGAAGCTGGGGAGTTGCCCGACGAGTCGCTGCCCGAGTTCGAGTTGTCGGGTGCTCCTCCCGAGTTGGTTCCAGCGTTTACTGCGGCCGCCTGCGTGTTGGTGACGACGGCAGGCTGCGCAGCCTGCATCCGTGCCGATTCGACTTTTCGGGCGGCCTCAGCGGCTGCTGTATCCGCTGCAGCCTGTGCCTGTGCCTGTGCCACTCGCTCGAGCCGCTGGCGTTCCAACGCCTCTTGAACGGCGACGTCTTTCAGGCGCTGCTCCTCGATCTCCTGGAGCTGAATGACCTCGGCCTCAGCGGCAGCTTGCAGGCTGGAGAAGCTGTCGCGGGCAGCCTCGGTCTCGGCCTTCGTCTGTTCCATGTCGGCGCGAGCATCGTCGAGGTTGTTGATCGCCACGTCGAAGTCGTCTGCCTTCACGAGTTCCGATTCGGTGGCGGCGCCGTAGTACACGTCGGCCGTCGCGTTGTCGTTGCTCTGCCCGACATCGTTGAACAGCAAGATCGCCGACTCATCGGAACCGACGAAACGCCGAACTGCCGCCGCCTCGAGGCCGGTGCGAAGCTCGGCCACATCAGCTTCCATTCGAACCAGGCGTAGCTCGGCGGCGGCGAGTTCGATGGTGAGCGAGTCGAGTTCTGATTCGGCATCGAACATCGCTTGAGCTGCGGCGTTGGCGCGCTCACGGGCATCCAGAATCTCGGCTGCGGCCCGCTCTGCGGCATCATCGGCAGACACCGAAGGCGCAAAGAGGGTCACCGCCCCGAGCAGCAACGAAGTGGCCAGTGCAGCACGCTTCGTGTCTCGATGCCGGTGCTTCACCCCGCCGTGCGGTGCGCGCATGATTTGTCCCAACAGTGACCACACGGTCGCCATGTTACGAAACGATGACGACAAAACAGCGTCATCTGTCCGAACTATCTGGATTCCGTGCTCATTGTGCTCCTTTGTGCGCGAGAAGACGTCGACTCGACCTGCTCGGTACCGTGCAGTTCGTGAGCCGCTACGTGGGGTCGACGTCGGCGGTCATCGCAAAATTCCCCGGCATCTCGCGCTTCAATCTCGACGTGATCGAACGTCATCTCGGCACCGTCGGTCGGTTACAACTGGTGGTGTGGAAGACGGTCAACATGATGAGCGTCGAACCAGACGTGCGTGACGATGCGTTTGCCGCCACCTGGCTTCGACTTGCCGAACGGCTCGACACGATTCGTGAGCCTGACAAGTTGCCGGGTTGGTCGGCCACCACAGCAGCCAACGAAGTTCGCCAGATTCGTCGGCAACGTCGTCGGCTGACCGTTGGCCTCACCTCGACCACGTTCGACCGGGTGGGACGACACGAATCACTGACCATCGGGTCTTCAGAATCGACAGGAGCGCTCGATCCAACCGACCGCGTCGTCAGCAGCGATGAGCGTCGGCGAGTCAGGTTGGCCTTCCGGCTGCTCGACCCGGGGTGTCAAGAGGTACTCAGTGTTCTGGTGATGACGGGCGAGCCGGTGTAGTACGACCTGGCGAGTGGTGCGTGATCTCGAGTGTGCCGAGTTCGTCGTCGAGGTGCATCGTCAGATGGTGGGCGGCGCTGACCTCGCCGACTCGCTCGCCTAGGTGCGTCAGCGCTGGTTCGCCGATCATGACCTCAGCAGGTGGGCGGTTGCGTCGTCGTTTTCATGTTTCGGGCCCGGTGCGGTGCATCTCGCTCGGGCGTAACCGGGTCATCGACCGCGTTTCGTGTGATTGGCCGATCGATCGAACCGATGCGAATTGGGCTCGCTTCTTGGGCTCGCTTCCTGGATCGATACAGCTACCGTGCGTGGAGCGTTTTCTGGAGTCCCCACATGGTCGATCGTACGCTGATGATCCACCCGGTTGGCAGGCGTACGCTCGCTCTATGGCCAGCTACACAGCAGCGGGAAAGTACACCGACTCGTACTTCGTCGAGAGCGATTACAGCATCGACGCGTTCCGTGAATTGATCGGTCGCACGATCACGCCCGACGATGTTCCGTTCGCGGTGAGCGTCGCTCGCAACGTGCCCATTTACGATGGGGGAGCGTTCGCTGCGATCAACCGCAGTTCGGTCGATCGAAGGGCGCTCATGGGCGAACTGGCCTGGGTGCTCGGCAAAGGCCCAGGCGTGTTCGCGGTGAGCGGAGCCCTCGGATCGACCAACCGGCTCGACGAAGCCACCGAGGTCTTCCAGGCGATCATCTCCGAGCAACACGCGGAGGGGAAGGCGATTGGTGACCACTTCGCCAGGGCGGGCAGCAACGATCGCATTTGGAACTCGCACGAAAAACTGGCGGAACGCTCACCTGAGATCTTTGCGGCCTACTACACGGCCGACGCAATCGCGCTGGGCTGCGAAGCCTGGCTGGGCCCTCATTACCAAATCAGCGCTCAGGTGAACCGCGTGAATCCTGGTGGGGACGCGCAAGCCCCACATCGTGACTATCACGTCGGCTTCTATGACGCAGACGAAATGGACCGTTTCCCTCGCCATGTACACCTGATGTCGCAGGGTCTCACGCTGCAGGCTGCGGTGGCCCACACCGACATGCCACTCGAGTCGGGTCCCACCATGCTGCTGCCGTTCTCGCAGCTTTGCGACGCCGGGTTCATCGCGTCGTACCGGGATGACTTCCGAGAGGCGTTCCACGAGTTCAAGGTGCAACTGCCGCTGCGTGCCGGCGACATGGTGTTCTTCAACCCAGCGCTCATGCACGGTGCCGGTGCCAACCGCGTCGAGGGCTTCCAGCGAATTGCAAATCTCCTCCAGGTGTCGTCCGCGTTCGGTCGAACCATGGAGACCATGACCCCTGATCGCACCGCGCTCGCTGCCTACCCCTTTCTTGCAGCCCTCGACGATCGAGCCCGCGAGAACGTCATCGCCGCAGCTTGTGAGGGTTACGCGTTCCCCACGAACCTCGATCGCGACCCGCCCATCGGCGGTCTGGCTCCCGAGAGCCAGACCGACATGATCCGGTCGGCGGTGGCCAAGGGTTGGTCGATCGAACAGGTCACGGACATGTTGGCCGCGCGTGGCGCTCGCCGTGAGGGCTGGCCGCAACCCTGACGCGTCGATGCCCGGGAGTCAGCGAACTCGCTGATCCCCGGGCATCGGAGTCATTCGTCGGTCATTGGACCGACTTCATTGCTCAGCCGACGGAGCGGCGGCGAGCGGTGATGGCGAGGATCGATCCGCCCACGAGGAGCAGTGCGCCCAAGAGGGCCGTGCGGCTCGCGGAACCGCCGGTGCTCGGCAACTGTACCCCTGGTGCCGGTGTGGGAACCGGCCCACCGGCACTGACATCCAGGGTGTTGACCGGAGACCGGTTCTCGGGCGGAGGCGAGGTCAGCTGTGCTGTCGTGGTCGACTCAGCAGCCGTCGTGCTGGTTGCTTCAGTCGTGGTTGTTGCAGCGGTCGTGCTGGTTGCTTCAGTCGTGGTTGGTGCAGCGGTGGTGGTTGGTGCTGCGGTGGTGGTTGGTGCTGCGGTGGTGGTTGGTGCTGCGGTGGTGGTTGGTGCTGGCTGAGTCGTCGTCGTGGTTACCGCGGTATTCGTGCCGTCACATAGGTGCGACAGCACGAACTTCGGGGTGCCGCTAGCAGGCGAGATGACGGCACTGGAACCGTCGTTGGTGAGGTCGCCGAGCTCGTATCCAGCCGGAACCTCGATGAACACGTTGTCTTTCTGGGTGCCGTTGAGAATGATCTTGTCGGCGCCGAACACCATGGTGACACCGTCGAGCTTCAAGGTGATGGAGACGAACGAATACGTCCCGTTGTTGGGAGCGATGATGAAGTGCCAATAGTCGCCCACGCCATTGGGGCACTGTGCCTGCACAGGGGCTTCCT